>CAYVGE010000026.1:1520-24366 GCA_964450395.1 uncultured Actinomycetota bacterium
CGAACTCGACCCACAACCCGCGCCCCCACACGACTGGGTCGACTTCGGGCGCCATCCGTGACGAACTCGACCCACGGGCGGGGCGCGGCACCGCCCCGATCCCGACGTTGGGGACCGGCCGGCCTACCGCGCCCCCGGGACGGACCTGGGTCCCGTCCCAGCTCATGCCTGTCCGCTCCACCTGGTGGTGCGGGTCTCGACGATGTCCTCGAACACCGTCCGGTAGTGCTGCATCGCCCGACGCAGGTCGTCGGTCGAGGCGCCGCCGCGCTCGTGGCGGTCGGCGATCTGGTGGGCCGCGCGGTACGCGTCGAGCATGCCGGCGTGGTCGACCTCCCGGTCGTGGTCTTCGGTGGGATGGCCACGCTCCCGCATCGCCTGGGTGATCAGCCGGTCGGCGTCGCCCAGGGTCCCTTCGGGGTCGTCGACGAAGCGCCGCTGGATGTCGAGCCACTGCTCGGCGTACCGCTCGCGCTGCTCCGGCGACAGCTCGGCGACGTCCGGCCGTTCGTGGCGTTCGACGCGGTGCTCGACCTCGTGCTCCGTCTCGCCGCGGTCGGACGCACGTTCGACCACGCGGTCGTGCCCGCTCCCGGACCGGCGCTCGAGGTGCTGGTCGGTCGACGAGCGTCGGGACCGGCTCCGGAGGTACACCGCGACCGCGACCAGGAGCAGGACCACGACCACCACCACGGTGATCCACACGTCCATCTCGCCTCCCTCCGCGCCGTCCGCTGCATTCCCGTGGCAGGCGCGCCCAAACTGGGGGACGCTGGCCCGTGGTGGGCCGGATGGCCGGGTGTGACGCGGTAGGTTCGTGCCCGTCCGCCGGTGACGGCGCCGCAGGGCGCCACCGGGCAGGTCCGCGACCGGCGAGCGGGGCAGGGCCCACCGGCACAAGGGCGACGGCGACGCAGCGGAGGTGGTCAGTGGGCAACGCGGTGCGGGTCTCGGTGATCTACATCGTCGTCGCCGTCAGCATGACGGTCTGGCTGGCCAGCACGCTGTACCGCAACGGCCTGGAGCTGCTGCGCCAGCGCGACGACCAGCAGCCGCTGCTGGCCCAGGCGACCAGCCGCCTGCTCGTCATCGGCTTCGCGCTGTTCACCCTGGGCTACGCGTTCCTGCTGCTGCGGGTCGAGGGTGAGATGACCGGCATCGACGCGCTGCAGTTCCTGGTGCAGCGCCTCGGGATCCTGCTGGTCAGCCTGGGGCTGATCCACCTGCTCAACACGCTGATCTTCCTGCGCTTCCGCCGCTCGCGCGTCGAGGAGGAGGAGGTCGACCGGGCCAGCCGCCGGGCGTCGTCGTCGCGGCGCCGCTCACCGCCGAACCCGCCGGACGCCGAGGCTCCCCCCAGCGAGCAGGCGCGACAACGGCGCGGTGAGTGATGGCGGCGCCCAGGCTCCGCGGAGGCACCGGGTGACCGGCGCGGTCGTCGTGTACGTGCTCTACGTCGCCCTGGCGGTCGCGCTGATCTCGTGGCTCGGCCTGCTGCTCACCCGCGACGGGCGCATCTTCCTCGGCGACGTGTTCCGCGAGAACAACGATCTGGCCGATGCGGTCAGCCGGCTGCTCGTGACCGGCTTCCTGGTGTTCACCCTCGGCTACGCCCTGCTGCTGCTGCGCATCGATCCGGGCGCGACCACGCTCATGGCGCTGCGCTCGGCGGTCGGCCAGTTCGGGCTGCTGCTGCTGAGCCTCGGCGCCATGCACTCGCTGAACATGCTGGTGCTGCTCCACGTGCGGCGGCGCGCGACCGCGCGCAGGGGCGAGGCGGTGCAGGGCCGAGGTCGCCGCCCGGCCCGCGGCACCCGCTGACCGCCCTGTCGCGCAGCGGCCGCACCCTCCCGACAGAACGGTGACGCTACGCTGTGTGATCGTGTTGTCGCGCGGCCACGCAGTCGCGGCAGGATCGTCTCTGAGCGTCCGGATCATCACACTACGCAACGTGATACCGTACGGGTACGTATCAGTGCGGACGCGGTGCCGCTCTCGACACCGTGGCACTGGTTCGCAGATTTGTCGTCGACGGGATAGCGTTGCGCGCCATGGTGGATCCTGCCTCTCGGAGTGGAATCAGAACGCTGCTGCCCTCGTCGACGTGGACGCCGTCGATGATCCACGACCACGCGGTAGCCCTGCGTGAGACCCTGATCCGCCACCGCCGGCAGCTGCACCGCCACCCGGAGCTGGCCTGGTGCGAGCACCGCACCGCCGCCTACATCGAGTCGGTCCTGTCGAACCTCGGGATCGAGCACCGCCGGGTGGTGGGGACCGGCGTCGTCGCCGTCATCGAGGGCCGGGGCGAGGGCTGCATCGGCGTGCGCGCCGACATGGACGCCCTGCCCGTCACCGAGGCGCCGGGGCGGGACGGGTACCGCTCCGAGAACGAGGGCGTCTCCCACGCCTGCGGCCACGACGCCCACGTCGCGACGGTGCTCGGACTCGCCGAACTGCTCGCAGGCCAGGCCGAGCTGCCTGGCACCGTGGTGCTGTACTTCCAGCCGGCCGAGGAGGGCGGCGGGGGCGCCGAACCGATGGTCGCCGCCGGCGTGCTCGACGACCCCGTCCCCGACGCGATCATCGCGTTGCACACCGCCAGCAACCACCCGGCGGGCGTGGTGGGCCTCCGGAGCGGCCCCGTCACCGCCGCCGTCGACGACGTCACGGTCACCATCCACGGCATCGACGGCCATGCCGCGCACCCGGACCGCGCCATCGACCCGGTGCCCGTGGCGGCGACCTTCGTGACCACCGCCCAGCAGATCGTCACCCGCGAGATCGATCCGCTGAAGCCGGCGGTCATCACGTTCGGGTCGATCCACGGCGGCACGCGCCACAACGTCATCGCGTCGAGCGTGACGCTGGAGGCGACCATGCGCTCGCTGTACCCCGACACGCGGGAGTACCTGGTCGAGCGCATCCAGCAGATGGCCCACGCGGTGGCGGCGGCCAACCGCACCTCGGCGACCGTGTCGATCAGCAACGGCTACCCCGCCGGCTACAACGACACGTCGCTGACCCGCGTGGTCGAGCGCGCCGCCCGGTCGATCTGCGGCGACGACTGCGTGACCATCGAGGAGCACCCGTCGATGGGCGCAGAGGACTTCTTCGAGTTCGGCAGCACCGGCATCCCCGTGTGCATGTTCCGCCTGGGCGTCGGCAACCCCTCGCGGGGCATCACGGCGGCCCACCACAGCTCGCACTTCGACCTCGACGAGTCGAGCCTGCCCGTCGGGGTCGCCGTGTTCGCCGAGACCATCCGGCGGCTGCTGACGAACGACACGCTGTCGACGATCGCGCCGGACTAGGACGTCACCCACGGGGGCAGGCTGGCCCCCGGTGGATGACGAGCTGACGATCGGCGTCGAGGAGGAGTTCCACGTCGCCGATGCCGCGTCGCGGATGCTGTCGCACCGCAGCGACGTGGTCCTCGACGGCATCGACGCCCACGGCTTCGGCGACGAGCAGTTCGACAGCGAGATCTACCTGTCGATGGTCGAGACCGGCACCGTGGTCTGCTCGACCCTCGACGAGGTCCGCGACCAGCTGATCGCGCTGCGGCGCGAGCTGTGCGCGACGGCCGCCGAGCACGACCTGCGCGTGCTGGCCGCCGGCACCATGCCGCTGGCCCGCAGCCGGCTGCAGCAGATCACCCCCACCCCGCGGTACCGCCGCATCGAGCAGGTCCACCAGCAGGTCAGCCGCGAGATGATGGCCTGCGGCATGCACGTGCACGTGGGCATGCCCGACCGCGACGAGGCGGTCGCCGTGCTCAACCACGTCCGTGCCTACCTGCCGTTCCTGCTGGCGCTCAGCGCGAACTCCCCGTTCTGGGACGAGCGCGACACCGGCTTCGCGAGCTACCGCAGCGTCCTGTGGGGGCGCTGGCCGTCGGCGGCCCTGCCCGAGGCGTTCGCCGACGCCGCGGAGTACGACGCGATCACCCGGATGCTCGCCGACTCCGGTGCGATCCTCGACCTCGGCCAGGTCTACTGGGACGCCCGACTGTCGGTCGAGCACCCCACGCTGGAGTTCCGGGTCTCCGACGTGTGCCTGTCGGTCGACGAGGCCGTGCTGCAGGCCGGGTTGTGCCGCGCCCTGGTGCGCACCTGCCGCGAGCGGGTCCGCGCCGGGGTGCCGGCCCCGGCGGTCCGCCCCGAGCTGCTGCGTGCCGCCAAGTGGCGGGCGGCCCGCTTCGGCATCGAGGATCAGCTGTTCGATCCGGTCCGCCGGATCCTCCAGCCGCCGCGGGAGCTCTACCACGACCTGCTGCGCGAGCTCGACGACGCGTTCGTCGTCGACGGTGACCGCGAGCAGGTCACCGAGCTGATCGACCGGTCGCTGTGCGAGGGCTCGGGCGCCGCGCGCCAGCGACTCGCCTACGCCGGATCGGGCCGGCTGTCCGACGCCGTCGACCTGATCGCCGCACGCACCTGCCCGTAGCCGGCCACCGCCGGCGCGCTGGAGCAGGGTGCCGACCGTCGCACAGGTCGACCCCCACCTGGACGCTCGGGCGGTGGGCGGGCGGGGTCAGCGGCCGCGGCCGCGCAGGACGAGCCCCCGCTCGGTGGTGCGCAGGTCCTCGACGACCAGCCCCGCGTCGATCAGCTGGCTGCGCGCCGCGAGCTCCCGGTTGAGGTCGTCGCGCACGCCGCCCGACAGCGGCAGCGGCCCGACGCGCGCCTCGCGGACCGTCGGCCGGATGCGGCCGTCGAGCACGGCCAGGTCGACGACGGCCTGCACCGGCAGTCCCCGCGCCTCGAGCCGGCCGTCGAGCACCATCGTGCCGGCCGCATCGCCCGCGGCCTGGACCAGGTCCACCCGTAGATCCTCGATCGCGGGCGCACCCGTCCGGGCCAGGCCGGCGCGGACCAGCGCCGTCGTCTCCCGCTCGGTCACCTCGACCGACAGCGAGCCGTCCGCGTTGCGGTCGGCGCGCTCGAGGATCCGCTCGACGGTCTCGCGCGGCGCCGCCGGCGCGGACGCCGTCGACCGCGCCGGCGCCGCGGGCGCGACCCCCGACGTGGCGATCAGGAGCAGGACGCCGACGACCGCCGCGGCCAGCACGAGCACGACGAGCAGCGCGACCATCCACCGACGTCCGCCGGAGCGAGGCCGTGCCGCTCCCCCCGCGGCCACGCTCAGGTGCCTCCGGCGGCGGCGTGCAGGGCACGCGCGAGGGTCACGACCTCGTCGTGGCCCTCGCACACCCCGGTCCACGCGGGCGGCACGGTCGACGCGCCATCGGCGGCACCGCGGATGGCGCCCGCCATGGCCGCGATGGTGTCGGTGTCCCCACCGAGCGCCAGCGCCCGGGCGACGGTGTCGACGACGTCGCGGCCCGTGGCCGCGCACCACAGGGCCGCGGGGACCGACAGGTGGGCCACGACGGCGGTGCCGAGGGCATCGGCCGCCGCGGGCGGCGGCGCGTCGGCCGGCAGCCGCGCCGCGGCCGCGACGCCGGTCTGCAGCTCCGCGGTGGCGGGGGCGAGCGCGGCGACGTCGTCCGGGCCGAAGTGCCGGTGCCACGCGGCCCGCGCCACGGCCCGCGCCTGCACGACAGCGCCGTCGACCCCCACCGGATGGACGTGGGTCACCCGCGCCGAGCGGGCAGCGGCCTCGTCGACCCGGGCCGCGTCGCCGGCCCAGCGCACCCCGACGGCGGCGACGCGCATCGCCGCGCCGTTGCCCAGCGATCCGTCGGGGAAGACGGCCGTCGCCGCCGACGCCACGTCGCGCCCGCGCTGCCACAACCGCACCAGCCGACGCATGCCGGCGCCGTACCCCCGCCGGTCGTCGTAGCGCGCGAGGATCGCGCGGGCCAGCGCCGCAGGGTCGACCAGTGGCTCGTCCAGCAGGTGCCCGCCGAGCGCGAGGAGCAGTTGCGTGTCGTCGGTGTAGCGCAGGCGGGACCGTGCCGTGGCCCGCTCGACCCGCTCGCGCGCACCGGCGTGGTCGACGGGCCCGCGCCCCTCGTAGGGCGCACCGAGGCAGTCACCGACCAGCGCCCCCAGCAGGGCCCCCTCGACGGCCTCGAGGTCCGCTGCGACCACTTGTGGCTCAGCCCCCCTGGTCGCTGCTCTCGCTCCCGCTGTCCGCGGTGGCCTCCGACGACGGTGCGGGCGCGGGCCGTGGGCTCGGGGCCGGCGCGGCGGGGGCCTCTGCCGCGTCCGGCGTCGATGTCGCCGACGTCGCCGGCGCCTCCAGCCCCAGCTTGGAGCGGATCTCCGACAGCCGTGCCGACGCCTGGCTGGCGGCCGACGCCTGCTCGACCTCGAGCATCCGGCCCTGCACCGACTCCTGCTGCAGCTCGGTGGTGCCCTGCGCCCGCGCCAACCGCGTCTCGATCTTGGAGCGGACCTCGTCGAGCGTCGGCACGTCCTGGCCGACCTCCGCGCTCATCGACTCCATCGCGCGGTTCATCTGCTCGGCCATCTTCGCCTGGTCGAGCTGGCTGAGCAGCTTCTGGCGTTCGGCCACCCTGGCCTGCAGCTGCTGGGCGTTCTGGGTCACGGCGGCCTTGGCCTGCTCGGTGGCCTGCGTGGACTGCATCACCATGGCCCGCAGCGTGTCGACCTCCTGCTCCTTGGCGATCAGCTGGTTGGCGAAGGCCTCCGCCGTCTGCGTCAGCTCGACCGTCCGGGTGGTGTCACCACTCTGCTCGGCCTCCGACGCCATCAGCACGGCCTGCTGGGTGTTGCGGTTCAGCTTCTCGAGGTCCTCGAGCGCGCGGTCGAGGTCCATCTGGGCCTTCTTCTGGTTGGCGATGACGCTGGCCGCCGTCTCCCGCAGCCGCCGGTGCTGGGTGCGCGCCTCGGCGATCGCCTGCTCGATCTGGATCTTCGGGTCGGCGACCTCTTCGAACTTGCCGGTCAACAGCGCCCGCAGGTAGTTCCAAAAGCGTCTGAACATGTGATGGGACCTTCGTGGGTGCGAGCAACGGTGCTGCGGGCCAGCTTAGACGGCGGCGCGGCGACCCCGTCACGCGCCGACGGCACGCCCGGCGGTCTCGTCGAGGCCGCGGCGCAGCGCCTCCATCTCGGTGACCAGCGACTCGACGTCGTCGTCGAGCGCCCCGATCTCGATGGGGTCGCCCGCGCGCAGTCCGACCTCGACGGCCCGCGCGACGCTCTCGTCGAGGCGCGCGTCGAGCAGGTGCAGCCGACGGCGGGTGTCGACGGCGGTGATCTCGACGCGCCGGTAGGTGTCGATCTGGGCCTGGACCGAGCGTCGCACGTCGTCGTCGCGGGCCGCGGCCAGCTCGCGCTCCAGCCGCGACACGGGACCCAGCCGGCCCAGCGCCAGCTCGAGCTGCTCGCCGCGGTTCGCGATGCGCCAGCACTCCCCCACCGCGTCGGCGACCCGCTCGGCCATGTCGTCCAGGCGGTCGCGCAGCGGTCCGGCGGGCGTCGCCTCGACGGCCCCGAGGAAGCGCTGCTCGGCCTCGAGCGCATCGCGGACGTGCTGGCGCCAGGGGTCGCGCAGCGCGCGCGGGTCGATGTCGCCTTCGCCGGGCGGCACGGCACGGGGCATGCGGACCGCCACCCACCCCGCGTAGGCGGCCGCACCGACCGCGCCCACGGCGACGACGGGCAGGCCCGCCAGCACGGCGGCCGCCGTGCCGACGCCCGCCACCAGGATCGACGAGGGCGCGGTGATCGCCTCGGCGGTCTGGCGGGTGAAGAAGCGGTCGCGGAAGCTGCGGCGCCGCGCCGGGCGGCGCAGGCGCTGTGGTGGCGGCATCGCTGTGGGCACCTCTCCGGCGGCCCACCGCCCCGGCGGGCCCTCGACGCCCAGTGTGCCCGCGCGCGGGCGTGCGGTCAGAAGTTGGAGATGACGGCCGCGAACACCTTGTCGATCGACGCGGCGTCACTGGCGTCGTAGACGGCCGCGTCGGTCGCGTCGGCGATCCGCGACAGCGTCGCCAGGTCGGCGTCACGCCCGTAGGCGATCGGGAACACCCGCACGGGCTGCGACGAGCGGCCCTCGGAGCCCGCGGTGAGCTGGTCGAGCAGCGCCGCGAGGTCGAGCTGCCCGTCGGGGTCGTCGTTGCGCCCGTCGGTCAGCAGCACCACCGCGTTGATGCGCTCGTCGTCGTACTCGTCGACCATCTGCCCGTAGGCGTCGGCGGTCACGTCGTACAGCGGCGTGCCGAACACGGGCGTCAGCCCGGCCAGGCGCTCCCGCAGCTGGTCGCGACGACCGCCGATGGGCGCCACCGGCAGCAGGTCGAGCGAGTCGGTCCCGGAGCCCTCGCCCTCCAGGTCGGTCGAGAAGATCCGCAGGCCGACCTCGTCGCGGTCCTGGAACTGCTCGAGGCTGTCGGACGCCGCGGCCACCGCCAGCTCCAGCTTCGTCCGGTCGCCCTCCCCCGCCGGTTCGCCCATCGAGCCGGACACGTCGAGCACCAGCAGCACCCGGGCGCCCTTGCGCTGGGCGTCCCAGCGCTCCAGGAGGTCGACCAGCACCGGCGGGTCGGGCACGTCGAGGGTCGTCTGCGGCTGGCCGGGGTCCGCGCCGTTGGCCGGCGTGATCGGCGCGCCCACCGCGACCTCGGGGTTGCCCGGCCGGAAGCCGAAGGCCAGCACGCGCTCCTGGTTGGCCGGGCGCTGCACGAACTCCTCGAACAGCCCCGCTGCGGTGCGCTGGGCGTCGGTCACCCAGTCGGCGTCGACCACGAAGAACGGGTTGTCGCTGAACAGCGTCCCCTCCTCGGGGTAGATCGCCACCAGCGGCACCCTGGGCTCGCGCAGCTCCTCGCCCGGTTGGCGCACGCCATCGGGGTTGCCCTGGTTGTAGTTGATGAGGCTGACCTCCTCGACGGCGACGGCCGACGCGTAGGTCAGCGCGGTGCCCCGGGCGTCGTTGCGCGCCAGGTTGTTGAGGAAGGTCAGCGTGGTGTCGCCGTAGTGGACGACGGCCGACTCGATGTCGCTGGCGAACCGCTGCACCTCGGGCCGCGCGAGGTCCTCGGTCGTCAGCTCGTCGGTCGACCCCGTCGCCGCGTAGGTCTGTGCGATCAGCGCCGACAGCCCGGACGTCGAGTAGTTGGGGTTGGTCTTGCCGAGGCGGAACGGGCCCCACTCGGGGTGGCCGTGGGCGGCCCAGCCCGCGTCGGAGCGGGCCAGCTCGAGGATGTCCGCCCAGCCGATCGCCTCGTCGGGCCACCCGAGCGCCTGCGCCATCGGCTCGGGCATCGCGATGACCAGCGGCGACAGCATGAACGGACGGCCCTCGCCGACCATCGCCGGTTGACCCTGCCGTGCGCGCAGCTGGTTGAGCACCCCGCCCCAGGCGCTCGACGCCGGCGACCAGATCACGGGGCGCGGGCCCTCGACGCGCTCGTCGGGCCAGCCCTCGGCCAGCAGCTGGGTGGCCGCTCCGGACGCCTTCGACGCCGGCCGGACGAACACGCAGCGGCCGTCGACCTCGGCCCGGTCGGAGCCGTTGAACTCGCGGGCGAGGTCGGTCAGCAGGTCGATCTTCTCGGAGCTGACCGCCATGTCGACGACGATGCAGTCACCGGGGTCGCCGAGCGCCACGCCGTCGGCGCCGGCCGATGCGCCTTCGGCACCGGTCCCGTCGGCACCGGTGCAGGCCGCCAGCACGAGGCAGGCCACCGCCAGCAACGCGGTGACGCGGGCGCTCACCGGACGATCGTCGCGTCGCCGTAGCCGTCGCCGTCGCCGTCGCCGGACCGTTCGCCGCTGCCTATCCACCCGACACCTCCACCCACGTCCGTCGCAGCTCCTCGAGCACGCCGGCGGACGGCAGCCCGTCATCGGCCGGCAGAGCCCCACCGGCGGGCTCCGACGCCGCCGCGTCGGAGCCTGCCACGCGCCAGCCGGTGGCCCGGAGCGCGGGGCGGACCTGCCGGGCGAACGCGGCGACCCCGTCGGCGTCGACGTCGCCGTAGCCCACCACCACCACGTCGGCGGTCACGACCGGGTCGCCGCGCCGGGCGGTGACGGACGGGGACCCCGCCTGCGACCGGCGCAGCAGGGGTCGGGCGGTGGCCTCCAGCGCACTGGTGAACGCGTACTCGGTCCCCTGGAACACCAGCATGCGCTCGAGCGCGCCCACCCCGCCGCCGACCTCGCTGCCCTGTGCGAGGTCCGACAGCCATGCGAACGTGGCGGGGTCGCCCAGCACCCGGTCGTCCAGCGGCGCCCCGTCGGCCCAGCTGGTCGTGGCCGCGGCCAGGGTCAGCAGACCGACCACCGACGTCGACGGCGGGTCGAGGCCGACCCGCACGCGACCCCAGGCGGCCTCGCCACCCACCTCGGTCCAGGGGTCGTCCACGTGGTCACCGACGCAGCGCCAGCTCACCGCGCCGCCCTCGCAGGTGGGTTCGAGCGCCGCCAGGCGATCGGCGAGGCCCGCCAGGAGCAGCGGCGACCGCGCCTGCACCGCGCTGGTCGTCGAGGGCAGCGCGGTCCGGCCGGCCGCCGCCCTCCCGTCCGCGGCGAGCTCGGGCCACGGCGCGACCGTGACCCACACGTCGATGCCCGGGTCGGGGTCGGCGAGCCGGGCGACCGTCGCGGCGGCGTCCGCGTCCACGATCGACGCCGCCGGCAGATCGAGCTGCCCGCACGCCTCGGCGAGCTCCGTCACGCACACGATGCGCGGCGCGTCCACGCCGAGGCCCCCGGCCGCGTCCGGGAACAGGCGGGCGCGCAGGTGCGCGGCCCCGGCGACCAGCAGCACGGCGCACACGAGCGCCAGCAGTCGTCGCCACAGCATGCGTGCAGCCTAGCCATGCCGCGGTCGGTCGCCGACCAGCGCGCGGAGCGCCGTTGTGATCACACAGCGTAGGCACAGCTGGACGCAACGTTCGCAGCGCCGGTGGTCATCAAGTAGGCTGCACGCGTCGAGCGCCGGCGAGGGTCTGGGTGTGAGCGAACCACGATGACAGCGTTGCGCCTTGACGCGATCCCGGGCTACGTCGTGCACGAGCTGCTCGAGACGAGCCTGGTCACCTCGACCTACCTCGCCTCCCGCGCCCGTGACGGCTATCCGGTGATGCTCGAGATCCTCAACGACCCGCCGGCGTCGCTGGAGGCCATCGAGCACTTCCGCGCGAGCGTCGAGGCGGTCGCGGCCATCCGGCACCCGGTCATCCCCACGATCCGCGAGATCGGCGAGGCCGACGACCGGCTGTACATCGTCAGCAACGCGGTGGAGGGCCGGGCGCTGGCCACCGCCCTGCGGGACGGCCGGCCGCTGCCGATGCCCGAGGCCCTCGCGGTGTGCACCGAGCTGGCCGACGCGCTGGACATGCTCAACTCGGCGGGTGTGGTCCACGGGGCCGTCACCCCCCTGACGGTCTGGCTCAACGACCGCAGCCGGGCGCCGGCTGCGCCGTTCGTGGCGCTGCGCGGCCACGGCACGGTGCTGCCCGGCGCCGACGAGCTGGCGGCGATCGGCGAGCTGCCCCCGCCCGACGACCTGCGCTACCTGGCGCCCGAGCAGCTGCGTGGCGAGCCCCCGTCCGAGCGCTCCGACCAGTACGCGCTGGCATGCCTGACGCTGCACTGCCTCACCGGTGTGCCGCCGTTCGCTCCCCGGACCCTCGACGACCTGGTCCACGCGCACCTCCTGACCGCCCCCGACGACGGCATCCTGCACGCGGGCGCGCTGGACCCGCAGATCGTCGCCGGCCTGCGCCGGGCGTTGGCCAAGGATCCCGCGGAGCGCTTCCCCACCAGCCTCGCGCTCGCCGACGCGATCGGTGGCGGCGCCGGCCGGTCCTGGAGCTGGATGGACCAGGCCGACGGGACGCCGCAGGTCCACCACCAGATCGACATCACCGACGACACCGGCCCCGCCGAGCCCACGGGCGGGCGCGTGGCGCACGGCGACGACCACGTGGCCTGGTCCGACGGCCGGCAGGCCACCGGGTCCGGGCTGACGGGCAGGTCGCTGAAGGACGTGGACTGGCTCCCCGACTCGGCCACGTCGACCGGCCCGCAGCGTCCGGTCCGACCCGATCCGCGCGTCACGGGCGCCACCACGGGTACACGGGTGCGACGCGCCGGGCTGCTGCCGTCCGGCCCGCTGCGGTGGGCGCTGCTCGCAGGCCTGCTCGTGCTCGTGGTCGTGGCCGCCGTGGTGACCGGACGCCGGCTGATCGCACCGGCTGCCGAGGCCGCCGGCGGGGCGGTGGACGCCGCGGCCACCACCGAGGTGCAGGCGTCGTGGCGCGAACAGGTCAACCGGGACGCGCCGCTGTCGCACCTGGCGGCGTTCGAGGACGAGCTCGTCGCGGTCGTCGGCGACGAGCTGCTCGACCTCGACCAGGCGACCGCGCAGGAGCGCTGGCGCACCCCCCTCGACGGGGAGATCACCGGCCTGTCGACGCTCGGCGACATGGCCATCGCACATGTGGGCGGTGGCTACGTCGGTGTCGACCGCACCACGGGCGACGTGCGGTGGCGGTCGTCGGCCACCGGTCTGCCGGAGCTGGCCGCCGTCGTGACCGGCCGGGGCCGCATGTTCGGCGTCGCGCTGACCGAAGGCGCGGCGAGCGTGCACGCGGTCGACCCGGGCACGGGCGAGGTCGGCTGGTCGATCGACGGCGACCCGGAGGGCGCCACCGACGACGGGCCGGTCGCGGTCGCCTTCGACGGCAGCGAGGAGGGCCAGCGGACGCTGTACGTCATGCAGGGCGAGATGGTCACCGCGTTCGACACCGTCGCGCGGCGGCCCCGGTGGCGCGTGGCGGTCGACGGCGCGCGCCCCGCCACGCTGACCGCGCTGGCCGGCGCGCTGCTGGTGCTCACCGAGGACGGCCGGCTGTGCCGCTACGGCGCCGACGCGGGGCGCCCCGTGTGGAGCGCGTGCGCGTCGCTCGACCGGCGTGACGCCGACGCCCGCATCGTGTCGGTGCGCGACAGCCGGGTGATCGTCGCGGGGACCCACGAGGTCATGTCCGTGGACTTCACCTCCGGGCAGCGCCAGTGGCGCATCACCTCCGACCGCGCGCTGCAGCCCGAGGTCACCACCAGCCCCACCGCCACCTACATCGCGGCCCCCGACGGCACCATCGAGGCCATCGGCCAGCGCACCGGGGCGTCGCTGTGGGAGACGTCCCCCTACGGGCCGGTCACCGCGATGACGGCGACCGACGACGCGGTCTTCGTGGCCACCGAGGACGGGCGGCTGACCCGCATCGAGGCCGCGGCGGCGGACGGCTGAGGCGCGGGCGCCGCGCGGGCGGGCGTCACCGTCCGCCCGACACCGCCTCCATCGCCCCGGGATCGGGGATGTCCTCGGCGACCAGCCGGACCAGGTCGTCGCGCGAGACGTCCTCGATGCGCACCAGCCGGCTCGCCTGCTGCGCGCACGCCTCCTCGAACAGGTTGCGGGCCAGGCGGCCGTTGCCGAACCCGGGTCCCCGGGGCACCGTCGCGAAGTGGGCGCGGACCTGCTCGCGGGCGCCGTCGCTCAGCTCGTAGTGGTGGGCCTCGGCCAGCATGGCGAAGATGCGCAGCAGCTCGTCGGCCGAGTAGTCCGGGAAGTGGATGACGCGCGGGAAGCGCGACCGCAGCCCCGGGTTCGACCCGATGAACGCGTCCATCTCGGCCGTGTAGCCCGCCACGATCACCACCAGGCGGTCGCGCCGGTCCTCCATCAGCTTGACCAGCGTGTCGATCGCCTCGCGCCCGAAGTCGCGGTCGTCGCCGCGGATCAGCGCGTAGGCCTCGTCGATCAACAGCACCCCGTCGGTCGCCGCGTCGACGACCTCGGTCACCCGCGTGGCGGTCTGGCCGATGAAGCCCGCGACCAGACCGGCCCGGTCGGTCTCGACCAGGTGCCCCCGCTCGACGACCCCGAGCGCGCGGTAGAGCTGGGCCACCAGGCGGGCGACGGTCGTCTTGCCGGTACCCGGGTTGCCGGTGAACACCAGGTGGCGGCTCTGCGGCGCCACCGGCAGGTCCCGCTCGCGGCGCAGCCGCTCGACGGTCAGCAGGTCCGCGACGCGCCGGATCTCGCGCTTGACGGGCTCGAGACCTACCAGCTCGTCGAGCTCGGCGAACAGCTCCCCGGTCGTCCGGTGCTGCTGACCGGGCTCGGCGACCGTCCCGATCGGTGGCGCCGGCTGGTCGGCGTCGGTGGGCGGGCCGTCCGAGGCTGCCGGCCCGCGGCGCTCGTCGGCGGGCAGGAGCCGCAGCAGCATGCCGCGCAGCTCCTCGACGGCCGCCAGCTCCAGACGACCGGTGTAGCCGTCGATCTCGACCGTCGCGTGGGCGACCGCCATGGCGTGCTCGTAGTAGGTCCGCGAGCGCCCGGCGCCGTCGCGCAGGTCGGCGTCGCGCAGGAGGCTGAACAGGGCCGACGGCCGGCGCAGCCCGGCGCTGCCCTGCTCGAGCAGCATGGTGCGGCGGCGCTCGATCGGGGTGGCGGCGGCGACCAGCGGATCATCGAGCTCACCGAAGCACGTGATCATCGCCAGCAGCTCGGCGTCGGTCACCACGCCGTCGGCGGCGACCAGCCCGGCGACCAGCGCCGACGCGTCGACCAGCACGTCGTGGCGCGCGTCGATGGACAGGCCGGCGTCACGCGCCAGCGCGTCGAGCAGCGGCACGATCGCCCCCTCGAAGCGGCGGACGCGCTCGAGCAGGCGCCGGCTCGTCGTCATGGGCGGCTCCCCGCCGGCCGGGTCGCGCACGGCCCGTCGTCGTCGCCGGCGCGCCGGCGACGACCGGGCACGGGCGCATCCACGCCCTCGCGTGGAGCCTCATCGCTGCTGCACCGCATGGACTATCGTCCTATCACACACACCGGGCCCCCGGGCCCGAGCACCCGCACGGCCCGCGGTCGGTGACCCGCGGGCGTGCGCCTACGAGGACCCATGATGACTGCTCCCACCCCGGGTGTGGCGGCCGGCCACCCCGCGACCGCCGAGGCCGGCCTGGCGATCCTGCGCGACGGCGGCAGCGCCGCCGACGCCGCGATCGCCGCGACCTTCGCGTCGTGCGTCGCCGAGACCGTGATGACGGGCCTGGGCGGCGGTGGCTTCGCCGCCCACTGGGACGCGTCCGCCCGCGAGGCGCACCTGATCGACTTCTTCGTCGCCGTGCCCGGCATCGGCGGCCGGGGCGGCGACGGCGAGCGCCACGCCGTCGACATCGCCTTCGGCACACAGGTCATCGCCTACGACATCGGCATGGGCACCGTCGCCGTGCCGGGGGTCGCGCAGGGCTGCGGCGAGCTGCACGACCGGTGGGGCCGCATGGACTGGGCCCCGCTGCTCGCCCCCGCCCGGCGGCTCGCGCTCGAGGGCGTGCCCATGCCGCCGAAGCACGCGCTGACCATGCGCATGGTGCTCGAGAGCCTGCGGCTGGACCGCGGCGCCGCGATCTACACGCCCGGCGGCCGACCGCTCGACCCCGGCGACCTGCTGCGCCAGCCCGGGCTCGCCGAGGCGTTCGACCTCCTGGCCAGCGAGGGTCCCCAGACCTTCCGCAAGGGCACGATCGCCGACGCGATCGTGGCGCTGTCGGCCGAGCGGGGCGGCCTGCTGACCCGCCGCGACCTCGCGGACTACGAGGTGGCGGTGCAGCCGGCGCCGGCGGGTGCGGCGCTGGGCCCCCACCGCGTCACCACCCGCCACGACCTCGGTGGCTTCCTGGCCGGGCTCGGGCGGCTCCCGGCGGCCGTCGCGGGGGACCCGCGCCGGTGGGCACCCGCGTTCGCCCGCGCCTTCACCGGCGACGACCGGCACGGCGACACGACGAACCTGGCCGTCGTCGACCCCCAGGGCAACGCCTGTGTGGTGACCACCAGCCTGGGCCTGGGCTCGGGCCACTACGTGCCCGGCCTGGACCTGCACCTCAACAGCATGCTCGGCGAGACCGAGCTGCTGTCGGGCACCCCGCCCCCGGGCGAGCGGATGCACAGCATGATGGTCCCGAGCCTGGCCCTCGACGACCGGGGCGTGCTGGCCGCCGCCGGCGGCGCCGCGGGCGGCTCGCGGATCCGCACGGCGCTGGCGCAGGTGCTGGCCGGTGTGCTGCTCGAGGGCGTCGAGCCGATGCGGGCCACCCACCGACCGCGGCTCCACCCGGTCGGTGACGTCGCCCACGTCGAGCCGGGGTACCCGGAGGCGGGCGTCGCGGGCCTCGAGCAGGCGGGGTTCGCCGTGCAGCGGTGGGACGAGCGCCACCACTACTTCGGGGGCGTCAGCGTGCTCGCCGCCGGCGGCGGCGGTGCCGATCCACGACGCGACGGCGCGGCGCGGTCCCTGTAGCACCCCGTCGTCCTGCGGCGCCGACGCTCAAGCTCCCCGCGGGTGGGCCGACAGACCCCGCAGAGCCGGAGCTACCGGCAGCGTCGAGTCGAACAGGCGGAACCGGGTGAGCGACACCGTGGGCGCGTGGGTGGGCGCCACGGCCACCGGGCCGGGCCTCCCGTCGCCTTCGGGTGCGCGGTGAGGGGCCTGTGGCGCGCGGCGCGGCAGGCCGTGTCGCTGCGGCAGCTGGTGTGGGTGGCGGCGGGCGCCCAGGTGCTCGGTGCCGCGACGCTGCTGGTGCGCGGGCAGTCGCACGGGCCGGTGGCCACGTTGCTGCTGACGTGCGTGGGCATCGCGACCGGGTTGTGCCTGCTGCTGATCCTGCGGTCCGTGGCCGACCCGCTGACCCGGCTGGGCCGGGTCGCCGGCCGCGTCCGCGCCGGTGAGCTGACCACGTCGGTCGAGGTCGACGGCGTCCCCGAGATCCACCAGCTCAGCGCCACGTTGTCGGACCTGCTGATCCAGCTGCGCGTGCTGCACGAGCGCCACCAGACGCAGGCCGCGCTGGAGGCCAACATCACCCGCATCGCCGAGCTGGTGCGCCAGCCGCGGTCGCTCGACGCGGTCCTCGAGCGCACCGTCCGCGAGCTGGCCTCCACGCTGCCCGCCACCGAGGTCATCATCACCCTCGTCGCGGGGCTCGGCGACTGCTCCCACGCCGTGTGGGACACCAGCGGCGAGGTGCACATCGTCCACCACGCCGACGAGGACGCGCTCGACGAGGCCCAGCTGATCCACGCCGCGATCCTGCACGGCGATGTGATCGCGATCGCCGACGTCGAGCAGTACGACTTCTCCGACGACGGCGAGATGAACGCGGCGCTGCTGTCACGCGGCATCCACGCGGTGCTCGTCACCCCCGTCTACACCGGCAAGACCCCGCTCGGCGCGGTGGTGGTCAACGCCGGGCGCCCGGGGACCTGGCCCGACGCGTCGCACCGGCTGGTCCGCGCGATCGCGCGGGAGCTCGCCGCAGCCGTCCAGCACACCAGCGCCCAGCGTCGCGAGCAGGAGATGCTGTCGCGCCTCGACGCGCTCGACCGCGTGCAGCGCGACTTCATCACCTCAGTCTCCGACGAGCTGCGCACCCCGCTGCAGTTCATCGCATCGTCGCTGGAGCGGCTGGGTGACGACGCCTCGGGCCGCCTCGACGCCGAGCAGCGCCGGGCGTTGCGGATCGTGCGGATCCACAGCGAGCGCCTGACCGCCGTGCTCGAGGGCCTGCTCACGCTGTCGCGCGTCGAGTCGCGGGCCGCCACGGCGAGCTTCTCGGTGGTCGCCGTCGCGCCGCTGATGGAGGGCCTGCGCCGCTACGCCAACAACGTCCGCGCCGACCGCCAGCTGCTCCTGAACTTCGCCGAACCGCCTGCCAGCCTCGCGCTGCTGGGCGACGAGGCCCAGGTGCACCGCGCGCTGGCCAACGTCGTGGACAACGCCCTGAAGTTCACTCCCGACGGCGGCGAGGTGACCGTCGGCGTGCGGGAGACCGGCGAGCACGTCGCCTTCACCGTCAGCGACACGGGGATCGGCATGTCGGACGACGACCGCCCCCGCCCGCTGATCCGCTGGCTGCGGCCCCGGCCCGCCGCGCAGGGTGGCCGGACCGGCATCGGACTCGAGATCGTCCGCTCGGTGGTCGACCACCACGGCGGCAAGCTCGAGGTCGACTCGGTGCCCGGCGCCGGCACGTCGGTCGTCCTGTCGTTCCCCCGCGCGGGCGCCACCGCGCGGCCCACGCGCCAGCAGCAGCAGAGCTGAGGCACGCGGCGCGCCGCGGCCGCCCGTCGGTCAGCCGCGCGCGAGGATCCCGGGCTCGAGGTGGCCGACCGACTCGGCGACCTGCCACGGCCGGTAGGGGAAGCGCTCGATCTCGTCGCGGCTGGTCGAGCCCGTGAGCACCAGCACGGTGCGCATGCCCGCCTCGAGGCCCGCGACGACGTCGGTGTCCATGCGGTCGCCGACCATCACCGTGTTCTC
Source organism: uncultured Actinomycetota bacterium (assembly GCA_964450395.1). Taxonomy (GTDB): domain Bacteria; phylum Actinomycetota; class Nitriliruptoria; order Euzebyales; family JAHELV01; genus JAHELV01. The sequence continues at coordinate 19,798 of CAYVGE010000026.1, forward strand.
GGAGTGGGCATCCATGGCGTTCAGCGCGGAGCGCATCATCAGCGGGTTCGGCTTGCCCACGAAGTAGGGGTTGCGGCCGGTGGCCTTGGTGATCAGCGCTGCCACCGACCCGGTCGCCGGCAGCATGCCCGACGGCGACGGCCCGCTGGCGTCGGGATTCGTGGCGATGAACCGCGCGCCGTCGTTGATCAGCTGGATCGCCTGGGTGATCGCGTTGAAGCTGTAGTTGCGCGTCTCGCCGAGCACCACGTACTCCGGCTCCTTCTCGACCATCACGTAGCCCACCTCGTGCAGCGCCGTGGTCAGGCCCGCCTCACCGACCACGTGCGCGGTGCCGCCGGGACGCTGGTCCTGCAGGAACCGGGCGGTCGCGAGCGCCGACGTCCAGATCTGCTCCTCGGGCACGTCAATGCCCGAGCGCGCCAGCCGGGCGCTGAGATCGCGCGGCGTGTAGATCGAGTTGTTGGTCAGCACCATGAAGGGCAGCCCGTACTCGCGCAGCGCCGCGATGAACTTCGCGGCACCGTCGATGGCGCGCTCCTCGTGGACCAGCACCCCGTCCATGTCGAGCAGGACGTGGGTGATCTGGTCGTGCTGGCCCTCGCTGTCGTTCACATCAGTCCTCTCGCTCCGCTCGACGTCTGACGGCCCCGGAGTTCTCGACCCGCAACGGCCGGGGGATCCGATCGGGGCGGGCCGGGGCGGGGCCGGCGGCGCGGTGCGCCACCTCAGCGTACCGACGCGTGGGTGTCGTCACGACGACGCTCGTGTTGCGATGTCGTGTCCGCGTCAGGCGCCTGGCGCGCCGTCCGCCACAGCAGGACGGGATAGCCGACCAGCGCGATCACCGCGAAGCTGAACCACTGCAACGCGTAGGACAGGTGGCTGCCCTCGGTCAGCTCGGGCAGCGGCGTGGGCTGCGGCGCCCCGGCGGCCGGGGTCGGCTCCTGCCCCCGCAGCTGCAGGAACACGTCCCGGAGTGGCCGCCCGAGGCGGTCGGCGATCTGGGCCGGCACGACGCGCGCGACCTGCTCGGCGTCGCCGACGTCGCCGGGCTCGGCGCTGCGCAGGACGCCCGTCAGGCGCACCCGCCCGTCCGGCACCGGTGGCGCGCCCGTCGTCTCCCGGTCGAACGGGATGTGGCCCCGGTCGACCAGCACCGCCGGACCGTCGGCGCCGGCGGGCTCCAGGACGCTGAGCACCTGCTGGCCCGGGCGGCCATCGAACGAGCGGGGCGCGGTCAGCAGCTGCTGGCCCTCGACGAAGGTGCCCTCCACCTCGACGCGGCGGAAGTCGAGCGCGTCGGCGCCGCCGGCGTCCGACAGCGCCGCGTCGAGCGCCACCGGGGCCGCCGCGAGGCGCTCGGTGACCCGCGCGTTGTAGGCCCGACGCTCCTCGAGGCGGCGCAGCTGCCAGAATCCGAGGTTGACGCACGCCACGACGGTCACGATCAACACCAGGTGCCCCGCGATCCAGCGTGGCCGCAACAGGAATCGGTACATGTCACATCCCATCCTGCCGTCCGCCCGGCGTCCGGCGCGGCCGTGAAGCTCTACGCCGAGCGGCCGAGCCGGATCATCGCCCAGATCCTCGGCGACCTGGGCCTCGTCGCCTGGATCGCCGGGTGGTGGTGGCTGGCCGCCCAGCTGCACGAAGAGCTCGACGCGCTGCGCCGCCCGGCCATGCGCGTCGGCCAGGCCAGCTCGGGGCTCGCCAACTCGCTCCAGGGCACCAGCGAGCAGGTGCGCAGCCTGCAGCTGGTGGGTGACGTGCTCGCCCAGCCGTTCGACGCGATCATCGCCAGCGCCCGCGAGCTGGCGACCGCGAGCACCAACGGCCAGCAGACGATCGGCCGGCTGGCGGACCTGTCGGTCCCGCTCATCATGCTGTTCCCCATCCTGTTCGCGCTGACCCTGTGGCTGGCGCTGCGCGGGCGGTGGATCCGGCGGGCCACGGCCGCGGCGCGGCTGCGCGACGGCGGTGGCGGTGACGGGCTGCTGGCCGCCCAGGCGCTCAGCAGCACCCGCCTGGACCGCATGGCCGGCGTCGACCTCGACGCCAATCCGCTCGGCGACGAGATCAGCCGACGCCGGCTGGCGAACTTCGCCCTGCGCCAGCTGGGCCTGCGCTCCCACGACGGCTCATCCGGGGAGGCCTGACCCATCGCGCGGCAACCGGCACCGACGTGCCGGCGCTGCCGGCCACCCGCACGGTGGAGCGCCGCCGCCGTCGCCGATGCGACCATCGACGGTCAGGCCGTGCGGCGGCGGACCACCTCGAACAGGGCGACCGCGGCGGCCGTGCTCGCGTTGAGCGAGTCGAGCCGGCCGCGCATGGGGATGGCGACCAGCTGATCGACACGCTCGGCGACCAGCCGCGACAGCCCGCTGCCCTCGGCGCCCACCACCACGGCGACCCGCCCGTCGAGCAGGTCGCTGTCCCAGATCGTCGCCTCCGCCGCGCCGTCGAGCCCCACCGACCAGAAGCCCGCGTCGGCCAGCTGGCCGAGACCGGTCGCGACGTTGGGGACCACGACGACCGGGAGCCAGCTCAGCGCGCCCGCCGACGTCTTCTCCGCCGCCGGTGAGGCATGGGCGCTGCGCCGGCGCGGCAGCACCAGGCCGCACGCGCCGGCGACCTCGGCGGCCCGCGCGACCGCCCCCAGGTTGTGGGGGTCGGTGATCCCGTCGAGCACGACCACCAGGTCGCCCGCCAGATCCGCCACGCCCGGTGACGGCACGACCGCCGGCACCGCGGCGACGCCCTGGTGCACCACCCCCGCGGTCAGGTCGTCGAGCTCGGCGGTCGACACCGTGCGCACCGCCACGCCGGCGGCCGCGGCCTGCGCGAGCAGCTCCGACAGCCTGCCCGCCCGGCGCTGGTCGACCACCACCTCGTCGAGCGGCCGGCCGGCGCGCAGCGCCTCCGCGACGGGCCGCCGCCCGGGAACCACGCCCACGTCAGCCCACCGCCATCACCTGGGTCGACTTCGCAACGGATACCGCCCGAAGTCGACCCATTGCGCCCACCGGCACCGCTGTGGGTCGACGTCACCACACATGGCGGCCAACATCGACCCACGCGGTGGGGTCATCGGCGGGTGATGTGCCAGCGGGTGCCCGCACGGCCGTCGGCCAGCTCGACACCCAGCTTGTGCAGGCGGTCGCGGATGCGGTCGGCGGCCGCGAAGTCGAGCTGGCCGCGGGCCTCCTCGCGCAGCGCGACCAGCTCGCCGATCAGGCCGTCGACCAACTGCTCGTCACCGCCGGCCGACTCGGCGAAGTCGAACCCCAGCACGCCCGCGAGCTCGACGACGGTCGCGCGCACGGAACCCGCGCGGGCGGGGGCCGCCGCCCCGCGCGGCGGGTTGGCGGCCGCCCCCCAGGGGGAAACGGCCGCCCGCGCGCCGGGCGGCGACAGGTCGTCCTCGAGCGCCTCGCGGAACTCGCCGGCCGCGACGGCGTCGAGCGTGCCGTCGACGCCCAGCGCCGCGGTCGCCCGCACGAACCCGGCCATGCGCTCGTAGGCGGCCGCCGCCTCCTCCAGTCGCGCCTCGCTGAACTCCACCGGCCGGCGGTAGTGGGCGCGCAGGTAGAACATCCGCAGCGTCGCGGGACCGTAGCGGTCGGTGGCCTCGGCCAGCGAGATGATGTTGCCCAACGACTTGCTCATCTTGGTGTCGTCGAGCGTCAGCATGCCGGTGTGCATCCAGTGGTGCGCGAACGGCGTACCGGTCGCGGCCTCCCACTGCGCGATCTCGTTCTCGTGGTGCGGGAAGCGCAGGTCGCTGCCCCCGACGTGCAGATCGAAGTCGGCACCCAGGTACCTCGTGGACATCGCCGAGCACTCGATGTGCCACCCCGGCCGGCCCGGACCCCACGGCGAGCTCCACGTCGGCTCACCGGGCTTGGCGCCCTTCCACAACACGAAGTCGAGCGGGTCGCGCTTGCGCTCGTCGGGTGCGATGCGCGCCCCGGAGCGCAGCTCGTCAGGCCGGCGGCCCGACAGCTTGCCGTAGTCGTCGAACGCGCGGACGGCGAAGTACACGTCGCCGCCCGCGGGGTACGCAGCGCCGCGCTCGATCAGCTGGGCGATCAGCTCGAGGATCTCGGGGACGTGGCCGGTCGCGCGCGGCGCGACGTCGGGCGGGCGGATGCCGAGCCGGGCGATCTCGTGCTCCCAGATGCGCGTGTAGTGCTCCGCGAGGCTGGCCGCGGTCCGGCCCTCCTCGGCCGCACGCGAGATGATCTTGTCCTCGATGTCGGTGATGTTGCGCACCACGTACACCTCGGTGCCTGTCCACTCGAGGAAGCGGCGCAGGACGTCGGTGGTGGTGTACGTGCGCGCGTGCCCGAAGTGGGGCGGCCCCTGCACGGTCGGACCGCAGACGTAGATGCCGATCCGGCCCTCGTCACGGGATCGGAGTGGCTCGACCGCGCCGGTCAGGGTGTTGAACAGCTGCATGGCGCTCAGGCTAGCGGGTCGCCGTGGCCGGCTCCCCACCCGCCGGGGGGCGGGGCGCGGCCGCCCCCACCCGGGCCCCCCCCCCCGGGGCCGGGGGCGCCCCCC
>CAYVGE010000026.1:24376-26158 GCA_964450395.1 uncultured Actinomycetota bacterium
CTGGCGCTCGCCCTCACCCGGCGGCGTGCAGGAGCACGATCGCCATGCACGCCACGCCTTCGGCCCGCCCCGTGAACCCGAGCCGGTCGGTCGTCGTCGCCTTCAGGTTGACGCGGTCGCGGCTGACGCCCAGCAGGTTGGCCAGCGACGCGCAGATGCGGTCGCGGTACGGCCCGATGCGCGGGCGCTGGCCGATCAGCGTGAGATCCAGGTTGCCGACCCGCCAGCCCGCCGCGGACACCCGGCTGAGCGCCCCGGCCAGGAACAGCTGCGAGTCGGCCCCCGCGTACTCGGGCTGCTCGCTGCCGAACAGCACGCCGATGTCGCCGAGCCCCGCGGCGCCCAGCAGCGCGTCGACCGCAGCGTGCAGCACCACGTCGGCGTCGCTGTGGCCGTCGAGGCCGGCCTCGTCGGGGATGCGGACCCCGCCCAGCACCAGGCGCCGCGCACGGTCCTCGCTGAAGGGGTGCACGTCGAAGCCCTGCCCGACGCGCACCGTCGGCGGACCCGCGTCAGGCATCCCCACGGGTCCCCACGTCAGCTCGCGAGGACCTCGTCGATCATCTCCTCGGTCTGCTCCTCGGACTTGGAGATGGCTGCCGAGAGCTCGGACACCAGGATCTGACGCGACTTGGTGAGCATGCGCTTCTCGCCGGCCGACAGGCCCTTGTCCCGCTCGCGGATGGCGAGGTTGCGCACGACCTCGGCCACCTGGAAGATGTCACCCGACTTGAGCTTCTCGTAGTTCGCCTTGAAGCGGCGCGACCAGTTGGTCGGCATCGAGAAGTCGCGGTCGCGCAGCACGTCCCAGACGGCGTCGACCTCCTTGGTGGTGCACACGTCGCGGAGCCCGACCTCGTCCGTCGCGTCGGCCGGCACCATCAACGTCAGATCACCGTAGGTGAGGCGCAGCACGAGGTAGTCGCGCTCCTCCCCCTGCATCGTCCGCGTCTCCTGGCGCTCGATGACGGCGGCGCCGTGGTGCGGATAGACGACGGTGTCTCCAACTTGATAGGGCATACGCGTTCGTTCCTCGTCAGCGACGTCGCGCCCGTGCAGGCCTGCGGGCCGTCGGACGCGTGCGGTCGTGCGTGCGTGCGCGGTGGTGGATGGGCAGGGTCAGCGCCACCGCTTGTCTCAACCCCACAGCATAGCAGACGGCCCCGGCCCCCCATCAGGCCGCCGCCGGGATCGCGGGTCGCTGATCAGGCGTAGCGCTCGAGGATCGACGACTCGGCGAGCCTCGCCAGGCCCTCCTTGATCGCGCGGGCGCGGGTCGCGCCGACACCCTCGACCTCGTCGAGGTCCTCGAGGCTGGCCTCCATCAGCCGCTGCAGCGACTTGTAGCGATCGACCAGCTTGTTGACGATGGAGTCCGGCAGGCGCGGCACCCGTGACAGCAGCCGGTACCCGCGTGGGGCGACCGCGCGGTCCATCTCGTCGCCGTTGAGGTCGTAGCCCAGCAGGTCGGCGAGGATCGGCAGGTCCAGCAGCTCGCGCGCGTCGAGGTCGTCCAGGCCCGCCAGCGCCTTCTCGAGCTTGTGGCGACGGTCGATGATGTAGTCGCGCACGACCAGTTGGCGCTCGTGCTCGACGCGGGCGATCAGCTCGTTGTGCTGCAGCTGCAGCAGCCGGCCGTCGGTGCCGAGCTCGACGACGTAGCCCTCGATCTCGTCGGAGATCCGACGCACCATCTCCAGCCGCTGCGCCACGGCGGCGACGTCCCGGACCGTGACCAGGTCCTCGATCTCCAAGGCGGACAGCGTGCCGGAGACCTCGTCC
>CAYVGE010000026.1:26168-26801 GCA_964450395.1 uncultured Actinomycetota bacterium
TGGTTCGCGCGGGAGAGTATCTGCCCGGTGTCCTCGAGGACGTAGCGCATGTGGTCGACGTAGATCGCGACGATGCGCATCGACTGGCTGACCGACACGACGGGAAAGCCGGTCTGCTTCGCCACACGTTCCGCGGTGCGGTGGCGCGTGCCGGACTCCGTGGTGGGGACCGACGGGTCCGGTACCAGTTGGGTGGCCGCACGCAGGATCTTGGTGCAGTCCTCGTTGACGATGATCGCGCCGTCCATCTTGGCCAACTCGCGGAGCCCGGTCGCCGAGAACTCGGAGTCGAGCGCGAACCCGCCCGTCGAGATCGACTCCACCGAGTCGTCGTAGCCCAGCACGACGAGCGCGCCGGTACGGCCCCGCAGGATGCGCTCGAGCCCTTCCCGCAACGCCGTGCCCGGCGCCACGGCCGCCAGTGCGAGGCGTAGCTTGGCCTCGGCTCCGCCGCGTTCACCCACTCGAACGTGACCCCCGCCATTTCCGTTCGCTGATCTCGCGCGCCAGTGTACGGCGTCGGATTGCGCTTTCGGGACAATGCCTCCGGTTATCAATGAACGGTCCCTCCACCCGTGCGGCAAGCCTTGCAGCCCTCGACGTACCCCGACGTGGCTGCCTCAAACGGCATCT
>CAYVGE010000027.1:0-10265 GCA_964450395.1 uncultured Actinomycetota bacterium
GTGTCGGGACGTACCTCGTGGAAGCAGCCGCGGAACCCGTACTCGTCGTCCCCACGGTGGTGGGTGTAGCGGTAGGAGCCGCCGGTGCGGCAGTCGTAGTGGTCGATGCGCATCTCGAGGCCCCGGGGACCGAGCCACCGCACCAGGAGGTCCGGGTCGGTGTGGGCGCGGAACACCTTGGCGGGCGGGGCGTCGAACTCGCGGGTGATCCGCACCAGCGGCACCCGGGGGTCGGCGACGATCTCGGTCTCGTGCGTGCTGGTGGTGGTCATGACGGTGCTCCGTGGTCGGGTGGTGGCGTCCGGTCGGACGCCGGCATGGGGTCGACGTCGTCGGGCATCGCCCGCAGGACGTCGTCGAGGCGGCGGTACTGCTCCTCGGCACGGCGGCGGTAGCGCTCGATCCACGCGGTCATCAGGTCGAACACCTCCGCCTCGAGGTGGACGGGCCGCCGCTGGGCATCCCTGGTGCGGCTGACCAGGCCGGCGTCCTCCAGCACCCGCAGGTGCTTGGAGACGGCCTGGACCGACACGTCGTAGGGCTCGGCGAGCTCGGTGACGGTGGCGTCGCCGTCGGCGAGCCGCGCAACGATGTCCCGCCGCGTCGGGTCCGCCAGGGCCGCGAAGACCCTCGACAACGCTTCCGCCGCCATCGCTCCACTTTGTTCAACCGCTTGGTTTAGCACAACCTAGTGATCGCCGACCCCCTTGTCAACCGAATGGTTGAACAACGGCCCCGCACAATGTGGCTCCTGGGCCGCGACGCGACGATACGATCGCGCAGAGACGGCACCGACGGGCGATCGGAGTTCACCGGCGATGGGCCTGCTGGCGGCGAGCGGATCAGCGACGGATCTCCTGGCGGCCCGCTACCAGATGGCGCTGTCATTGGGGTGGCACATCGTGCTCGCCGCGTTCGGTGTCGCCTTCCCGCTGATGATCCTGGTCCTGCACCGTCGGGGGCTGCGCGGCGACGCGGCCGCGCTCAAGCTCGCCAAGCGGTGGTCGAAGGTCGCGGGCGTGCTGTTCGCGATCGGCGCGGTGTCGGGCACCATCCTCAGCTTCGAGATGGGCATGCTGTGGCCCGGGTTGATGGGGCCGTTCGGGGATGTGATCGGGCTGCCGTTCGCGCTCGAGGGCATCTCGTTCTTCACCGAGGCCATCTTCCTCGGCATCTACCTCTACGGCTGGAACCGGCTGCCCGGACGGATCCACTCACTGATGTTGGTGCCCGTGGCCATCGCGGGCGCGACCGGCACGTTCTTCATCCTGGCGGTCAACGCGTGGATGAACAGCCCCGAGGGCTTCCGGATGGCCGGGGGGGAGGTCACCGACGTCCGCCCGCTCGACGCGATGTTCAACGCCGCCCTGCCACACGAGTACATCCACATGTACGTGGCGGCGTTCATGGTCGTCGGGTTCACGGTCGCGGGGGTCTACGCCGCGGGCATGCTCCGGGGCCGGCGCGACCGCTACCACCGGCTGGGCCTGTGGGTTCCGCTGGCGTTCGCGACCGCGGGTGCGGTGGTGCAGCCCGTGATCGGCCACTTCGCCGGCCAGCGGGTCGCCGACCTCCAGCCGGTCAAGCTGGCCGCGATGGAAGGGCAGTGGGAGACCGAGCAGGGCGCCGAGTTCACCATCGGGGGCTTCTACCGCGAGGGCGAGGGTCTCGTCGGCGGCCTCGAGGTCCCGATCGAGGGGCTGGCGTCGTTCATCGCGCAGAATGACTTCGACGCCGAGATCCTGGGCCTGGCCGACGTGCCCCCCGACGAGCGGCCGCCCGCCGCGATCGTCCACGTGGCATTCCAGACGATGGTCGGCATCGGCACGGCGCTGGCCGGGCTGTCGCTGCTGGTGGGCTGGTGGTGGTGGCGCCGGCGCCAGGCCCCGCTGCCGAGGTGGCTGCTCGCGGCACTGGTGGCCGCCGGGCCCGCCTCGGTGCTCGCCCTGGAGGCGGGGTGGGTGACCACCGAGGTCGGCCGCCAACCGTGGATCGTGTACGGCATCACCCGCACCGCCGACGCGGTGACCGACGTGTCATGGATCTGGGCCAGCTTCGGGGTGATCGCCGTCGTCTACGGCCTGCTGACGGTCGCGGCCGTCGTCGTGCTGCGGGCGATGCACCGCAGTTGGCTGTCGGGGGAGGAACCCCAGGCGCCGTACGGTCCCCCCGAGCCGCTGCACGCCCCGGACGCGGAGCAGACGCCCGCCGGGCGCTGACCCACTGCCACCGCTGCCGGAGACGTAGGACGAGCCGCCGAGAGGTGACGCGTGGGACTGCCCGATGTGGTTGCGATCATCGTGTTCGTGGGCGTCGTGCTGTACGCGGTGTTCGGCGGCGCCGACTTCGGGTCCGGCTTCTGGGACCTGACGGCGGGTGACGCGCGCCGCGGCGGCGCGGTCCGGCGGCTGGTCGACCACTCGATCGGTCCAGTGTGGGAGGCCAACCACGTCTGGCTGATCTTCATCCTCGTCTACCTGTGGACCGCCTTCCCGCAGGCGTTCGTGCAGATCGTGTCGGCGCTGTACGTGCCACTGAGCTTCGCCGCGCTCGGCATCGTGCTGCGCGGGTCGGGCTTCGCCTTCCGCAAGTTCGCGACCACGGTGCACCAGGCACGGCTCTACGGCGCCGCCTTCGCGTTGTCGTCGGTGGTCACGCCCTTCTTCTTCGGGGCGGCGGTCGGCGCGATCGCCTCCGGCCGCGTGCCCGCCGAAGGTGGCGTCGACCGCACGACCGTGTGGCTGAGCGCGACGTCGCTGCTCGGCGGCGTCCTCGCCGTCCTGACGTGTGCCTTCCTGGCGGCGGTGTTCCTGGTCCGCGATGCCGAGCGGCTCGGCCAACCCGAGCTGACCAGGTGGTTCCGCCGGCGCGGCCTGCTGATGGGCGTGGTCACCGGCGTCGTCGCCCTGGTCGGCGTCGTCGTGCTCGCCGTCGATGCGCCCACCCTGTTCGACGGGCTGACCGGCTGGGCGCTGCCGATCATCGGCGGGTCGGGTGTCGGCGGGCTGGCGACCATGTGGCTGCTGCGCGCCGAGCGGTACTCGCTGGCGCGGTGGTTCGCCGTCGCGTCGGTCGCCTTGATCGTCGTCGGCTGGGGCGTGGGCCAGTACCCGTGGATGCTGGTCGACGAGCTGACGATCACCGAGGCCGCCGGGGCGCGGACCACGCTGTGGGCGCTGGTCATCGCCTTCGTCGCAGCGGCGGTGCTCGTGATCCCGCCGCTCGGCTACCTGCTGTGGCTCACCGACCGGGGGATGCTCGGCAGCGAGGCGCCGTCCTCGGCGGACCGCGCCACGTCGTGACGGCGGCCGCCCCGGTGCGCCGCCGCGCGGCGCCGGCGTCGCCGCACCGGCTACAGGCCGAGGTCGGCGGCGTCGCGGTCGAGCCACACGTGTCCGAGGCCGGTCGGCCGGAACCAGCCGTCGGGCACGCCCTCCGGCAGGTCGACGCGCCGGCCGGTCACGTCGTCGAAGATCAGGCGCAGGAAGTACGGCCGGTCGCCGCCCGCGAAGGGGTGCAGTGGCAGCCGCCTGGCCCGGTCGATCTCCGTGGCCTCGTACACGTCGGTCAGCGTGCCGCGCGCGACGACGCTCCAGCCCGTCCGGGTGCGCTCGTCGACGGCGTCGACCTCGAAGCTGGCGGCCGAACCCCGGATGCCCGCCTCGAGCTTGGTGCCCATGCCGCTACGGAACAGCACGCTGTCGCCGTCGAGCACGTAGTTGACCGGCAGGATCACCGGCCCTTCGTGGTCATCGACCGCGACCCGTCCGATGTGGTTGGCGGCGAGCAGCTCCATGCACTCGCGTGGCGTCAGCTCGACGATGCGGTCCTTGGTCATGCGGTGCTCCCGTCTCCTCGGTGTCAGCGTCGCGCGGCGCGGGGCCGGGTCACGCCGTGACGACGCCGTGGTCGCGGCCCGGCACCGCTCCACACCTGGGATCCGGGGCGCCGACCGGGCCCTCGGCCCGCGCGCGGATGCCCATCAGCATCCTGCGGCTGAACATGGCGTCGACGAGCTCGTAGGCGTCGACCGCGCGGGCCACCCACCAGTGTGCCGAGTGGTCGTAGCGGACGCGCACCAGCAGGCGCGACCCGGTCCCGGCCGGCTCGAGGACGAAGGCCCAGGTGAAGTCGATGAACGGTCGCTGCGGCTGGCGCTGCGGGTCGACCACCTTGCCGGTGACGGGGTGGATGGTGGCGCGCAGCACGATGGCGCAGTCCGGCTGCAGCTCGACGACCTCGAAGCCGAAGGGACCGACCGCGTCGGGGATCACGTCCCCGACGGCGAGGCCCTGCAGGCCGGCGAGGATCTCGTCGGCGCTGGGCTCGCCGGCGTTGTCCCAGAGGTCATAGCCGTACCAGCCCGCACGGCCATGCCCCATCTGCGCCAGCCAGGGCCACACCGCCTCCGGCGGCGCCGCGATCGTGGTCGCGCGGGTGGCCACCAGCCTGGGGCGGGCGATCACCTCGTCGCCGGCGAGCTCCACGCGTCGCTCCGCCCGCGTGGAACCCGTCCGCAGCCACGGCCTGGTGACCAGCACCGTGCCGGCCGTCAGGGTGGCGCTGAGGGCGGCCAGGCGGCGGGCGTGCGGGTGCCCGGTCACCACCGCACGTCGGGGTCGGGGTGTCACCGCTGTCATCGTCGTCACTTCCTCCTCGTGTTGCCTGCGCGACGGTAGACCGCGCGGCCCGCGGGCGAAGGGCCCAGCAGCCGGGTGCAGGCGGGCCCTTCGGCCCTGGCAGGCCGTCGGCGCGGAGGTGAAGCTGGAGCGCAGAGCCCGGAGGCCGGGTGTGCCGGGGCCTGGGTGGCCACGGCGGCCTCGGGCGTGCGGAGGTGTGCACGATGACCGCAACGCGCGTGACGCTCGTGGTGCTCGGCGCCATCACCGGGCTGATCGGCCTGGCCCTCGTCGCCGCCGGCGTGGTGCTGCTGGTGGTCGACGCATCGCAGCAGGATGCGGACGGCTACTTCACCAGCCCGTCCTACGAGCTGTCGACCGACGCGTACGCCATCACGGCGGAGGACCTCGACTTGCAGGTCGAGGCCGAGCCCGCCACGTGGGCGCCGGAGCTCGGTGACGTCCGGGCGCGGGTGCAGGTCACGCCCGAGGACCCGTCCGACGAGGTGTTCGTCGGGATCGCACCGGCGTCGGAGGTCGACCGGTACCTGGGTGGCGTGGGGCACGACGTCATCGCCCGGCTCGGTGAGCAGCCCGACGCGGTGACCTACCGCCGGATCGTGGGTGAGCGCGCGCCAGCGCCGCCCGACGGCCAGCCGTTCTGGGCCACGTCGAGTGCGGGCGCGGGCACGCAGACCATCACGTGGGACGCCCGGTCGGGGCAGTGGGCAGTCGTCGTGATGGCGGCCGATGGCTCTGCCGGCGTCGCGGTGGACGCGACCGCCGGGATCGCCACCGCCGTGCTGACACCGATCGGCGTCGGCCTGCTGCTCTTCGGGCTGCTGGCGACCGGCGGCGCGATCACCCTGCTTGTCGCCGCAACGGCGGGCGCCGACCAGGCGCCGGGGACGCCCGTCACCGTGGGTGGGACACACGCTGTCGCCGACCGCCTGCACCCGGTCGTGGTCGAGGCACGACTGGACGACCCTGGCCGGGGGCTCTGGCTGATCAAGTGGCTGCTGCTCATCCCGCACTACCTCGTGCTGGCGCTGCTGTGGACCGCGTTCGCCCTGCTGACCCTGGTCGCCGGGATCGTGATCCTGGTCACCGGCCGCTACCCGAAGGGCATCTTCGCCTTCACCAGCGGTGTCCTGCGGTGGACCTGGCGGGTCGCCTACTACGGCTACAGCGCGCTGGGCACCGACCGGTACCCGCCCTTCACGCTGGCCCACGTCGACGACTACCCGGCACACCTGGACATCGCCCCGCCCGGCGAGCTGTCCCGCGGCCTGGTGCTGATCAAGTGGTGGCTGCTCGCAATTCCGCACTACCTCGTGCTGGGGGTGCTGGTCGGCAACGGCGTGACCTGGACCGCGGCCGACGGCACCGCCGACCGGGTGCAGATTGCCGGCGGCGGCCTGATCACGGTGCTGGTACTGCTCGCGGCGTTCGCGCTACTGTTCACCGGGCGGTACCCGCAGGGCCTGTTCGACTTCGTCGTGGGTCTCAACCGCTGGGTGTACCGCGTGATCGCCTACATCGCCCTGATGACCGACGAGTACCCGCCGTTCCGCCTGGATCAGGGTGGCAGCGAGCCCGCGCCGCCGCCACCGCCGGCACCACGGGACGAGCCGTCGGCCGTCGCGCCTCCGAGCGATCACCCGGCCCAGGTCTGACCGACGTGGCACGTGGCGCCCGGCCTCCGGCCGGGCGCTACCTTCGTCACCCGTCCGCGGCTCGACCATGAGCACCAGCAGGAAGAGCAGCCACAGCAGGACGTAGAGCCCGGACCCTCCGGTGGCCGCCGTCGGGTGGCGGTGATCGCGAGCGGCGACACCCTGATCGTGCGCGACCGCACCGTCTCGCTCGCGCCGGTGCGCATGCGGTCAGCGCAGGGACACACGCCAGACGATCGTCGTACCGGTGTCGCCGGTGGTCACGGTCATCGCGCCCTGCAGGCGCTCAGCGCGCGCAGCCAGGTTGGCCAGGCCGCTGCGGCGGCCGCCGGTGGGAATGCCCCGACCGTCGTCGACGATGTCGAGCTGCAGCGTCCCGGCAGCGGGCCGGTGCAGCCGCACCTCGACCCGTGACGCCTGCGCGTGACGGGCGGCGTTGCTGACCAGCTCCCGCAGCGTCGCCAGCAGGTCCGGCACGATCTCGTCGGGCACCGCCGCGGCGGCGGCCGGGTCGACGTCGAGCTCGGGCGGGAACCCCAGGAGCCGTCCGGCGGCCTCGCAGATCTCGGCGACCTGGTCCGCGACGTCCGCCGACCCGTGGCGACGGGCGTGGAGCCCGAAGATCGACGACCGCAGGTCGGCGATCGCCGCGTCGATCTCGTCGACGGCGTCGCCCAGGCGTTCCGCGACCGTCGGGTCATCCACGCGTCCGGCGAGGCCGTCGAGCGACAACCCGGTGGCGAACAGTCGTTGGATGACCAGATCGTGCAGGTCGTGGCCGATGCGCTCGCGGTCGCCGAACACCGCCGCCCGACGCCGCTGCGTCTGCGCATGGTCGTAGTCCAGGGCCACCGCGACCTGCGCCGCCAGGTCGTCGGCCATCGCCAGGTCGTCGGTGGTGAACGGCTCCGAGCCCTTCTCGCGGGCGACGATGACCACGCCCACGGCCGCTCCCTGGACGCACAAGGGCAGCACCATCGTGGCCCCCAGTGTCTCGATCGGCGTCGGCAGTTCGCCGGCCCCGCCGACCGCGGTCGGGTCGTCGACGGCCAGGGCGCTCCCGGCGTCGATCGCCTGCTGGGAGGCCGACCCGTCCAACATGAAGCTGTGACCAAGCACGTCCTCGGCGTACCGTCCCGCGCCGGCGACGACGGCCATGGCGTCGGCGTCGGTCAGCGCGAGCAGACAGGTCACACCGCCGGTGAGCGCCAGGATGCGGTCGACGATGAAGCGCTGGATCCGCGCGCTGTCGGCACCGCTGAGCAGCGTGCCGGCCAGGTCGCGGTTCACCTCCAGCCAGCGCTGCCGCCGCAGTGCCGACTCGTGCAGGCGGGCGTTGTCGATCACGACCCCGGCTGCGGTGGCCAGCGTGGTGACGAGCTCGGCGTCGTCCTCGGTGAACGGTCGCCCGTCCCGACGGTTCGTCAGGTAGAGGTTGCCGTAGATGCGGTCCCCGACCCTGACCGGCACACCCAGGAAGGTGTCCATGGGTGGGTGGTGGGTGGGGAAGCCGACCGATGCGGGGTGGTCGGAGAGGTCGTCGAGGCGCAGCACGCGTGGCTCGGTCACCAGCAGGCCGAGGATCCCGTGACCCTCCGGGAGGTGGCCGATCCGCTGGACGGTGTCGTCGTCGATCCCGACGTGGACGAACTCGCACAGCGTGCCGTCCCGGGCGATGACCCCGAGCGCGGCGTACTCCGCGTCGACCATGTCGCGCGCCACCTCGACGACGCGGTCCAGCACCGTCGCCAGCGTCAGCTGGGCCGACGCGACCTGCACGATCGCCTCGATCAGCCGCCACAGCCCGTCGCGCACCCCCATGATCTCCTGCGTCCGGTGCAGCAGCTCGCCGAGCAGCTCATCGAGCGCCAGGTGCGTGGAGGCGGCTCGACGACGCACGTCCTGCGTTCTGTCCACGTCGCCTTCCTGGCGGTGGTCTCCCGCTGCTCAGGCGATGCCGGACGCATCGCGGACTGTGTCGTCAGCGTAGAGAGGCGGTGGGGGACCGTCAACGCACCCCCGCGACGCACCGGTCGCCACCGCGCCGGAGCGAAGGTCCTCCACGTGGGGGGCCACGGTCCCGATGCACGGCTGTGCGCCGGTGTGCCATGATCGGCGTGCGCCGGGCCGCGTCGCGACGATTCGTGTCGGTCACGGCCCGGTGCCCGTGGAACGGACACCACTGGAGATCGGGGACGTGATGGCAGACGTGGTGGTTGGGATCGACGGATCGCCGGAGTCGTTCGTGGCACTGCGGTCAGCAGCGGACGAGGCGCGCTGGCGGTCCGGCCGTCTGCACATCGTGTACGTGTACGAGCCGGCGCGCACCAGGCAGGCCACCACCGCGGCCATCGTCGCGGCAGGCACCTGGAGCTCGCCGGACGCGAACGCCGCCGCCCTGCACGACGCGAGGACCCGGGATGACGAGAAGCACGCCGAGGCGCAGCGCCACGCCGAGGGGCTCCTGCGACAGCTCGTGTCGCAGGCCGATGTGGACCTGCATGGGCTGGAGGTGATCCAGAGCGCGGTCGCCGAGGCACACCCGTCCGCCGCACTGGTCCGTCTGTCGCAGGGTGCGGACCTGCTGGTCGTGGGGTCCCGTGGCCTCGGTGGCTTCTCGGGACTGCTGCTGGGTTCGGTGGGCCAGCAGTGCGTGCACCACGCGAGCTGCCCTGTGCTCATCGTCCGCGAGTAGCGCACCACCGCCCGCTGCGGCGGAACCCCGTCCGGGTCCGCCTCCGGTGTGGCCTCCCGCGGGCCCCGAGGTATGGTGCGGCGGTGACGATCGACGACCTCCGCGCCTTCATCGCCGAGCGTCTCGCCCACGTCGCAGTGGTCGTGGCCGGTGCCGACAACGGCGCACCGCGGGTGGCGTGGGGCGACGTGTTCTGCACCTACGACCCCGGACCGCCCGACGCCGACGGTCCGCCGCGGATGCCCTTCGCGACGATCGTCACCCAGGACTACCCCGGCTTCGACACGTCGTCTGATCTCGACCGCCCCGGGGTGTTCCGCCTCAACGTGGCCGTGGGTCGTCGGCGCTTCGAGGAGGCGCTGGGTCCCGGGTGGGCGGACCGACCCGTCGATCCGACCGCCCTGGACGTCCTGATGGCCCATCCCGTCTACGCCGCCCAGGGCTGGGTCAGCATCCTCAACCCCTCCGATGCATCGCGGTCGATGGTCGAGCGCCTGCTGACGGCTGCCCACGACCGCGCCGTCGCACAGCACCGGGCCCGGTCGGCCGGCGGCTGACCCGCCCCGGCCGCAGCCGAGGGCCCCGACACCTCCTGCACACAGCCCGTCACCGCGCTGCCCGCCACCACAGGCTTACCGCGTGCGGGTAGAGTCCAACGATGTCGCTGTACCACCACGTCGCCAACAAGGAGGCGGTGCTCGACGGGCTGGTCGAGGAGGTCGTCAGCGAGATCCTCCCGTACGGCCGGATGAGGAAACGGCGGTAGGCAAGTGCGGCGGCGGACCCGGCGGCTGTACGGCGTGACCGACGTCCTGCGCCTGCGATGGGCGGACGCCCCGGCGGCCGGTGGCACGACCGACGTCCGGGCGGCCGGAGCGCCGTCGGCCACCGGGGGAGTGGTGCCGAGGTGAGGGCCGTCGTGCAGCAGCGCTACGGCCCACCGGAGCGGCTGGAGGTCCGCGAGGTCGCCGTGCCGTCACCCGGCGATCGCCAGGTCCTCGTCAGGGTCAAGGCCGCGTCGGTCCATGCCGACGTCTGGCACGTCGTCCACGGGCTGCCGTACGTGATCCGACCCATCGCGGGCGGCCTCCGACGGCCGGGCACCACCGTGCCCGGCATCGACCTCGCCGGCACCGTCGAGGCCGTCGGTGCGAAGGCGACGCGGTTCCGGACGGGCGACGAGGTGTTCGGTGAGACCGTCGGCATCCAGTGGCGCAACGGCGGCGCGTTCGCCGAGCATGCCGCGGTCGACGAGGACCGGTTGGAACCGAAGCC
>CAYVGE010000027.1:10365-26328 GCA_964450395.1 uncultured Actinomycetota bacterium
GGTCCAGCCGCGGCATGACTGCCGTCGTCTGACCGTGCACCGCCCGGAAGCGGCACCCACGCGACTCACCCCACGACGCGCTCCGTGAGGTGCACGGTGACCTCGTCGCCGGCGCGCTTGCCCAGATCCCGGCGCAGCGCAGCCCGCAACGGGAGCTTGTGGGTGCCGTCACCCATCGCCATGAGCGAGGCGCGGAACGGCAGCCCGTCGACGGTGCCGGCGACCCTGACGAGCCCGCGTGTGCCGAAGAACTCGGCGGACCAGTCCGTGACCAGGTAGGTCCAGCCGCCCTTCGCCGCGCTCTGCTGCAGCGTCGCGGTGAACGTCTTGTCGATGGCGGTCATCGTGGTCTCCTCCGCACGTGGCGTGACGTCGTCGGGCCGTGGGATGGTCCCACCCGCATTGGACGCACCGGACGCCCCGGACTCATCGTCCGCCGATCGCCACACTCACCCGGCCCCGCGGAGCCCTGCGGCCAGATCGGGCACGGCGGCGATGCCCAGGCGCTCCACGTGGTCGTCGGCACCCGATGTCGGACGCCCCAGCAGGTAGCCCTGGCCGAACGGCACGCCGAGGCTGCGCAGCGCCGCCAGCTCACCCTCCGTCTCGATGCCCTCGGCGATCATCCGCGCGCCGAGGTCGCCGGCGAGGCGCAGCATGTTGCGGACCAGGGCGTACCTGCCGGCGTTGGCGTCGAGTCCCTCCACCAGACCTCGGTCCAGCTTGATGTAATCGGGCCGCAGCTCGATCACATGGCTGAGCGACGCGTGCCCCGCGCCCGTGTCGTCGATGGCGATCTGCGCGCCGTGTCCCCGGAGCGCCGCGAGACGAGAGGCCAGCCGCGGGTAGCTGCTGACCCGTTCGTGCTCGGTGACCTCGAGCACGAGCCGGTCGAGCCGCTCGTCACCGAACAGCGCCAGCAGCCCGTCCGACATGATCGCCTCGGGGCTGGTGTTGACCGACAGGTACGTCCCCTCGGGAAGGTCACCCAGTCGACGCCACGCGCGGCGGAGGCACTCCAGCTCGAGGTCGATGCCCATGCCGAGCTGCGTCGCCTCGGCGATCCAGCGGTCGGGGCCCTGCTGCGGCGGCGCGTTGAAGCGGGCCAGCGCCTCGAAGCCGCTGATCCTCAGATCGTCGAGGCGCGCGATGGGCTGCAGCGCCATCGTGATGGCGTCCGCACCGGCGATGGTGTGCTGGATCCGCTCGCGGCGCCGGGCCTGGCTGGCGCTCCTGGCCGTCACCGTCAGGCCGTCGAGCTCCCCCCGGGTGTAGGCGACCACCGACCGGCCGGCCTCGGCGGCGGCGCGCAGGGCCTCGTCGGCGGCCTCCAGAGCTTCCGCGGCGTTGCCCGCGTCACCCGGGAGCATGACCAGCCCACCCCGGGCGTCCAGTGGGGCTGCGGCGGCGGCTGCCTCGCGGCGCAGGTGCTCCGTGAGCGTGCGGACCTCCCGGTGGTCGGACGCCTGCACCGTCAGTGCGAAGCGGTCCTGACCGATCCGACCCCAGGTGGCTGAGGGTGGTCCGCTGCTCTCGAGGACCTTGGTCGTCCGCTCCACGAGCGCGTCGCCCGACGCGTAGCCGTTGCGCGCGTTCCAGGGACCGAAGCCGTCGAGCTCGACGACGATGAGCACGGACTGCCGGTCCTCACCGGCGTGCTGGATGACACCGCCGAGGTGCCGCTCGAACGCCCGGGGCTCGAGGAAGCCCGTGAGGATGTCGTAGTCCGACCTGTCCCGGTCACCGACGAGGGCGAGCGTGCGCCAGGCGAGCCACGCCCCGACGACCCAGATCACCGGTCGCAGGTCCGCCGGCGCGGTGACGCTCGCCACGCCGACGAGCGCGAGGCCGAGGACGGCCATCACGCCTGCGGTCGTGCGGACGCTGCTCTGCGCCTCGGCGATCCGCAGGGGGTGGTGCGCCGCCACGGCGAGCAGCGCCATCGCGAGCACATAGCCGAAGCCGCTGATGGACAGGGCGGCGGCGAAGTGCTCCCGGGTCACGAGGTAGGTGACCAGCTGATCGACGCCCGCCAGTACGGCGAACGCGTACCCGATCCAGCTCAGTGCGGTCCGGCGACTGAAGCTCGATCGCCGCACCGCGCCGGAGAACGCCGCGAGCAGCAGGACGTCGAGGAGCGCCGGGATCAGCTGAGCCACGTTCTGGCTGGCCGGCAGCGGGTCGTGCCAGAGGACGCTCGCGACCACCGTGCCCAGCATGAGCAGGGCCCCGGCCTCGATGGCGATCGTCTCGAGCCGCCGGCGGCGCGACGCCGCGAGGACCGGCTGGCGGAGGTGCCACAGCGCGCCGTACCAGAACGGGTAGGCCAACAGGTAGCCGAACTGCGACCACGCCGCCGGATTCTTCGGACTGCCGCCGAGCGCCAGGAACGCGAGGTATGCGACGCCGCCACCCGCCCAGCACAGGAGGCCGAGCCCGATCAGCAGCCAGGTACGCGACTCGACGCCCGTGCTCTCCTGCGCCGAGGCCCACGCGCTGGCACACGCGAGAGCCGCGATCACCGAGTAGCCGGTGACAGCGAGTCCGGCCCACACGGGAACGAGCGCTGGATCCGAGACGGCCGCGCGCGCCACGATCGCGACGACGACCGGCGGAGCGGCCGTCAGTGCGACCGCGCCACGCAGCAGGCGCAGGGAGGGCCGGCGCACTCGCGCGAGAGGCATGCCATTGGTTGCTGTCACTATCAGTGCAGATCGACAACCGCGGGGCGATCCTTAGGGATGCGGATCCCGGCTCAGATCACGATCACCGACGAGGTTCGGGCGTCGAGCGCCTCGCGGACCAGGCCGAGCTGGCGCTCGAGGCGCGACACCAGCCCCGTCTCCTCGAGCAGGCCGGGGAGCAGGACGCGCCGCCAGTCACCCGACGGCGGCTCGTCGACCAGCCAGGTCGGGTCCGGGTCGAGCGCGTACTCACCGACGAGCTTGCGGAACGACGGTCCCGCCGGATCGGCGTAGAACGCCCGGTAGCGCGTGAAGTCCTGCGTCACCACGAGCGTGCCCGGTGCCCCGAGCAGCGGCCGTGGTCCGTGGCTGCGCTCGCCGATGAGCACCTGTGCCATGAGTGACGCCTGCTGCGGCTCGACCACGTAGACGACCCGGTGACCGACGGCACTGCGCCCGTTCAGGCGTACCACCGTCCCGAGCACCAGTCCCAGCACCAGCCGGGCATACCCGCGCCACGACGGGGCGACCGCGAGGCTGCTCACCTCGCACAGCGTGTCCGACGCCGCCCGCACCTGGTCGATCTCCTCGATGAACGCGCGGTCCGCAGGCACGCCGAAGGGGCCGTCCGGCACCAGGGTCGCCGTCGCGATCGGCTCGTCCCCGACGTACGCGACGACGAACCGTGTGCCGGGGTTGAGGTACGGGGCGATGAAGCGGCGTCCCGACGGGGCGGGCGTCGCGAACCCGCGGTCGACGTACGCGTCGTGGGTGAGGCGCATGGCGTCGTCGGCCACGCCCGCGCGGTCGGACACGACGACGCGCGCGGACGCCAGGGTGGGTCCCGCCGTGGGCATCAGCGCGCGGCGTGGTACGCGGGCTTGTGCTGGTGGTCGCCCGGCAGGTGGAACGGGTAGTCGTCGCGCGCGTGCACCGCGACCCGGCAGGTGGTCCCGGTCACGTCCGCGAGGAACGCGCCGAGGTCCGCAGCCAGCTGGGGGGTGGCGATCGTCGCCGGCCGCAGCTGAACGTGCAGCACCGGCTCGGGATCGTGCTCGAGGTAGAAGCGACCGGTCAGCACGGCGGCCTCCGCCGACGAGCTGAACAGGCGCTGCTTGATCAGCTCGGGCCGCACCAGCCGGTCGCCGATGACGAGGCCGGCGGTGCGCCGGCCCCAGCACGCGACCACGGGACTTTCGACCTGGTGCGGCGCACCCAGGGCCGCGAGGTGGGCGTTGACGCGTTCGACCGGCATGACCTCGCCGACGTCATCGAGGTCGTAGCGCACCAGGGGCAACAGCCGTGGGGTCAGCGGGGTGCACACCAGCGTCGGGACGCCGTCGGAATGGGTGCGCTCCTCGACGTGCAGCCGGTGGGGATCGAACGTGAACAGCGTCGGGGTGTAGCCCCAGTCGTGGTCGAAGAGATCGCGCGCCGATCCCGACGCGTCCACCACGCTTCGGATCGTCCGGAGCGCGGGGGTCTCGAAGAGCAGGTGGAGACCCAGCTCCGCCGCACCCATCGAGATGAGGATCCCGGCCTTGCCCTGGTCCCGGACCGGCCCGAGCCCGAGCAGGCCGCTGACGTACCCGCGCCACGACTCCGAGACCCACTCACCGCCGACGACGAACGCCAGCCGGTCGGCGGTCCACGCGGCGCCGTGGGCCGCGAACAGCCGCTCGGCGAGCTCCTTGCAGAAGACCGGTTCGGCCAGGACCACGACGAGGTCGAACGCGGGACCGAACCGCTCGAACAGCTCCTGAGCCATCTCGAGGTGGACCGAGGGCGTGGCCACGGTCGCCAGCGTCGTCGGTACCGAGATGCCCATCGGCAGGCAGTTGAGCAGCAGCGTCGAACGTCCTTCGGCGGCACCGACCGCCCGCAGTGCGGCGTCGGTGGCCGCCTGCTGGCTGCGCGCCTCGGTGCGTGAGGTCGCGCCCACCGAGAAGGCGCCGCTCTGCCCGCTGGAGGTCAGCAGCTCAGCTGCCGCGGCGGGCCCCCCGCCGATCCAGGTGGCGAGGTCGGCGCCGAACACGTCCCGCTTCTCGAGGTACGGCACCTGGTCGATGGCGGTGGTCCGTGCGGGATCAACGCCCTGACGCCACAGCCAGGCGCGGTAGCCGGCCGACACCGTCGCGGCGTGCTCGAAGGCCGCCAGGGCCGATGAGCAGGCGTCGTCGGTAGGCTGACCGAGCGTGGCCGCGACCGGGCGCGCGGCACCGCCGTCCCCGGGCCCGGGTCCCTGCGCCAGATCGATCACACGATGACCGGGCGTCCGGTCCGCCACCGTCACGGTGTCACTGCGCTGCTGGTCTGTAGTCACGCAGATGGTCTACCGCACTACCCAGAGTAACAGTAGCATCCGAACCATCCGACGGCCGGTCGGTAGGGGAGGACGCCGGTCACGCTGCGACGGCGCGTCGCGCCGACGAGGAGGATCACCGGACGGACGGCGTCCGTCTGACGCACAGCGTCAGTCGGGCAGCGCGGCGGGCCGGAAGTCGGTGAACCCGAGGTAGGTGATGGTCACCCCGCCGAGCCCGGAGAGCAGGACGAAGGCGACGACCAGGTCACCGATGACGGGGATCAGACCGACGAGGTGGAGCGCCACGACCACGATGGCGACGCCGGCTGCGGTGGCCGCGCCCGAGCGCGCCCCGAGGGCCCTCCCGAGGCGGTCGCCCCAGGCGATGACGCCGAGCGCGAGCGCCGCGACGCCGCCGACCAGGCCCAGGATGCTGACGGGGATGAGCACCAGGGTGAAGGCCATGAAGACCAGGAGCGCGAGCACCGTCAAGGTCAGCAGGGTGCCGACGGTGACCGTGATGACGGGGTGGTCGACGACGGCGCAGGCGACGTTGCGCAGGTTGCGCGGACGTGTGCGCCCCAACCACAGGCCGACCAGCGAGAGCACCACGACGATGGCCAGGACGGGGAGCACCGACGGGGCCGGCGCACCGCTGCCGCCGGTCAGGTCGACGCGGGTCCGTCGCCCCACGTCGGCGGTCGGCGCCACGGTCCGAACGCCGCCGATGAGGCGCAGGTGCTCGATCTCCGCGTCACCGCCGACGGTCAGGTCTCCTGCGATCTGCGTGACGGTTGCGCGCACGTCGCCGTCGATGCGGGTGGTCCCGCCGATCACGTAGACGGGTGCGGTGACCGTCGCCCCGGCCGGGATGGTCGCTCCCACGTCGCCGACGACCACCGTGTCGGACGTGGCGTCGAGTCGGTGCTCGCCGGACAGCAGGATGCGGGCGACCCCGGCGCCGGCGCCGTCCGACGCCATGAGCAGGAGGCTGAGCAGCAGCATCGGGACGAGCTCGAGGCTCACGGTGTCCCCTGTCCGGCCAGCGCACTGACCCGTCGGGCGTACAGCAACAGCGGCACCGCCGCGACGAGCAGCAGCGCGAGGGCGTCGACGTGACGGAGGTGGGTGAGCAGCGACACGCCGGCCGCGTCGGACCACAGCGCGAGCGAGGTCGACAGGAACGAGGCGAGCCACCCGGCGACGCCGACGCCGACGGCGCACCGGGTGCCGATGGTGTCAGGCGTGGACAGGTCGGGCCACAGCGCGAAGTTCAGGGTCGTGTAGAAGCTGACGGCGAGCACGTACATGCCCGGCAGCAGGAGCGGCGGTACCGCATCCGCCGCGGTGGCCAGGTGGTCGATGTACAGCAGGTGGGTGAAGCCGAACAGCCCATAGACCCAGACCAGCAGCCACTGCCAGTGAAACGCCGTGTAGAGGACGCCGGCCATCGCGGCGCCGACGACGTGCACGACCGCGATGAACAGCCGGACGCCGAGGTCGGGCGACTGCCACGACGTGGAGATGTAGGCGGCGGCGTCGACGATGCGCAGGAACCCGAGGCTGTCGATGAAGAAGACCGCGAACATCGCCGCGACGATCAGCGCGAACGCCGGTGTCGAGACCGCCGCCCCCGGCGGACGGGCGAACCGGCCCGGTCCGATGTCGGCCTGCAGGCCCGCGAGCCGGTCGACGAGGCTCGACGGTCGGAACGCCAGCACGGCGAGCACCACGACGGCTGGCGCCATGGCGACGGTCATCACGGCGCTGAACTCCTCGACGCGCCACTGCTGGGGGTACAGCGCCGCGATGAAGAACGACAGACCGGCCGGGAGCGCCGCCGCGAACCCGCGGTCACGGATTGGGATCAGGTCGGCCATGAAGCTGAACGTGACCGGCATGCCGACGCCGAGCGACGTCGCGCAGACCAGCACCCAGGCGACGTAGCCGGCGGGCGTGGCGAGCAGCGGCGCCAGGGCGGTCAGCACCAGCTGGGTGGCCGTGACCACGGTGAGCACCCGCAGCCTGGTGCGCAGGTCGCGGCTCCAGCCACGGCGGTCCATCGCCACGCCGGTGGCGACCGAGGCCACCAGGGCGACCACCGCGAGCAGCGCCATCACCATCGAGACCGCCTGGCCGCGCATGCCGAGCCGTTCGGCGCCGAGATCGATCAGGCCGAGCTGCACGAACGTCAGGTTGTAGTAGTAGCCGCCGGTCAGCAGCGCGATGGTGAAGCCGTATCCGGCGACCGGCACCCACCGCCGCGCCAGCAGCAGGTCGACCAGCCGCAGGCGCCGTCGCATCCGGCCCCCGGTGGCGGCGGCCGAGCGGGGCGCGGGCGGGGCCGGTCGGTCACACCGGTCCGCGTCCCGGGGCCCAGTGGGCTGCGGACGTCGCGACGGGGTCATGTCACGCGCGACGCCCGGGCGCGTCACGCGGCGCCGTCGCGCCGTCGCCGTACCCGGCGTGGATGATCCGGTAGCGGAAGAACACGCCGTCGTCCCGGCGTGGTGTGCCCCACCACCACCCGACCCGGCCGGCGGACGCCATCGTGACGCCGCCGAACGACGCCTCGGCGTCGACGTCGCCGCCGAAGGGGTACCGACCGGGGGCGGCGCCGTCGGGCGAGCCCCACCGGTGCAGCTGCAGCGCACGGAGCCGCCCGGCGGGATCGACCGAGACGGTGACGTCGACCGCCGCCTCGCCGGCCGGCACGCGGACGGTCGCATGGGTGTCGTCGACCGCGGTCCACGTGGCGCCCGCCGCGGGCGTGAGCGCCTGCGGCAGCCACACGACGGTCTCGGCGGCCAGCCGCCCGACGGTGCTGCGGTCGATGTCGGGCCCGGACGCACGGGCCACCGGCAGCAGTCCCCACAGCCGGAAGCCGAGGTGACCCCGCCCGTCGATGAGCGAGTCGGCACCGGTCACGACCATCGGCGGCCGACCGACGTGCGCCGCCCACACGAAGCCCCGGCCGGCAGCCAGCACCTGGCTGGCGTGGAACGGCAACCAGCGTGCGCCGAGGCGGATCTCGCCGGTCATCTCGAGCACCACGCTCGAGGCGAGCGGGACGCCCGGTGCCAGCGCGTGGCACAGGAGGCGCCGCGCGGGTGCCGGCAGGCCGTCGACGTCGGCGGGGTGGAACACGCCGGCCGGAGCCGGGGGAGCGGCGGCCAGGCACCGCCAGATGGCGCGGTGGGTCCTCATGGCGCTCCCGTGACCTCGGGGGTGTGAGGATCATCGACCAGGCCCAACCGGCCGTGCGTGGCGACGATCAGGGCGACGGCGGCCACGACGAGCGTGCCCAGCTGCACGACACCGACGGTGGCCAGGTCGCCCGCGACGAGCAACAGGTGTTCCTGGGCGGGCGTCACGCTGGCGTGCAGCAGCACGCACAGCACCACGCTGTGGGTGCGGTTCCACAGCCACGTGTAGAAGAACGCCAGCGGCACGGTCACCAGCACCGCCAGCGGACTCACGGGCAGGTGCCACAATCCCCACAGCAGGCCGAGCACCAGCGTCGCGCGGACCGGCGTGGCGTGCTCCTGCAACCGTGGCAGCGCGAAGCCGCGCCATCCGGGTTCTTCGACGACGCCGGCCCACAGCGCGGCCAGCCAGGTCGACGCGTAGACCGGGAGCCGGTCACCGAGGAGTGACAGGTCCGGCGTGCGGCCGAGGAGCACGAGGACGAGGTTCATTGCGCCGTACAGGAGCACGGGTCCGCCGAGTGCCAACACGTAGAAGCGCGGCGCCACGCGCCAGCGCGCGACCCGGCGCAGCCACGGCTGTACCGCTCCCAGGCGTGTGGTGACGATCGCGGCCGCGACGACGGGGCCGGCGCCACCGATCCAGAAGACCAGCGAGGTGCCGGTCAGCCAGTAGACGAACCACACCGCCCAGGAGCACGCGAACGCGAGGCTGACGAACGCCGTCAGCGGATGGCGCTGCACCCAGCCGTCGAACCACCGTCGCGTCGCTGCCTGGTCCACGGCGGCCATGCCGATCACTCCGATCCGCGGGTGTGCCCTCCGGACATCCACGATCACGAGGCGCTGCGGGCCCGGAAAGGTCCAACGTCACCTCTCCGGTGCACGAACTGCCCGGAACCCCGACGGCGGCCGACGGCCACGGCCCGACGACGGTCCCGCCGGTGCGAGCCGTTCGCCCCTGCACGCCGGTCCCGTCCCGCGCCACACTCGCGGTGCGACCGGGGAGGTGGGCAGCAGTGGAGCAGCGACGGGCACCCGGCATCGACGTGCTGTGGATCCCGCTGGGGGCCGGAGGCTGGTTCGTCCGCTGCAACGGTCTCGTCTACGAGGCGCTGCACGCGTTGGCGAAGCGGCGGCGGCCGCTCGACCTGTACCACACGGCATTGCAGGTCGACCTGCCGGAGGGCCGCGCCGTCGTCGAGAACGCCTGGCCGATCCCGGACGGCGACGGTCGCTCACGCGGCGTGGTCGTGCAGGGCCCGGTCGCGAGCCGGCGACTCGCATGGGTGCGCGTGCTCCGCTACGAGGTGCGTCGCTGGCAGGACGGGATCATCGCCGACGCACGGTACGCGGTCGCCGGCCCACGGCGCGTGAGTGGGGATGCCGCGACGGCGCGTCGCCTGCTGGCCCTCGTCGACGAGGTGCCCACCCCGGTCTGGGGTCGCGACGAGCTGCAGACCGGCGACATGTGGAACTCCAACTCGGTCGTCTCCTGGCTGCTCGCACGCAGCGGCGTGTCGATGGACACGATCAGCCCACCGCCGGGCGGACGCGCGCCGGGCTGGCATGCCGGCCTGGTCGTGGCCCGCCGCGACCGGCAGGCGCATGCGCCGGGTGGCGCCGTCGCCTGCTGACCCGATACGTCGAGGGTCGAAACCACACGCGTGCGCCCTCCCGCACACCTGCTCGTCGTCCCGCTGGCGTGGGCTGTCCTCGGTCCACTCGGCGCCGTCCCGCAGGGCACGACCGAGGACCTGGGACTGGTCGCCGCCGGCGTGCTGACCGCGGTCATCGTCGTGCGCACGCCTGGGACCCGACGCAACGCTCGTCGGTCGGCGTCGACGCCTGTCGCGGACGTGATGGACGACGAGGGGAGTCGAACGGCCCGTGCAGAGCGAGTCGGAGGCCCCGGCGGCACGACGCGCCAGGCGGGACGCTCAGCTGGTGACGCACGCCACTGGAGGTCATGATGCAGCGTCTGGTCGTGCTCGGAGCCGGGACCGCCGGAACGATGGTGGTCAACAAGCTGCGCCGCCGGCTGGACGCGCGCGAGTGGCGCATCCAGATCGTCGACCAGGATGCGACGCACCACTACCAGCCGGGCTACCTGTTCATCCCGTTCGGGACCTACGCCCCCGACGAGGTGGTGCGACCGCGGGCACGGTTCATCCCCGATGGCGTCGAGCTCGTCACGGGCGAGATCGACGTCATCAAGCCCGACGACCAGCAGGTGCACCTGGCCGCCGGGACCGTGCTGCACTACGACCAACTGGTCATCGCGACCGGGGTGACGCCGCGTCCCGACCAGACGCCGGGGATGCTCGGACCCGAGTGGCGGCGCAGCATCTTCGACTTCTACACGCTCGACGGCGCGGTGGCCCTGCGCGACGCCCTGGCGGCATGGGAGGGTGGGCGCCTGGTCGTGCACATCACCGAGCTGCCGATCAAGTGCCCCGTCGCGCCCCTCGAGTTCGCGTTCCTGGCCGACGCCCACCTGCGGCGGCGCGGTCTGCGGGACCGCACCGAGCTGGTGTTCGTGACACCGCTGGACGGCGCGTTCACCAAGCCGATCGCGTCCGCACGGCTCGCCGGCATGCTCGACGAGCGCGCGATCGCGCTGGAGACCGACTTCATGGTCGAGCGCATCGACCCGACCGCCAAGGCACTGGTGTCCTACGACGAACGGGAGATCGGCTTCGACCTGCTCGTCACGACACCCGTGAACATGGGTGCCGACCACATCGCGCGCAGCGGGCTCGGCGACGAGCTCAACTGCGTGCCGGTCGACCGCCAGACGCTGCTGTCGACCCGCTACGACACGATCTTCGCGGTTGGCGACGCGGCCGACCTGCCGATCTCCAAGGCCGGGTCGACGGCGCACTTCTCGATCGAGCTGTTCGCCGACAACTTCGTGCACCACGTGCGGGGCGAGCCGATGACCGCCGCCTTCGACGGCCACGCGAACTGCTTCGTCGAGGCCGGTGACGGCAAGGCACTGCTGATCGACTTCAACTACGACACCCAGCCGCTGCCCGGCAGGTACCCGCTGCCGGTGGTCGGGCCGTTCACCCTGCTCGACGCGACGGCCGTGAACCACTGGGGCAAGCAGGCCTTCAAGTGGGCGTACTGGAACCTGCTGCTGCCCGGCAGGCGCGTGCCGCTGCCCGCGCGGATGACCATGGCGGGCAAGATCCCCGAGGAGGTGGACCGATGACCCTGGCCACGATGGACGGACGGGAGCTCCACGTCGACGAGGAGGGCTTCCTGACCGAGTACGACGAGTGGGATCCCGAGCTGGCGAGCGTGCTGGCGGCCAACATCGGAATCGAGCTGACCGACGAGCACCTGCAGATCATCGCCTTCCTGCGCGACGACTACCGCGAGCAGGGCGAGACACCCACGCTGCGGCGCGTCACCGCGGTCGGCGGTGTCCCCACCAAGCGGCTGTTCCAGCTGTTCCCCAAGAAGCCCGCCAAGAAGATGGCCTACGTCGCCGGGCTGCCCAAGCCCGTCGGCTGTGTCTGAGGCCCGAGGAGGTCGCGGATCATGACAACCACCGCTCCTGCGCCGATCCCGTCGTTCGACGACGACGAGGAGGCCGCTGGACGAAAGCTGTGCATCATCTGCTCGAAGGGGTCGCTGGACATGGCGTACCCGGGCCTGGTGCTGGCCAACGCCGCGCTGGGCGAGGGCGTCGAGACGCACCTGTTCTTCACGTTCTGGGGCTTCGACATCATCAACCGCAAGACGATGGGCCACCTGCAGTTCTCGCCGGTCGGCAACCCGGCGACGCACATGCCCACGGCGCTGATGGGGCTGCCGGGGATGCAGGCGTTCGCGACCCACATGATGCGCAAGCAGATCGAGGGCATCGACGTGCCCGACGTACCCGAGTTCCTCGAGCTGATAACCGACGCCGGAGGGCACCTGTGGGCGTGCCGCATGTCGGCGGACATGATGCACGTGACCGAGGACGACCTGTACGAGCGAGTCGAGGGCATCATCAGCGCCAGCGACTTCATCGAGCTGTCCGAGGGCGCGCAGACGATCTTCGTGTGAGCACCGACACCGCGGGGAGGGCCGCCACGTGGTGAAGGACCGACGGGCCGCGCGACGGCACGTGGCGGGCGTACCGGCCCCACCCGGTTCGGTCCCCGGCAGACGGGCGCTCCGAGCCGCGTGGCGACGCTCCGGGCGACGCGGGTGCTCGGCTGGTGGGACGCGCCCGGATGACCACGTGCGTCATGCGATGCGGCGGCCGGAGATGTCGTCGACGTCGAGGCGCAGCAGGTGCAGACGTCCACCCGGAGCCCAGGTGCGCAGGTGCAACTCGCGGTTGCGTTCGAGCTCGGCATCGTCGACGACCTCGTGCAGCGACCCCTGCATCAGGACGCTCCACCCGCGCTCCCACGCGTCGTCGACCTCGTCGACCTCGAACGCGACATCGCGGGCCTCGGCCACCGTGGTGAGCCTGCTCGACGGGTCGGTGCGCAGGTACACCACGCGGTCGGTCACCGCGTAGTTCATCGGGTACACGACGATGCGACCGCCGTCGGTGAACGCGACCCGACCGAGGGCGGGACGGCGCGCGGCTACGAGCGCCCAGCACTCGTCGCTGGGCATGTCGGTCAGCTCGACCTGTCGCCTGGCCATGGAGCCTCCTTCGTCGGTGCCTCTCGGGTCGGCGTGCCCGACAGGACCGTACGTCGTTCTGCACGTCAAGGCGAGGTCGTCCCACGAGGCTGCCGGGCGCCGGGCGTCTGGCACCGACGCTCGTCGGCACGGGGCACGCGACGGGCGCATCCTCGCGCGACTTCGCATGTCGACCGCGCGTACAGGCGATCGGCCGCACCCCCAGGGATTCGGGTGCGGGCAGAGCGCGGCACCGTGCGCGCATCTCAACACGCCGCGGCAGTTGACCGCCGGAACGCCCTCGGCGGCGGCTCGTGGTTCCACCGACCGGCGGGCCGCGCCGGTCGTGTCAGTTCTCCCGCCGGTCGCCGAGGTGCTGGACGAACGCATCGGATCCCGGGAGGACGTAGCCGACCCGCCCGTCGTCTGCCCATCGCACGACATACGGCGGTCGGCCGTCATCACCCCGCACCTCGAGGATCTCGGCGTCTCGATCCGGTTCGCCGACGCGATGCCGTCGGATCACCAGGTGGTCGCCAACGTTGGCACGCAGATCCTTCATGATCGGCGTCTCCTGCACTCGCGGAATCTCTGCCGACAGTGTCGGCCGGGCTGCGCCACCAGGGAGGGGCGATGAGCCCGCTGGGTCAGGGACCATTGTTGACGAGCCGTCCGCGTGCCGCCAGCCCTGCGGCCGCATGCAGCAGGCACTGCGCGGCGACGTCCACGGTCCGGCCACCGCGATCCGCGGTGGCATCGACCTCGACGATGTCTATCCCCGTCACGGCCGGGTGCCGGCCCGCCTCGAACGCGGCGGCCGTGAGCTCCCACGGGGCCAGCCCGCCCGGGCGCGCACCGGGGCACGCCGGCGCCCAGGCCGCGTCGAGCACGTCGACGTCGAGGTCCACCCACACCCCGGTGCAGCGGCGGGCGAGGTCGTCGAGGATGCGCCGGACGCAGGCCGCGACACCTTCGCGCCGGGCCGCGTCAGCCGTCACGACCGTGAAGCCGTGGGCGAGGGCCAGACGGCGGTGCGCCGGGGCGTTGGTGAACGTCCCCAGCCCGATCTGGGCGATCTGCCCGCCCGGCAGCCCGTCGTCCAGCAGGCCCCGGACCGGCGTGCCGTTGGTGATGCCGGCGTGGAAGCTCCGCAGGTCGTGGTGCGCGTCGAGGGTCACCAGGCCCGTGGCACGCAGGTCCGCGCACCGCCCGCGCAGGGCCGGGCGGGTCACCGCGTTGTCCCCGCCGAGCACGACGAGCAGGTCCGCGGCGACGCCCGCGGTGGCCGCGGCGATCATCGCCTGGGTGTCGTCGACCACCCGTCCGTGCAGGTCGAGGTCGCCGAGGTCGGTGACCGCCACCGCGTCGAGGTCCACGTCGTCGGCTGGATCGTCGGCCGCATAGACGGTCGAGAAGCGACGGAGCGCCTGACGGACGGCGGCGGGTGTCGTGTGCGCCTGCGACGGGCTGATCGACGTGACCGACAGTGGCGCCCCCAGCACCGCGAGCGTCGGCGCATCAGGTGCCGCTGCCCCGCCGCCGCGCAACCAGGACGAGGCACGGGGCCACTCTGGGTCCTCCAGATCGGTCACCTCCGGTCCAGATCCTGGTCGTGCACGAGGTGCCCGCGCCGGACCACCGCGTGGACCTGCATCACCCCGGGCCGGTAGGCCAGGTACCCGGGGTCGGGGGCGTCCAGCACGACCAGGTCGGCCCGCGCACCCACACCGAGGTGGCCGATGTCGTGGCGGGCGAGCGCGTGGGCGCCGCCGAGGGTGGCTGCGCGCAGCGCCTCGTCTGGGGTGAGCGCATAGCGCTGGCATGCCAGCGCCACGACGAACGCCATGCTCGTCGTGTAGCTCGACCCGGGGTTGCAGTCCGACGCCAGCGCCACCTCGACGCCGGCGTCGAGCAGCGTGCGGGCCGGCGCGGGCGGGCTGTGGGTCGAGAACTCGACGGCCGGCAGCAGCGTCGCGACCGTCGCGGATCCGGCGAGCGCGGTGACGTCGGCGTCGTCGAGGTACGTGCAGTGGTCGACGGAGGCCGCACCGAGCTCGACGCCGAGCCGAACGCCGGGGCCGGGGCCGAGCTGGTTGGCGTGCACCCGCAGGTCGAGGCCGTGGGCCCGGCCGGCGTCGAGCACCGCCCGGCTCTGGTCGGCGTCGAACGCGCCCTGCTCACAGAAGACATCGCACCAGCGGGCCCAGGGCGCGCAGCGGTCCAGCATGGGGCCGCGCACGAGGTCGACGTAGCCATCGGGGTCGCCGGCGAACTCGGCGGGGACCACGTGCGCCCCGAGGAAGGTCAGCTCCGCGTCGTCCACCTGGCCGGCGACCTCGAGCAGGCGCCGCTCGTCGTCGACGCCCAGCCCGTACCCGGACTTGATCTCGACGGTCGTGGTGCCGCCGGCGAGCGCCTCCGACCACAGCCGGTGAACCGTCCGCTCGAGCACCGCGCGGTCGGCTGCCCGGGTCGCCGCCACCGTCGTCGCGATGCCACCCGCCGCGTAGGGCCGGCCGGCGAGCCGCGCCGTGAACTCGGCCAGGCGGTCGCCGGCGAAGACCAGGTGGGTGTGGCTGTCGACGAAGCCCGGGATCACGCAGCGCCCGGCCGCGTCGATGCGCCGGTCGCCGGCCTGCTGCGGCGGGTCGCCCCGACCGACCCAGGCGATCCTCCCGTCGTCGCAGACCACCGCCAGCGGTCCCTGCTCCGGCAACTGGGGGTCGTGGCTCGTCAGCCGCCCGATCCCCGTGATGACCAGGCTGCTCACGGTGCCATCGGGATGCGCACCCCGCGCTCGCGCGCGACGGTCCGGGCGCGCTCGTAGCCCGCGTCGGCGTGGCGCGCGACGCCGGTGCCCGGATCGTTGGTCAGCACGCGGTCGAGTCGTGCGGCGGCGGCGTCGGTCCCGTCGGCGACGACCTGGGCCCCCGCGTGGATGGACTTGCCCATCCCGACGCCGCCGCCGTGGTGCACCGCCACCCATGCGGCACCGGAGGCGACGTTGAGCAGGGCGTTGAGGATCGGCCAGTCGGCGATGGCGTCGCTGCCGTCGGCCATCGCCTCCGTCTCCCGGTAGGGCGACGCCACCGAGCCGCTGTCGAGGTGGTCGCGCCCGATGACGATCGGCGCT
>CAYVGE010000028.1:0-25816 GCA_964450395.1 uncultured Actinomycetota bacterium
AAACCTCTGCGTGCCGCTCATAAGGTGGTCTTCGGAGCTGGTTGACGTGCTGACTCGCAGTCACCTCAACATCCGGCACTGCTTGGGTCGACGGCATGACTGACCGGCGGATGACGGCAAGCCAACGGCGCAGCCAGCTTGTCGACGTGGCCAAGGCGGTCTTCGCCGAGCACGGCTACGACGGCACGAGCGTCGAGGAGATCGCCGCGCGGGCGTCGGTGTCCAAGCCGATCGTCTACGAGCACTTCGGCGGCAAGGAGGGCATCTACGCCGTCGTCGTCGACCGCGAGAGCGCGCGGCTGCTCGAGATGATCACGTCGCGCCTGGGGCCCGACATCGGCGCGCGCGAGCAGATCCACGCCAGCGCCCTGGCGTTCCTGGACTACATCGATGCCGATCCGGCGGGGTTCCGCGTGCTCACCCGCGACATGCCGTCGGGGCTGGCCGGCGGCGGCATGGCGGGGCTGCTCGGTGACGTGGCGGCGAAGGCCGAGGAGGTCCTGCGCGGCGCCTTCGCGCGGTCGGGTGTGACGCTCGACGCCGCCCCGCTGTACGCGCACGCCCTGGTCGGGATGGTGGTCCACGTGGGTGGCTGGTGGTCGGAGGTACGGGAGCCGTCCAAGGAGCAGGTCGCGACCTACCTGACCGCGCTCGTCTACCACGGCCTGCAGCACCTCTCCCGGGACCCCGGCACCCTGGCCCTGCAGACGTCGGTCCGCAGCCACTGACGCCTGCCCGACTCGGCGCTCCGAGACGAGCTGCCGGCGCTGGCCGAGGCGTTCGGCTCCGCGCCCGAGCTGGTCTGACGCCGAGCGACGTCAGGCCCGGGCGGCCTGGCGCTCGCGGCGGGCCGCACGCTTGTCCTCGTACCGCGTCGCCGTGGCGTCGAGCTTGGTGAGGAACTCGGCCAGCTCGTCACGGGTCCGCTCGGCGTCCGCGTCGAGCCCCGTCGCCTCGAACAGCTTCAGGTGGCGCAGCAGGGGCCACACGATGTCGTCGTGGTGCACCCGCAGGTCGTAGATGCCCGCGTCGGCGATCTGCGCCGACATGCGGCGGAAGTTGTCCATGACGGCGCCGGGCATCTCGAAGTCGACGACCTCGGCCGAGACCGCCCGGACCACCGACGACGGGTCCACCCGCATCGCCGCGGTCAGGATGTCGCGGTAGAAGACCATGTGCAGGTTCTCGTCGGCGGAGATGCGCGCCATGATCCGGTCGGCGACCGGGTCCCCGGAGTACCTCCCGGTGTTGCGGTGCGAGATCCGCGTCGCGAGCTCCTGGAAGGCGACGTAGGCCATCCCGCGCAGGGTGTCCTTGCCGTCGGTCTCGTAGCCGTCCTCCATCACCTGCATGCGCCCGCGCTCGAGCGCGACGGGGTCGATGTTGCGGGTGACCACCAGGTAGTCGCGCAGCACGATCGCGTGCCGCCCCTCCTCGGCGGTCCACCGGTGCACCCAGTTGCGCCAGGCGCTGTCGGTCTGCCCGAACATCCGGTACACCTCGCGGTGGTAGCTGGGCAGGTTGTCCTCGGTCAGCAGGTTGACGAAGAACGCCGTGCGCGCCACGCCGTCCAGCCGCGGCTGGTCCGGGGTCCACGGCTCCTTGTCGAAGTCCCGCCCCTGGCTATAGGGGATGTAGTCGTGCGGGAACCACTCCTGGGCCATGCCGACGTGGCGGTTGAGCAGCCGCTCGGCCTCGGGCTCCAGCTCGGCCAGCAGCTGGGTCTGGTCGTACATGACCTGGTAGTCCGACACGGGCACTCCTCCGGTTCGTGCGGCGTGTACCGCTCCGCGCAGGACCGCGGCACAGGGCCGCCACGAGACCTACGGTTGCGTAACTTACGCTACCGTAGGTTCCCCGGGGACGCCATGCAAAAACCCAGTTCAGCGTCGTGGCCCATCCGCGGTCGGACACCTCGAGCAGTCCGAGCAGGCGCCGCGCGGGTCCGTGCGTGGTGTCGGGTCACCCCATGGTGTGGCGGCGCTGCCGCCAGCCGCACCGCAGGCAGCTGAACGAGATCTCGCCGTCGTGGTCGTCGACCACGCCACCGCTGGCCCCGCACCGGCCGCAGCGCGCGGCCGAGGTCCACAGGTGCGGGCGGTCGCCCGAGCCGTCCCACTCGGCACCGTGGTCCCGGCCCCGCCGCAGGTGCGTGCGCAGGGCCAGCAGCCACGCGCCGATCAGGACGACCGCTGCGACGACCGCGACGAGCAGCATGGGCGTCCTCCCGGCGGTGGCGAGTGGTCGCTGGAGGCGTACCCACTCGGCCACCGGGTGGTGCGCGCGGACCCGTCCCGGTCAGGCCGGCACCGCGGGCGCGCGGGGGTCAGCACGTTGCAGCCATCCGGAGCGGTGGATCGTGTGCCTCCCGGGCCGGCACCGGGCGTCAGCCCTCGTCGTGGGGGGTCCAGCGCAGCACCAGTTCGCGGGCGGCCTTGGCCTCGTCGAGGCGGCGGACCGGCGTGGTGCGCGGTGCGTCGTGCAGCCGGTCGGGGTCGGTGGCCGCCTCGTCGACGGCCTGTGCCAGCGCGGCGGCGAAGCCGTCGAGCGTCTCGGGGGTCTCGGTCTCGGTCGGCTCGATCATCAACGCCTCGTCGACGATCAGCGGGA
Source organism: uncultured Actinomycetota bacterium (assembly GCA_964450395.1). Lineage (GTDB taxonomy): Bacteria > Actinomycetota > Nitriliruptoria > Euzebyales > JAHELV01 > JAHELV01. The sequence goes on from CAYVGE010000028.1 coordinate 2,611, forward strand.
AGTAGTTGGTCGGCGGGTGGTAGCCCAGATCGATCAGCCGCTTGCACACGTCGAGCACCTTCACGCCGTGCTGCTTGACCTCGGTCCCCTGCAGCACGAACTCGTGCATCGACGGATGCTGCGGGAACGCCAGTGGCAGCGCCTCGGACGTGCGGGCGGCCAGGAAGTTCGCGTTGAGCACCGCCTTGGCGCTCATCGAGGCCAGTCCGTCGCCGCCGTGGCGCTGCAGGTACGACAGCGCCCGCAGCAACACCCCCGTGTTGCCGTGGAAGCCGTGCACGCGACCGATCGACAGTGGCCGGTCGTGGTCGAAGCGGTAGCTGGTCTGCGGCCCGTCCTCGGCCACGACGACCGGCGCCGGGAGGAATGGTGCCAACGCCTCGCTGACCACGACCGGGCCGGCGCCGGGCCCGCCGCCGCCGTGCGGGGTGGCGAAGGTCTTGTGGACGTTGAGGTGGACGACGTCGAAGCCCATGTCGCCGGGCCGCACCCGCCCGGCGATCGCGTTGAAGTTCGCGCCGTCGTAGTACAGCAGCCCGCCCGCCCCGTGCACGGCCTTGGCGTTGCGTTCGATCTCCAGCTCGAACAGGCCGAGGGTGTTCGGGTTGGTCAGCATCAGCCCGGCGGTCCGCTCGTCCACGAGGTCCTCGAGCGCGTCGACGTCGACCAGCCCGTCCTCGCCGGACGGCACGGTGACGGCGTCGTACCCGGCGATCGTCGCGCTGGCGGGGTTGGTGCCGTGCGCCGAGTCGGGGACGATGATCACGCTGCGGGCGTCGTCGCCGCCGTGCTCGTGGTACGCGCGGATCAGCAGCAGGCCGACCAGCTCCCCCTGCGCCCCCGCGGCGGGCTGCAGCGTGGCGGCGTGCAGCCCGGTCAGCTCGGTCAGCCAACGCTCCAGCTCCCACAGCGCCGCCAACGTGCCCTGGACCGCCGGCGCCGGGGACCACGGGTGCGCCGCCCGGAACCCGGGCAGCGCCGCCACCCGTTCGGCGACCCGCGGGTTGTACTTCATCGAGCAGGAGCCCAGCGGGTAGAAGCCCACGTCGATGCCGTGGTTGCGCTGGGCCATCCGGGTGAAGTGCCGCACGACGTCGAGCTCGGCCAGCTCCGGCAGGGCCGGCGGCTCCTCGGCCAGCTCGACCCCGGCCAACGCGCCGGCCAGGTCGACGTCGTCGACGTCGATGGTCGGAAGCTCGCTGGACCGCCGTCCCGGACGCGACTTCTCGAACAGCGTCGGCTCGGTCGCCGTCTCCCCCATGACCGTCATGTCCGCCGTCCCTCCGTGTCGCCGTCCGAGGTCATCACACCGCCGCCGCGCACCCTGCCCCCGGCTGCCCGCCCGGCCGTCATCGCAGCTCCTTGAGCAGCCGCTCCAGGGCGCCGACCAGGCCGGTGATGTCGCCCGTGGTCCGCCGCTCGGTGGCGGCGACCACCAGCACCGACTCCCCCGGCCGGGCCGGGTCGTCGAGCACCGGTCCGACCAGGTAGCCCTCGTCGCACAGCCCGCCGTGCACCGCGAGGGCATCGACGCCCGGCAGCCGCACTGCGAACTCCTTGAGGTACGGCCCGGTGAAGGCCAGCTCGACCCCCTCGAGCGCCGTGAGGTGCTCGGCCGTCGCCCGGGCCCGGCGCAGGCAGCCGAGGGCGAGCTCGCGTAGGCCGCTGGGGCCCAGCCACGTCATGTAGACCGTGGCCGCGACCGCGCACAGCGTCTGGTTCGTGCAGATGTTGCTGGTAGCGCGCTCCCGGCGGATGTCCTGCTCCCGGGTGCGCAGCGTCATGACGTAGCCGCGGCGACCATCGACGTCGACGGTCTCGCCGACGACGCGACCGGGCAGCTTGCGGACGTGCCCGTCGGCGCAGGCGAGGAAGCCCACGGTCGGGCCGCCGAACTGCAGGCCCTGCCCCAGCGGCTGGCCGTCGCCGACGACGATGTCGGCGCCCTGCGCGCCGGGCGTCGCCAGCAGCCCGACAGCGGTCGGCTCGAGCTTGACGACCAGCAGCGCGCCCGCGGCGTGCGCGGCCTCGGCGTGCGCGCGGACGTCCTCGACGACCCCGAACCGGTTCGGCTGGGAGATGATGACCGCGGCGACGTCGTCGCCGACGTCGCGCACGGGGGTCGTCCCGACCGCCGGGTCGACCGGCAGGTCCTCGATGGGCCGGCGCAGGGGATGGCTGTACGTGCCCAGGACCTGACGGGTCGGCGCGTCGATGCCGGCCGACGCCTGCAGACCCGACCTGCGCGTGATCGCGGCGGCCATGGCGGCCGCCTCGGCCACGGCGCTGGCGCCGTCGTACAGGCTGGCGTTGGCGACCGGCAGGCCCGTCAGCGCGCAGACCATCGTCTGGAACTCGAAGAGGATCTGCAGGATCCCCTGGCTCACCTCGGGCTGGTAGGGCGTGTACGCCGTGAGCAGCTCGCCGCGCTGCAGCACCGTGTCGACCACCGCGGGCACGTAGTGGTCGTAGGCGCCACCACCGGCGAAGCAGACCAGGTCGTCGCGGTTGCGTGCGGCCACGCGCTCCAGCGTGCCGAGCACCTCGTCCTCGCTGCGGCCCGGTGGCAGGTCGAGCGCGGTCTGGACACGCAGGTGGTCGGGGATGTGCGAGAACAGGTCGTCCAGGCTCGCCCGCCCGACCACGTCGAGCATCTCGGCGACATCGGTCGCGGTGTGGGGTGCGTAATCGGCCACGGTTCCTCGCCACAGGACAGGCGCGGGCGCAGTCGCTCCGCGCGGCAGAGGTCCGAGTCTAGGCCGGAAGCGCTACGACGTCGTCCCGTCTGCGAGGCGCGTGTCGCCCTCGTCGGCGGCGGCGTCGGCGTCGGCGATCGGGGTCGCCGGCTCGGCCGGCAGCGCGGTGACCTCCGCCTCCATCTCGTCGTACAGCGGGTTCACCGCGATCGCGAACACACCCTGGCCGCGTTGCAGCAGGTCGATGACGTCCCGCGTGTCGCTGGCCGCGTAGACGGTCTCGCCGTCGCTGGCCAGCGTGAGGTTGCGCAGCGACAGCCCACGGTCACGGACGTAGTCGATCGCCTTGCGGATGCGCTGCAGGCTCACGCCGACGTCGAGCAGCCGCTTGATCACCTTCAGCGTGACGATGTCCTCGAACGAGTAGAGCCGCTGCGACCCCGAGCCCTCGGCGTCGCGGACGCTCGGCTCGACCAGGCCGGTGGTCGCCCAGTAGTCGAGCTGGCGGTAGGTGATGCCGACGACGCGACAGACCGCGGGACCGCGGTAGCCGCGGGGGCCGTCGTCGAGGCCTGGCAGGGGGATGTCCCGCGGGGCGCGGCCCGATCGCGCGGTGCTCATCTCGTCCGGTCCGGTGGGGTTGCGACGTCCATGCATCATCCTCGTCGGCGACCGCTGCCCGGTGCCGGCCGGCGTCGTGCGCGACCCGGCGGCACGCCTGCTCCACGGGACCATGGCCCGTGCGCTTCACACCGGCGTAATTCCGAAAGCTTGAGCACGGTACCGGATGTTCGGCACAGCAGTCAATGGGTGCGGCGGCATTGCCCCGAGGACGTTGCGACCGGCGCACGACGGATGGGCGGGACGGGCGCCGCCGCGGCCGGGCCGGGACCGCCCCGACCGGTCAGGTCCGGAAGTCCTCGGGACTGACCGAGTCGATGAACTGCTTGAAGCGCTCGACCTCCTGCTCGTCCTCGTCCTCGATCTCGATGCCCGCCTCGGCGAGCACCGCCTCCTCGGCGAAGATGGGGACGGTGGCCCGCGCCGACAACGCGATGGCGTCGGACGGGCGGGACGAGACCTTGACCGTGCGGCCGTCGTGGACCAGCTCGATCTCGGCGTAGAAGGTCCCCTCGCGCAGCTCCGTGACGACGATCCGCTCGATGTCGACCGACAGGTCGGCCAGCATGTTGCGCAGCAGGTCGTGCGTGAGCGGACGGGGCATGGCGACGCCCTGCAGGGCGAACGCGATGGAGGTGGCCTCCGGCGCGCCGATCCAGATCGGCAGGAACCGGTCCCCGGTGCGCTCCTTCAGCAGGACGATCGGCTGGTTGTGCGGCAGCTCGACCCGAACGCCCACAAGCTGCAGCTCGATCAACATGCGCATCCTTCGCTACCGGACCGATGCCTGCCCCGGCTGCCGTCCGGCGGACCCGGTCCGCCGCGCACCTCAAGGATCCAGGCTCCACGAAGTTTACGGGCGCGACCCCCCACCGACAATGCGTCAACCGCCGGTCGGCACGTCCACCCGGCGGGGCGTCGCGCGGGTGAAGGCGCGGATCGCGTCCTCCACCGCGGCACCTGCGGCCGACGCCGCGGTGCCCGCGTCCGCCGCCGGGACTCCGCCCGCCGCCTCGATGCCGGCGGTGTCGACGACCTCGCGTCCGACGACCAGATCGGCGCGCCCCAGGCGGGTGCCACGCCGCACCGGGCCACCCGGTTCCGGCACGAACGACGCGCGCACCCGCACTGCGCCGTCGACCGGCACCGTGCGCGCGGCGGCGTCGACCAGGCGCGTGGGGACGTCGCCGGTGGCGGTCCGGTACGGACCGACCTCGACGTCCGCCGCGCTGACGACCGTGAAGTCGTCGAAGCCGTGGTCGAGCAGCGCCCGCGTGTCGGCGAAGTTGTCGTCGCTGGCGAGCACCGCGGTGTACAGCGTGCGGCCGTCGCGGGTGGCGCTTGCCACCAGGCACAGGCCCGCCAGCGACGTGTAGCCGGTCTTGATCCCGGTGGCGCCCCGGTAGGTGTCGAGCAGCAGGTTGCGGCTGACCAGCGTGCCGAAGTCGGGAAGCACCACGCGGTAGTCGTCGACGAGGTCGGCGAACGCCGGATCGGCCATGGCGACCTGGCCGAGCCGGGTGAGGTCGCGCGGGCTGGCGTGGTGGGCCGCGGAGTCCGTCAGCCCCGACGCGTCGACGAAGCTGGTGTCGTCGAGGCCCAGCTGGGCAGCCCGGGCGTTCATGGCCTCGACGAACGCCGCCTCGCTGCCCGCCACGTGCTCGGCGACGGCGGCGGCGGCGTCGTTGCCGCTGCGCATCATCAACGCCGTCAGCAGGTCGTCCATCTGGACCTGCTGCCCGGCACGGAGGTCCAGCGTCGCCGCACCGGGCACGTCGTCGGCCGCCGCGGCCGTCGCCGACACCGTGACGGTGTCGTCGACCGCCCCGGCCTCGACCGCCAGCAGCGCGGTCATGATCTTCGTCGTCGACGCCATGCGCCGCGGCGTGCCGGCCGCGCGGCCCCACAGCACCCGGCCGTCGAGGGGATCCCACAGCACGGCCCCCTCGGCGCTGATCTCCGCGTCCGGCGCGGGCGGGGCGGCCTGCTCCTGCGCCCCCGCCGGCGGCGCGACCAGCAGCACCGCGACGACCGCCGCCAGCGCGGCGCGCACCGCCCGCGGCATCAGGCGCGCTGCACCAGGTCGCGCAGCGCCGCTGCCAGCAGCGCGCGCTTGAGCCGTCCGGTGAACGCGGCGAGCTGCTCGAGCTGCCCGGTCGCCTGGTCGCGGGCGGCGGGGTTGCGCTGGCGCAGCAGCGGCGTCACGACCTGTTCGAACAGCGAGACCTCGCGGTCGACGAACTGCAGGTACATGCGCAGGTGCCGCGGCTCGAGGCCCAGGCGCAGGAGCTCCCGGCAGGCCCGGGCGACCAGCAGGTCGGTCGCGCTGAAGCTGGTGGTCCCCCGTCCGGTGCCGATCAGCCCGTACTCGCGCAGGCTGCGCACCTCCGCGGCGCTCAGACCCGTGGCGTCGGACAGCTCGTCGACCGACAGCGTGATGCCGTCGGTGGGAGGTGCCAGCAGCTGCGCGGCCTCCGTCGACACCGCCGACTCGATGATGCGCGCCACCTCGGACATGCGCAGCTGCTGGCCCAGCACGGCCTCGCCGGCGTCGCCCTCTGCCAGGGGCGCGGTCGAGATCTCGCCGGCGTCGAGCCGGTCGAGCTGCTCGCGGATGACCTTCAGCGGCAGGTAGTGATCGCGTTGGGCGGTGAGGATGAAGCGCAGTCGATCGACGTCGTCGTCGGAGAACTTGCGGTAGCCCGAGTCGGTGCGGTCCGGGAACACCAGCCCCTCGCTCTCGAGGAACCGGATCTTGCTGATCGTGATGTCCTCGAAGTCCTCCTTCAGCTGGTTGAGGACCTCGCCGATCGTGAAGCCGCCGGCCGCCACGGGACTGCGCCGATCCGCGTCAGGCGGAGCGCTCGGCGACGAATGCGAGAAGCTTGAACTTCCCGATCTGGATCTCGTCACCGGTAGCGATCAGCTGGTCTTCGGCGCGCCGGCCGCCGACGTAGGTCCCGTTCAGGCTGCCGACGTCGTGGATCCAGAAGCGCCCCTCCTCGCGGCGGAACTCGGCGTGCCGTCGCGACACGGTGATGTCGTCCAGGAAGATGTTGCTCTCGGGGTGCCGGCCGACGGTGACGGTCTCGCGGTCGAGCAGGAATCGCGCACCCTGGTTCGGGCCCCGCACGACGACGAGCAGCGCGGTGGACGGCTCGAGCTCGGACAGCAGCGCCTGCGCATCCTCACCGACGTCGCTCGCGTCGACCCGCTCGGGCAGGTCCTCCGGCCGCATCATGCCGGTGGTGTGGTCGCCGGACTCGGCCAGCGGACGCCCGCAGTTGGCGCAGTAGTTCGCGCCGTCGGGGTTCTGGTGGCCGCAGTGTGTGCAGTACATGCGCTCCATCACGACGATTCGGTGAGCTTGTCGTAGTCGGCCGCCGACAGCAGGTCGTCGCCGCCGCCGTCGTCCTCCGCCTCGATGACCACCATCCAGCCGTCGCCGTAGGGGTCGGAGTTGACCAGCTCGGGGTTGGACTCGAGGGTCTCGTTGCGCTCGACGATGGTGCCGGTGACCGGCGCGTACAGGTCCGACACGCTCTTGGTCGACTCGACCTCGCCGAACGGCTGGCCCTGCTCGACGCGCGTCCCGGTCGCGGGCAGGTCGATGTAGACGACGTCGCCCAGCGCGTCCTGGGCGTACTCGGTGATGCCGACGGTCAGGCGGCGTCCCTCGACACGCGCCCACTCGTGCTCCTCGGTGTACCTGCGATCGTCGGGGTTCACTGCATCTCCTGCGTGTGCGGTGCGGCAGCCGGATGCTACCCGCTCCATGACCGTGTGGTAGAGGTCGACGTGCAGCCTAAGGCCGACCCGTCCACCGCTGTCAACCACTGGATCGCAAGTGCGCGGACCGTGTCACTCCGTGCGCGCCCTGCGGATGGCCAGAGCGACGCGACCATACCGCGCCGCAGCCACGTAGTAGGCGATGATCCCCGCGACCGTGGCGACCCACGCCACCACCAGCACCACCGGCGCACCGGCCCAGTCGACGCCCGCCAGCAGGAAGCCGGGCACCCCCATCATCAGCAGCGCGGTGGCGGCCTTGCCGACGCGGCTGACGGGGATGGGGGGCACCCCGCCGAACAGCGCGAGGCTGGCGCCCAGCACCACCACGTCGCGCAGCACGATCGCGGCCAGCAGCGGCCACGGCAGCAGCCCCGCGACCAGCAGGGTGATCGCCGCGGTGCCCAGCAGCAGGCGGTCCACCAGCGGGTCCACCAGCTTGCCGATCCGGCTGACCTGGTCGAAGCGCCGCGCCACGTAACCGTCGACCCAGTCGGTGGCGGCGATCACGGCCAGCAGCCAGAAGGCGACCAGGTGGCGCCCGGGGCCGAGGACGAGCCACACGAACACCGGCAGGCCCAGCAGTCGGACGGCCGTGATGACGTTGGGCAGCGTCAGCAGCCGCTCGTGCACCCGCTCCGAGCCCGCGCGCGCCCCGGCGTCGAACAACGGCACTGGTCGGTACCCTTCGATCGTGATCGTCCACCGTACCCGCGTGGGCCCTGCGACCGCTGGCATCGCGATACCCACCGCGCTACGCTGCCAGGCGCGGTCGCAGGCAACGCGGCCCGACGGGATGTGGCCCAGTTTGGTCTAGGGCGCCGGTCTGGGGGACCGGAGATCCCCGGTTCAAATCCGGGCATCCCGACCACTGAACGGCCGCCGCCACGCGGTTCGGCGCTCGACGACCACGTCGACTCCGGTTGCTTGCTAGCCACGCCGGCCAGCTCGCCGAGCGCATCCGGCTACAGACCGACCGCTGACGCTCAACCGCGCGTCGGCGCGCGCGTGAGCGGCTTGTCGCCGGCGGCACGCGGACCTACCGCTCGGGCAGGTCCCGCGTGAAGGCGCTGTTCTTCAGCGTCGATGCGAGCCGGTCGACGTCGATGTAGCCCTCGGCGACGTCGACGAGCAGACCGACGGCCTCGTTGTCGGACATGGCCAGGATCCAGCCGTTGAGGGGCGGTGAGGCCTCCAGTGTCATCTACAGGTCGGCCATGGTCATGGTCGCCCACGGGTCCGGGGGCCCGAACGCCGCCGACGGCGAATCAACGCGTTGACGTCACATGGCGAGACGGAGCTGGAACGTCGCCACGCGGTCCTCCTCACGGTCGTGCAGCCTGAGAAGCCGCGACATGATGCTCAGCAGCCCACTGCGCCGCTGCGCCGCTCCGCCGCGCTGCCCTTCTCGTCCACGAACCGGATGAGCTCGCGATGCTGTCGTCGACCACGCGCCGGACCCGCGCCGCTCCGGGCCCACCCACCGCGCGACGCTGCAGCGGCACCGCGGGACGCCGCTGCAGCGGGCACATACCATCGGTGGCTATGGGTGCACACGCCCGTCCGCGACCATGAAGGATGATGGGTGGCTCGGTCCCAGCAGTTCTCGAACGTCGTCGTCGCCGGGGTCGCCCACGTCGACGCGCCGAACGTCGTCACCAGCGCCGACCTCGAGGCGCGCATCGCCGACACGATGGCGCGACTCGGGATGCCGGCCGGGACCCTGACCGGGCTCGCCGGCATCGAGGAGCGCCGCTACTGGGACGAGGGCACCAAGCCCAGCGACGCCGCCGCCATGGCCGGCGCCAAACTGCTCGCCGACACGGGCGTCGACCGCCGCGACATCGGGTCCCTGCTCAACACCAGCGTGGACCGTGACTGGCTGGAGCCGTCGACGGCCTGCATCGTGCACCACAAGCTGGGACTGCCGCCCGAGGCGCTGAACTTCGACGTCGGCAACGCCTGCCTCGGCTTCATCAACGGGATGGCGCTGACCGCGGCGATGATCGAGCGCGGCGACATCGACCATGGGATCGTCGTCGACGGCGAGTCGGCGCGGTACGTCGTCGAGTCGACGATCGCCCGTCTGGCCGACCCCTCGTGTGACCGCGACCTGTTCCGGGCGTCGTTCGCGACGCTGACCCTGGGGTCGGGCGCGGCCGCCATGCTGCTGTCGCGCCGCGACCTGGCCGACGACGGCCACCCGTTCCACGGCGTGGTGTCCCGGGCCGCCACCGAGCACCACGAGCTGTGCCAGGGCCAGCCCGACGACATGCGCACCGACGCCACGGGCCTGCTGACCGCCGGGCTGACCCTGGCCAAGGACACGTGGCGCGACGCGGTCGCGACGTTCGACTGGACAGCGGATGCGATCGACAAGGCGTTCATCCACCAGGTGAGCCGGGCGCACACCCGGTCGGTGACCGCCGCGCTGAGGCTGCGGGAGGACCGCATCCCGCTGCTGTACCCCTCCTACGGCAACATCGGACCGGCCGGGCTGATCATCACCTGGTCGAAGGAGGCCGACGCCGGCCGCCTCGCCCCCGGCGACCGCCTGGCGCTGCTCGGGATCGGCAGCGGGCTGAACTGCGCGATGGCCGAGGTCCGCTGGTGACCGCGCAGCGGGCACCAGGGCCGGCCGGGGGGCGATCTGCTCGCGCCAGCGAGGAGATCGGGCTGTGACCACGCCCGACGCGCTGGACGGCCTCCCACCGTCCCGCGCGTTCGCGCGTCCCGCGGGCACGCTGCGCTACGTCGACGAGGGCACCGGACCGGCCGTCGTGTGCGTGCACGGCAACCCCACGTGGGCCTGGTACTACCGCCGGCTGCTGACCGCGCTCGTCGGCGACCACCGGGTCATCGTCCCCGACCACCTGGGCATGGGCCGCTCGGACACCCCGGACGACGACGCCTACGGCTGGGACCTGGCCGCACGGGTCGAGGACCTCGGCGCCCTGCTCGACCACCTGCAGGTCGGCGTCGCGGCGCCCGCCACGCTGGTGGTCCACGACTGGGGCGGGCCGATCGCGCTGACGTGGGCCGCCCACCACCCACAGCGCGTGGGGCGCGTGGTGCTCACCAACACGGCCGCGTTCCCGCGCCTGCGCGGGGCGGGGTTCCCGTGGCTGCTGCGCCCCGCCCGCGCCCCGGGGCTCGGTTCCGTGCTGGTGCGCGACGCCAACGCCTTCGTGCGGTCGACGCTGGCCGTCGGGGTCCACCGTGGCCGCCTGGAGCCCGCCGCCCGCGCCGGCTACCTGGCGCCCTACCGGACCCGCGGGGCACGCACCGGCGTGCTGCGCTTCGTCCGCGACGTCCCCGAGGGCCCGGCGCACCCGTCGCATGCGCTGCTGGCGTGGACGGGCGAGCACCTCGGGTGGCTCGCGCAGCGTCCCACCATGATCGTGTGGGGGCTGCGCGACCCCGTGCTCACGCCCGCCTACCTCGCCGAGTGGCGCCGCCGCCTGCCCGACGCCGAGGTGCACGCGATCGCCGACGCCGGCCACCTGGTGCTCGAGGACGCCGCCGAGTCGGTCCCGCTGATCGCCGCCTTCCTCGCCCGGACAGACCGTACGCTGCACCGGTGACCTCGACCGACCCCGCGCCGCTGCCGCCGCTGCTCGCCGGGCTGCGCGCTGCGGCGACCGACGCCCCCGGCCGCGCCGCGCTGGTCATGGCCGGTGGCGCCACCCTGGACTTCGCCACCCTGCACCACCGCGTGGGTGCGGGTGCGGCGGCGCTGCGCCGGCAGGGCATCGCCGACGGCGCCCGGGCCGTGCTGCTGGTCCCGCCCGGGCCGGGCTTCGTGGTGGCGACGTTCGCGCTGCTCGCCGCGGGTGCGGTGCCGGTCCTGATCGACCCCGGGATCGGCATCCGCCGTGCGCGCCGGGCGTTGGCCGACGCCACCCCGGTGGCGTTCGTCGGCTCGCGACGCGCCCACGCGGCCCGCCGGCTCCTGCGCCTCGCACCGACGGCGGGCCGGCTGGTCACGGTGGACGACGCGTGGCCGGGACCCGCCACCGCCCCCGACCGCGGGATCTGGACCCCGCGCGACGAGGACGACGAGGCGGCGCTGCTGTTCACCTCGGGATCGACCGGTCCTCCGAAGGCCGTCGTGTACCGCCACCGGCACTTCGCCGCCCAGCTGTCGGCGTTGCGCGACGCCTACGACCTGGCGCCCGGTGAGGTGACGGTGGCGACCTTCCCGCCGTTCGCGCTGTTCGGGCCGGCGCTGGGCCAGACCACCGTGCTGCCCGACATGGACGTCACGCGGCCGGCCGCGGCCGATCCGGTGCACCTCGTCGAGGTCGTCGCGCGACACCGGGCCGACCTGCTGTTCGCCTCGCCGGCGCTGCTCGGCGTCCTCGCCCGCCACGGCGCAGCGACCGGCGCGCAGCTCCCGACGCTGCGCCTGGCCCTGTCGGCCGGTGCGCCCGTGCCCGCCGCGCTCGTCGCCGGCACCGCGGCGCTGCTTCCGCCCGGCGCCCGCCTGGCGACGCCCTATGGCATGACCGAGGCGCTGCCGGTCGCGACCATCGACGGGCCGGCCCTGCGGGCGGCGGCGACGCTGCACGACCCGCCGCGCGGCGTGTGCGTCGGCACCCCCGTCGCCGACACCGACGTCGCGGTCATCGCCGTGGCCGACGCCCAGCTGCCCGGCGTCCCGCCCGGGGCCCCGCTGCCCGACGGCGAGGTCGGCGAGCTGGTGGTCGCCGGCCCCCAGGTCACCGACGCCTACGCCGGGCGCCCGGCGCTGACGGCGCGCGCCAAGACCGTGCTGGCAGGCCGCCCCGCGCACCGCACCGGCGATCTGGGCTGGCGCGACGACGACGGGCGACTGTGGTTCTGCGGCCGCGTCGTCCACCGGGTCCCAACGGTGCACGGGCCGCTGGACCCGTTGCCCGTCGAGCAGCTCGCGCTGGCCGACCCCCGGGTGCTGCGCGCCGCGCTGGTCGGGGTGCCCGCCGGCGCGCCGGTCCGCGATCCGGTGCTGGTGGTCCAGCCCGCGCCGGGCGCGCTGCCCCGCTGGCGCCCCGGTGGTCGCCGCCGACGCGCCGCCCTGCTCGCCGAGCTGCGCCGCCGCCTCGCGGCCCACCCGCACAGCGCCCGGGTCACCCACGTGCTGCTGCGCCGGCGCGTCCCCGTCGATGCCCGGCACAACGCCAAGATCGGCTACGAGCAGCTGGCCCGGTGGGCCACGGCCCGGCTGCGCGGGCGGACCACGTGGGTGGGCCGCCGCGCCTTCGGCGGCGGCGCCGCCCCATGACGCCAACGCGCCATCCCCGCCGCTGCGGGGAGTCACCCGGTCAGGGTGACGCCACGGCTCCCCGCGGTGGGCGGGTCCGGCAGTGACCGGCACGGTGCTGGTCACCGGCGGCGGTGGCGTCGTGGGCGGCGCAGTGGTCCGTGCGCTGCTGGCACGGGGCTGGACCGTGCGGTCGTTCTCGCGTGGTGACTACCCTGCGCTGCGCGGCCTGGGCGTCGCGACCCACCGTGGGGACATCACCGACCTGCCGGCGCTGACGCGTGCTGCCGACGGCTGCGACGCGGTGGTGCACGCCGCTGCACGCGCCGACATGGGTGTGCACGCCCCGTCGTTCGTCGCGACGAACGTCGTCGGCACGGCCACGGTGCTGGCCGCCTGCCGGCGCACCGGGGTCGCGCGGCTGGTCTTCACGTCGAGCCCCTCGGTGGTGCACACCGGCGCGCCGACCACGGGCGGCGACGAGGCCCTCCCCTACGCCGCGCGCCACGAGAGCCCCTACCCGGCGACCAAGGCACGGGCCGAGCAGCTCGTGCTGCGCGCCAACGACGCGGCCCTGGCGACCGTCGCGCTGCGGCCACACCTGGTCTGGGGACCCGGCGACACCCAGCTGACCGCGCGCATCCTGCAGCGGGCGCGCGCCGGCCGGCTCCGCCTGGTCGACCATGGCCGTGCGGTCGTCGACGCCACCTACGTCGACGACGCCGCGCAGGCGCACGTCCTGGCGCTCGACGCCCTGGTCGCCCCGCCGGCGCACGACGCCCGGCCGATCGCGGGCCGCCCCCTGTTCGTCTCGTCGGGCCGTCCGCTGCCGATCGCGACGCTGCTGGCGGGGCTGCTGGGCGCCGCCGGGCTGCCGCCTGAGCGCCGCAGCGTGCCGTTCCGGGTCGCCTGGGCGGCCGGTGCGGCGTGTGAGGCGGTCTGGCGCGCGTCCCGCCGTCGCGACGAGCCGCCGATGACCCGGTTCCTGGCGCGCCAGCTCGCGACCAGCCACTGGTTCGACCTGACCGCGGCGCGCCGCGACCTGGGCTACGTGCCGCGGGTCACGCCGGAGGACGGCTTCGCGCGGCTCGCTGCGGCGCTCCGCGCCTCGTGGGTCCGGCCCACCTGACACGCCGACGGGGCGGCCCGCCGCAGCGGACCGCCCGGTGGCGCGACAGACGCCGGTGCTACACGACCGCCACGTCCTCCGACGAGGCCTTGGTGCCGCTCGGCGTCCACACCGTCTTGAACGTGATCACCGCGGCGGCCGCGACCACCGTCCCGACGGCGATCGCGAGGAGGTACGGGATCGCGTTGCCGACCAGGCCGATCACGAAGATCCCACCGTGTGGCGCGCGCAACGTCGCGCCGAACAGCAGCGACATGACCGCCGTCGTCGCCGATCCGAGCATCATCGCGGGGATGACGCGCACCGGGTCGGCGGCGGCGAACGGGATCGCGCCCTCGGTGATGAACGACGCGCCCATCAGCCACGCCGCCTCGCCCGCGCGGATCTCCGATTCGTTGAACAGCTGGGACCGCACGACCGTCGCCAGCGCGAGCGCAAGTGGCGGCACCATGCCGGCGGCCATGATGGCCGCCATGACCTGGAAGTCTCCCGATTCGAGCGCGAGGAGGCCGAAGCCGTACGCGACCTTGTTGACCGGGCCGCCCATGTCGAAGGCCATCATCCCGCCGAGCACGAGGCCCAGCAGCACGGCGTTGGCACCCGACAGCCCGTCGAGCCAGTTCTCCAGACCTCTGCTCAGCGCGGCGATCGGCTCGCCGATCACCAGGATCATCAGCAGGCCGACGATCAGGGTGCCGATGATCGGGTACACCAGGATCGGCAGCATGCGCTGCAGGGTGCCGGTCACCGGCGTCTTCTTGAGGAGGTTGACCACCCATCCGGCCAGCAGACCCGCCGCGATGCCGCCCAGGAAGCCGGCTCCGATCTCGTTGGCCAGCAGGCCACCGACGATGCCGGGGGCGATGCCGGGCCGGTCCGCCATCGCGTAGGCGATGAAGCCGGCCAGGATCGGCACCAGCATCGCGAACGCGGTCCCGCCGATCTGGTTGAGCAGCGCACCGATGTAGGTCAGCGTGCCCACCTCGGCCGGAGACGCGGTGTACACGTCGACCTCGGTCACCTCGACCGCGCCGCCGATCGCGAACGCGGCGGCGATGAGGATCCCGCCACCGATGACGAACGGCAGCATGTAGCTCACGCCGGTCATCAGCCACTGGCGGAGGCGCTCGCCCGCGCCGAGCTCGCGTTCCTCGGCCGGCTCGGAGGCGGCGGCGTCGGCCCGGGCCGCCTCGCCGTCGGCCGGTGCGCGCTCCGCAGCCTGCTCGGCGCGCTCGACGATGCTCGGCGCCTTGTCGATGGCCTCGCGGGTGCGGACCTCGACCGACGGGAGGTGGGCGAACCGTTCGCGGTCCTTGACGCCCGCATCGACCGCGAAGATCACGGCGTCGGCGTTGCGGATCAGGTCGGCCTTGATCGCCGGACCGCCCGAGGCGCCCTGCACCTCGACCTCGCACTCGTGGCCGCGCTCGCGTGCCGCCTCCTCGATGGCCTCCGCGGCCATCGAGCTGTGGGCGATGCCGGTGGGACAACTGGTGACGCCGACGAACTTCACAGCTTCACCTCGCTCTTGATCGTGTCGAACACGGCCTGGGGGTCGCCGGCCTCACGCAGCTGCGTGCGGAAGCTCTCGTGGATCAGCCGGCGCGCCAGCTTCGACAGCATGGTCACGTGCGCGTCGTCGCTGCCGGTGGGCGCCGCGATGAGGAAGATCAGGTCGGCGTCCGACCCGTCCTCGGCCCCGAAGTGCACGCCCGTGGCGCTGCGCCCGAAGGCGACGCTGGGCCGGGCGACGGCGTCGGACTTCGCGTGCGGGATCGCGACCCCCGATTCCATGCCGGTGCCGCCGGTCTCGTTCTCGCGCGCCACGACGGCCTCGACGTACGCGTCGCGGTCGGTCACGCGGCCCTGCTCGGCGAGCAGGCCCGCGAGCTCGGCGATCGCGCCCTCGGCGTCCGTCGCCTTCAGCTCGGTCGTGACCAGCTCGGGTCCGGTCACGTCGTCGATGGTGATGTCAGCCATGGTTGGTTCGGCTCCCTCGTTGTCGGTGTCGACCGCGTCAGTCGCGCAGCCGGCGGGCATCGTCGACGGCGGCGACGGTGACGGCGTCGACGTCGATGTCATCTGGTCGGGGCATGGAGCTGCCGGGCAGCTGCACCGCGGCCGCACCCCAGGCCACCGCGGCGCGCAGTGCATCCGGACCCTCGCCGCCCGCGGCGAGGAACCCCGACAGCGTCGAGTCGCCGGCGCCGACGTTGCTCAGCGGCACCACCGGCGGCGACTCGGCGTGGTAGGCGCCGGTGTCGTCGACCAGCAGGGCACCGTCGGCGCCGAGCGACACCAGCACCGCCCGGGCGCCGTCGGACCGCAGCTCCTGCGCCGCCGTCACGATCTCACCGAAGGTCGACAGCGGCCGGCCGACGATCTCGGCCAGCTCCTCGTCGTTCGGCTTGCACACGTCGGGCCCGGACCCGATCGCCACGGCCAGCGGCGGGCCACTGGTGTCGACGGCGATCTTCCGCCCGGCGGCGTGCACCTCGGCGACCAGCTGCGCGTAGAAGTCGTCGGGCATGCCCGGCGGCAGGCTGCCGCTGGCGACGACCCAGTCGGCCTCGCCGACCTCGGCCACCACGGTCTTGCGCAGCGCGTCGACATCGCCCTCCGTCAGCCGCGGACCGGGGGCGTTGAGCTTGGTCACGGTGCCGTCGGGCTCGACCACGCTGACGTTGCTGCGGACCGCCGACGAGATCGGCACCGGCAGCGTGCGCAGGCCCAGCTCGTCGGTCAGCCGGGCGAGGTGGTCGCCGTCGGCGCCCCCCACCGGCAGCGCCGCGCGGACCTGGTGCCCGTTGGCCGCGAGCGCACGGGCGACGTTGACGCCCTTGCCCCCGGCGTCCACGCGCACGCCCGTCGCACGGACGACGGCACCGCGAACCAGCTCCTCGATCTCCATCGTCCGGTCCAGTGACGGGTTCGGTGTCACGGTCAGGAACCTCATGCCAGCACCACCTGCACTCCGACCTCCTCCAGCTGCGCGACGTCATCGGTTGCCATGCCGTCGTCGGTGACCAGCACGTCGATGTCGGACAGGTCACAGAACCGCACCAGGTGCTCCTCACCGAGCTTGCTGTGATCGGCCAGGAGCACCCGCTGCCCACCCGCGGCCACGATCGCGCGCTTGACCGCCGCTTCGGTCACGTCGGGCGTCGACAGCCCCCGGGCGACGGACATGCCGTTGGTCGCGATGAACGCCACGTCGACCGCCAGGTCGGCCAGCGTCCGCAGCGCCCAGTCGTCGACGTTGGCCAGCGTGCGGTGGCGCACGCGGCCGCCGAGCATCAGCAGGTGGATGTTGGGCCGCGTCGACAGGGTCAGCGCGATCGTCAACGAGTGGGTGATGACCGTCAGCTCGCGGTCGGTCGGCATGAGCCCCGCCAGCGCACCGGTCGTCGTGCCCGCGTCGACGAGCACCGTGCCACCGGGCGGCAGGTAGGAGACGGCGGCCTTGGCGATCCGCTGCTTCTGGCTGGCCATCACCGCCGCGCGGTCGGTGACGGCGGGCTCGGTGCGGAACCGCTCGATCGGCATGGCGCCGCCGTGGATGCGCCGCAGCACGCCCCGCTGCTCGAGCTCGGTCAGGTCACGACGGATGGTCTCCTGGGTGACGTCGAAGAGCTCGGCCAGGTGGGAGACCTCGACCCGCCCGTCGACGCGGGCCGTGCCGACGATCTGTTGCCGTCGCTCCTCCGCGTGCACGCTGCCACCCCCGATTCTGCGTTTGTGTGACGCTATGTCTGACTGCCGGCGGATGCAAGCGGTTTCTCAGACATGGTTCCACACAACCGATCATGGCGGCCGTGGTGGCCGGGCGCCTGCGACAATGATCGTGCATCGCAGGGCACCAGACAAGGAGCAGCACGCGGATGGAGCACCAGGCACGGGCACTGTGGATCGCGGGCGGGCCGGTGGCGGCGGCGGCCGACGCCACCATCGACGTCGACAACCCGGCGACGGGCGGGATCATCGGCCGCGTACCGGCGGCCGGCGCCGAGGACGTGGCCCGCGCGGTCACGGCCGCCACGGAGGCCACCGACGCCTGGCGGTGGACACCGGCCAACGACCGGGCCGCGCTGCTGCACGAGGCGGCGGCCAGGACCGAGGCGCTGGCCGGGGAGCTCGTCGAGGCCCTCATCCGGGAGCAGGGCAAGGCCCGCCCGGAACAGGAGGAGGAGGTCGAGTGGTCCGCCACCACCCTGCGGTACTACGCCGAGCTCGGCCGCAACGCGCGCGGCCGCGTGGTGCCCAGCGGCGAACCGCGGACCCAGCTGAACCTCGTGCTCAAGGAGCCGTACGGGGTCGTCGGCGCGATCATCCCGTGGAACTTCCCGCTCCTGCTGCTCGCGTGGAAGCTGGCGCCGGCGCTGGCCGCCGGCAACACCGTGGTCGTCAAGCCCAGCGAGCTGACGCCCCTGGTGACCCTCGACTGGATCGAGCGGTGCTTCGCGCACCTGCCCCCGGGCGTCGTCAACGTGGTGACCGGCGGCCCGGAGGCCGGTGAGGCGCTGGTCCGCCACCCCGACGTCCGTGTCATCGCCATGACCGGGTCGGTCGCGACCGGGCAGCGCATCGCCACCGTCGCCGCCCCCCTGATGAAGCACCTGCACCTGGAGCTGGGCGGCAAGGACGCGTTCGTCGTCGGGCCCGACGCCGCGGTGGAGGCCTCCGTCGAGGCCCTGGCGTACGCGGCCCTGTTCAACGCCGGCCAGGTGTGCACGTCGGCCGAGCGCATCTACGTGCCGGCGGACATGCACGACGACGTGGTCGACGCGACGGTCGACCGGCTGCGCCTCATCCGCGTCGGCGACCCGGCCGACGACGGCATCGACATGGGGCCCATGGCCGCGGCCCGGTTCCGTGACAAGGTCGCGGCGCACGTCGCCGACGCGGTCGAGCGCGGCGCACGGGTCGTCACGGGCGGCGGTGTGCCCGACGGTCTGGACCGCGGCTGGTTCTACGCGCCGACGGTGGTGACCGGCGTCGACCACGACATGGCGATCATGACCGACGAGACGTTCGGGCCGGTCATCGCGATCCAGCCCTACGACGACGTCGACCAGGCGATCGCCCTCGTCAACGACAGCCCCATGGGGCTCGGCGCGACGCTGCGGTCCAACGATCCGGCCCTGGTCAAGCGCTTCTTCGAGGAGGTCAAGGTCGGCACGGTGTGGATCAACGACCCGCTGACCGACACCTACGCGGCGCCGTTCGGCGGGATGAAGCTGACCGGCGGCGCCCGGGAGCTGGGCGACGAGGGACTCGAGTCGTTCCTCGAGACCAAGCACGTGCACTGGGACCTGGACCCCGACGTCAAGGACTGGTGGTACCCCTACTGAGCGGGCGTCGGGTGCAGCGCCTCGGTGTCGAGGCGCCGCTCGACGACGGCCGCGGCGACGTCCCGCAGCCTGTGGCCGTGGCCCCGGGCGTGGCGGCGCAGCAGCTCGAACGCCTCGGTGGGCTCCAGGTCACAGCGCGCCGCGACGAACCCCTTGGCCTGCTCGATCATGATCCGTGAGTCGAGGGCACCCTGCAGCTGCCGGTTGAGCTCCTCACGCCGCTCGTCGTCCGAGCCGTGCATCAGGTACAGCGTGGCGATGTCCGAAAACGCCGCACCCAGCTCCTCCTGCTGCTCGTCGAGCCGCCCGGGCTCACGGCGGTACAGGTTGAGCGCTCCGAACACCTGCGCCTCGTACTGCAGGGGATAGCTGAACACCGCCACCATCCCGGCCTCGACCGCCCGCGGGCCGAACCGCGGGAACTCCGGGTCGTCACGCAGGTCGGTCGCCATGACGCGCTCCGCCTTGCGGTAGGCCCGCAGGCACGGGCCCTCGTCGAGCTCGATCTGGAGGTCCTCGAGCCGCTTGAGCACCTCGTCGGACGACGACACGAAGCGCAGGTGGTTGTGCTCGTCGGTCAGCATCACGCCGGCACCGGCGACGTCGAGCACGTCGCGGAGGTCGCCCGCGAGGTCCGTCAGCACGTCGTCGAGGTCGTACTGGCGCACCAGCGTCTTCGCGAACTTCAGCAGCAGCGCCAGTGCCGCACCGTCGTCGGTCACCGCGCCTCCTCCCGTCGCCCGGACCTTGCACCGCCCCATCATGACCACATGGCCGACCGTGACACCATCGCATGATCGAACCGGACACGACCTACCGGTGCCGGGGGTGTGGTCCGCTGCTGGGTGTTCGACGACGCGTGCCGGGTGCCCGACGTCTGCGTCGAGCGGTGCCGGGGCCGGTGTGACTGGCCAGGAAATGACCGATCGGCCAGCACGGCGATGTCGACCGCCGCGCCGATCAGGAAGGGCGGCGCCAGGTCGAAGGTCGTGTTGAGCACCGAGCACCCGGCTGCGGCCACCAGGCGACGGCGGTGCCCCGTGGCGTGGCGCCACAGGCGCGCCAACGGGGACCCTGCGCGGGAGGAGGCTGGTCCATGGTCGCCAGCCTGACGCGCCGGGCGGCGCGGACCGGCGGTCAGTGCGCGGCGGGATCCGACCAGGTGGCCAGGCGGCGGACCAGCTCGTCGCGCAGCGGCGCGTTGCCGGTCAGGCCGATCGCCGCCCGCAGTGCGGCGGCGGCCGCGTCGCGGCGGCCCACGCGGTCGAGCGCCTCGGCGCGGGCCGCGTGGAAGTGCGAGAAGTCCGCCAGCCGGTCGGCGAGTCCGTCGAGGTCGGCGAGCGCCGCCGCCGGCGCGCCGTGCTCCATGCGGGCCACCGCCCGGTTGAGCCGCAGCACGGGATCGTCGCGCGCGGCGATCAACCGGTCGTACCAGCTGATGATCCCCGCCCAGTCCGTCGCGGCGTAGGTGGGCGCGGCGGCGTGCAGCGCAGCGATCGCCGCCTGGACGAGGTAGGGCCCGGCGACCCCACCGGCGAGGCCCTCGGCGACCAGCGCCCGTCCGCGGGCGATCCGGCCGGCGTCCCACCGGGTGCGGTCCTGCTCACGCAGCGGCACCGGGCGGCCAGCGCGCCAGCGTGCCGGCGCGCGCGCCGCGGTCAGCTCCAGGAGGGCGAGCAGGCCGGTCGTCTCGGCGTCGTCGGGGCACAGCTCGTGCAGCAGCGCCGCCAGCCGGACGGCCTCGTCCGCCAGCTCGACGCGCTGCAGCCGGGCGCCGGTCGACGCCGTGTGGCCCTCCGTGAAGATCAGGTAGATGACGCCGTGGATGCCGCCCAACCGCGGCGGCAGTTCGTCGGCACCGGGCACCGCGTACGGAATCCCGGCCTCGCGGATCCGCCGCTTGGCGCGGCTGATGCGCTGGCCCATGGTCGGCTCTGGGACCAGGAAGGCGCGGGCGATCTCGCCGGTGGTGAGCCCCCCGACCACGCGCAGCGTCAGCGCGACCTGGGCCTCGGTCGACAGCGCCGGGTGGCACGCCGTGCACAGCAGCCGCAGGCGGTCGTCGGGGACCTCGCCCGGTGTCACGGCGTCGAGCTCGTGCACCTCCGGCATGACCAGCAGCGGTGCCTTGCGCCGCTCGGTGCCGAGCCGCCGCAGGCGGTCGACCGCGCGCCGGCGCGCCACCGCCAGCAGCCACCCTGCGGGCTCGGCCGGCAGGCCGCGGGTGGGCCACTGCGCCGCGGCCGCCGTCATGGCGTCGGACAGCGCGTCCTCGGCCAGCTCGAACTCGCGCAGCTCGGCCACCAGCGCACCGAGCACCCGCGGGTACTCGGTGCGGAAGGTCTCGGCGAGGCGCCGGTGCGCCGCCAGCGCCTCGCCGAGCGGTGACCTCCGCGGCGGGTCGGTCACGGGCCTCGGAGGTCCGCTGCGCCCCCGGCGGGCGGGCCCGCCGACCGACGCATCAGGGCGCCTCGGACATGTCGAACTCGAGCACCGGCCGGACCTCGACGGCGCCCTGCGTGGGGATCTTCGCCGCCCACGCGATGGCCGCGTCGAGGTCGTCGACGTCGACCAGGTAGTAGCCGTTGATGATCTCCTTGGTCTCGGCGAACGGCCCGTCCGTCGTCATGGTCTGCCCGCCCTGCACCCGCACGGTGGTCGCGGACGTCGAGTCGGTCAACGCCTGCCCGTCGACGTAGTCACCGGACTGCTGCAGCTCGGTGGTGTAGTCGAACCACCGCTGCATGTCGGCCTGCTGGTCCTCCTCGGACCACCCTGCCCGCAGGCCCTCCTCCTCGGCGATGAGCAACAGGTACTTCATGGCGATCACTCCTGGGTGCCGTGCGCCCCGCCGGGTGCGGGGCGCCTCGGATGGTGGTCGTGCGGCGGTGCCCGGTTTCGACAGCTCGGAGCAGAACCGTTCCGGAGACCCCCGCCGGGCCCACATCCGGCGCAGCCGGGCCACCGCACGCGTCGGGGCCCCGGGCTCCACGAGGATTCTCGCACCACCGGGGCGGGTGCGCGCGGGCGGTCCGGTCAGGCCAGCAGGCCGGCCGCCGGGAACGCCAGGTACTCGACGTAGAACAGCGCCCACACGACCAGGTAGAAGCGGGCGACCGACGGGCGGTCCGCCAGGTCGACCCGCAGGCTGGCGACGAGCAGCACGACGAGCGCCGCGAGGTGCGTCAGCGCCAGCACGCCGCCGTGCAGCCCCGGGACGCCCACCAGGCCGGCGGCGATGATGCCGCAGTAGGCCAGCGCGAGGACGACCAGCCCGAGGATCAGGACGCGGCGTGGCCCCAGGCGCAGGGTCAGGGTGCTGACCCGGAAGCGGCGGTCGCCGTCCATGTCGGGGATGTCCTTGAACCACGCGATCGCCAGGCTCAGCGCCAGCACGATCGCCGTCAGCGCGACGATCACCGGGGGCAGTCCGGCGGGCGCGCCCGTCGCGGTGACGAAGTGCACGAACAGCAGCACGTTGACCACCAGCCCGCGCACGCCGGCGATCGACAGCGCCGCCCACAGCGCGAACCGCTTCAGCCGCAGCGGCGGCAGCGAGTAGGCCGCGCCGACCGCGATGCCGGCCAGGAACGCCGCCAGGGCCCACGGCCCCGCGACCAGCCCGAGGCCCAGGGCCAGCGTCAGCGACGCCCACACCAGCCGTCGGGCGGCGCGCATCGACAGCGCGCCGGACGGTATCGGCAGCCACGGCTTGTTGACGCGGTCGATGTCGACGTCGGTCACCTGGTTCAGCCCGACGATGAACACGTTGGTCGCCAGGCTGCCGACGAGCACGGCGGCGACCTGGCCGGTGCCCGGCCAGGCGCCGGTCTGCAGCGTCGCGAGCAGGGCGAGCGCCATCACCGACAGGCTCGTGCCGATGATCGTGTGCGGTCGGCTGAAGGCCAGGAGGGTTCCCACGGTCGCCACCATCCTGCCTCGCGCTGCCACCGCACACACGATGCGGGATCGGTGGGCGGCGTCCGTTACGGTGGGACGATGCGTGCAGTCATCCTGGCGGGCGGCGGCGGCACGCGCCTCCGTCCCCTCACCAACACCATCCCCAAGCCCATGATCGAGTTCATGGCCAGGCCCTACGCGATCGGCCTGCTGCGCCGGCTGGCCGACGTCGGCGTGGACCGTCTCGATCTCCTGGTCGGCCAGGCGACCGACGCGTTCACCCCGCTGATCGAGGCGGGCCGCGACCTCGGCGTGGTCGTCGACGTCGCCTCGGAGGAGCGGCCGCTGGACACCGCCGGCGCCGCCCGACGACTGCTGCGCGACCCGGCGTGGACCGGGGACGCCATCGTGTGCAACGGCGACGTGCTGACCGACCTCGATCTCGCCCGGCTGCTGGCGGCTCACCGCGACGCGAAGG
>CAYVGE010000029.1:0-25562 GCA_964450395.1 uncultured Actinomycetota bacterium
CCGGCCAGGGTGGTTGACTTTCCTGACCCGGTCGGTCCCGTCACGAGCACGAACCCACGGGGCTTGTAGGCGAAGTCGTTGACCTGCGTGGGGATGCCCAGCGCGTCGAGCGGCTTGATCTCGTGTGGGATGACGCGCATGACCGACGCCATCGCGTCGCGCTGCTGGAACACGTTGACCCGGAACCGGGCGACGCCAGGCACCGCGTAGGAGAGGTCGAGCTCGAGCTCGTTCTCGAACGTCTCGCGGTGCTTCTGGGTGAGGATGCCGTAGATCGCCTGGCGGATGTCGTTGGCCTCCAGCACCGCGAAGCCCTCGAGCGGCTGCAGGTCGCCGTGCACCCGGATCATGGGTGGCAGGCCCTTCGTCAGGTGGAGATCCGACCCGCCGAGTTCGACCAGCGCCTCCAACGCACGGTCGAGGTCGAGCACATCAGGTTCCTCGTAGGCCAGGCGCGACGTGCGCGGCGCAGACTCCGGTGCGGCGTGGTCCTCGTGCTCGACGGTCGCGAGCCCGGCGAAGTCCTCCATGCGTTCCTCCAACATGCGAACGGCCGACGTCCGGCCCTCTCACGGACGTCGGCCGTCGCGGCGCGGCGGTAAGCGTGCGACCTACTCCTCGCGGTAGTTGTCGAGCTGCCAGGTGTGGCTCCCGACCGTCTGCAGGTCGTCGTCGTAGTTGAACTGCCACCCTCCCTGGTTGTCGATGGTGCGGCAGATCATCGATCCGAAGATGGCGCCCTGCGCGTTGCTCGGGTTGCCGGCGCAGTCCGATTCCGGCGCATAGATCCCTGCGACGATCTCGCTGTGGTTGCCGAGCGACACGTCTCCCCCGGCGCTGTAGATGCGCAGCGCTGTGGAGTCGGGATCGCCGCTGCCGGTGGCGCAACCCCCCGCTGGACAGTTGATGCTGACGTCGTTGCCAATGCTGATCTGCCCGGCCACATAGATCTCGACCGGTCCATTGAGGATCGTGACGTCGGTGTCGAACGTCAGGTTGTCGACGCAGATGTAGGAGCCGTTGCCCGTCAGCGTCGCCCCGTCGGTCGAGCTGGTGTAAGAGTCCAGCGGCGTGCCGCAGCTCGCGAGCGCCTCGTCGATGAACGTCGTGTTCAAGCGCGGTCCTCCGACCTCGAGCCGGGGGCCCAACCGCTCGGAGGGCGGCACCGGTGGGTCGGCGCGCACGTCGTCACAGTCGCTGCCGCCCGAGTGGGTGCAGCGGTCGAGGTCGGGATAGTTGTCCCAGTTGTGGAGCTGCACGCCGTCGATGTCGGTGCTGCTGCCGTTGAGCACGATCTCCTCGTTGGTCCCGATGATGCCGTTGCCCGTGTACCACGCGCCGTTGCCGTAGGACGCGGCACCGTTGCCACCACGCAACGCGATCTCCGTGTCGGCGAACGCGGCGAGGAAGAAGCGCGGCAGGTCGACGACATCCGCGGCCACTGTTCGTGTCGCGACCTCGTCGCCGCTGGTGCGCTGCACCGCCGTAGCCTCGACCTCGTACCGCAGCGGCGACACCTTGGTTGCGGTCACGCAGACGTCGCCGTCAGCAACCGCCGGGCAGGTGTTGGCAGCTCCGAGCGTGTCCAGCGTGTCAGTGGCATTGGGGTAGGTCGTGCCGACCGCGTCGTCACGACCGATGTCCCACTGCTCACGGACGAAGTAGTTCGAGACCTCCTGCACGTACTCGTCCGACTCCTGGAACACCGTCGTGAATGAGCGGTCGAAGCGGGCCGTGCGCTGGTTGGTCAGCACCGCGGCGACGAGGACGACGATCAGGCCACCGACGATGATCGACGTGAGCAGGACTACGGGGATCGACCCACGTTCAGTACTCATGTGCACACGCATGACGCGTTCCTAACGTCCGTCGTCGACGTTGCGGACGAACACCGAGGTCTCGACCTCGATGGGGTCCTGCTGGGGGAGCTCCCGGCGGAGGTCGAGCTGGATCTCGGCGAGCTCCCCCGGCGCGTCGGTTCCCGACGTCCACGGCTGTCCGTCGGCCTTGAAGAAGGCGAACACAGTGGTACCGGCGTCGAGGTCCGCGATCACCTCACGCGTGGTGGTGCTGCCGGCGACCGCCGCCGACGGTGGGTCGTAGATGGCGCGGGTCTCGGTGATCGCGTCGCCCGCGACGGTGTAGGTGACCCGGTGCCGCACCTGGCTCCCAGCGTCGTCACGCAGCACGTTGACCGTGACCGAGGTCCCCGATGCGGCATCGACCGGGTCGGCGAAGCGCAGATCCCGGGCCATGCGCTCTGCCGCCCGTTCGAGATCGGTCAGCGCGATGACGCGCTGGCGGCCGCGCTCGGCCGCGCTCAGCCCCGACACGATGCCATTGAGGACGACGCCGCCAACAATCAGCATGAGCGCCATGACGACGAGCAGCTCAACCAGGGTGAAGCCGGTCTCGTCGTCGAGACCACGGTGCAGACGTCGGGGGATCACGGGCAGTCGTCCCCGTCGTTGTGCTGCACCACGTTGACCGTGAACGTGCCCTGGGCGACGGTGTTGTCGCTCACTCGCCGGGCATCGATGGTCAGCGTCGTCGTCGAGCTGTTGAAGGTCGTGGAGGCGGGGATGGTCGCAGTGAACCGCGCCCCGGTAGCGGTCGATGCGATGTAGGAGACGGGAGCGCTTCCTGATCGATCGGTCCACGACAGGTCGACCTCGTCGCTGGCGGACACGCCGTCGATGTCGACGGTCACCGTCACCGACTGGTGCGCCTTCTTGCTGTTCGCGACGCAGATCGGTGCCGCCGGCGACAGCAGTGGCGCATTGATGGTGACCGGCGTCACCGCCGGCGCCTCGGCGAACGTCACCGTCTGCGCGGCGGTGTCGCTCCCCAGTGTGCTGGTGGCGGTGATGACGAACTCGTGGTCGCCATTGGGGAACGCCGTCGAGCCGGCGGGAATGGTCAGTCGCCACCGCCGCCCGGCGCCGGCCGAGATGTCGGTCAGCGAAGTCGTGGCGAAGGATGACGGGGCGGCCACCGTGAGTTGCACCAGCGTGGCGGGCTCGGACGTCTCGACCGTCACGAGTACCGCGGTGGTCGTCGCACCGCCGCTCGTGGTGACCGATGTCGGATCAACCACGAGCGAGGTGATCTCGAAGCCCGAGGTCGTCGCCATCTCCAGCGGCACCTCGACGATCGTCGGCGCCCGGGTGGTGGTATTGGCGTAGGTGTTGGTCTGACCGCGGAGCGTCCAGGTGACCTCGACCGCGAACTCCTTGTAATCCTGCGGGTCCGCGTCGGTCCCGGCCGCGTCCGTGCCGTCTTCGGGGTCGTCCATCCAGTACACGTGCGGCACGACGGTGTAGTCGATGCCATCGACGGTGCGAACGCGCGCGCTCGGGTCCGGCGAGATCGTCGGGTCACTGCACTCCGCAGGGTCAAGACTGACCGTCTCGTTGCCGTTGTAGGTCGACACGTAATCGGGATCGCTCGCATCGAACGCGGCGCAGTCCCACTCGATCGCGCGGAGGCGCTCGAGCTCCTCCTGCACCAGCTGGGTGGCGCGGACCCGTTGTTCATCGCGCTGCATCGCGGTCAGGGACGTGATGATGACCGACACCATCGCGGTGAAGATGATGGCCAGCAGCAGGATCGCGACCATCATCTCGACCAGCGTGAAGCCCCGCTCGTCGGTGCGGAGCGCGGTCAGGCGTGCGTGCATGCGCGCATCCCGGGGCGGTCGGTGGTGTTCACGGCATGTCCATCGGCCTGGAACGACGCGGAGTTGAGGGTTCCGATGCGTCTTGCGGCAAGATCATCGAATTTGATGACACCCGACCGCGGCACCGGCCACCGCCACCCGTCAGGTGATGACCCGGGCGATCTCCTCGAGTGTCGTGCGGCCCATCAGCACCTTCGCCAGGCCGTCCTCGCGCAAGGTCGACATGCCGTTGGCCCGCGCCGCGGCGGCGATGTCGTCGGTGGCGGCGTGGCTGGCGATGAGGCGCTCGATGCTCTCGTCGACCTCCATCACCTCGTGGATGGCCAGCCGCCCGCGGTAGCCCGTGTCCGCGCACTTGTTGCACCCGGTCGCGCGGTACAGCTGCGGCATGGCCATGCCCTCCTGCCACGGCAGCCCCGCCAGCTGCAGGTCGGGGCCCGTCGGCAGGTACGGTTCGCGACACGAGGTGCACAGGCGCCGCGCGAGCCGCTGCGCCAACACGCAATCGACCGCCGACGCGACCAGGAAGGCGTCGATGCCCATCTCGGTCAGCCTGGTCACCGCCGACGGCGCGTCGTTGGTGTGCAGGGTCGACAACA
This sequence comes from uncultured Actinomycetota bacterium, assembly GCA_964450395.1. Lineage (GTDB taxonomy): Bacteria > Actinomycetota > Nitriliruptoria > Euzebyales > JAHELV01 > JAHELV01. The sequence goes on from CAYVGE010000029.1 coordinate 4,279, forward strand.
CGAGGTGACCGGTGAGCGCGGCCTCCATGCCGATCTGCGCGGTCTCGTGGTCGCGCATCTCCCCGACCAGCACGATGTCGGGGTCCTGGCGCAGGATCGACCGCAGGGCTTTCGGGAAGGTCAACCCGGCCCGCGGGTTGATCTGCACCTGGTTGATGCCATTGAGCCTGTACTCGACAGGATCCTCGGTGGTGACCACGTTGACGTCGGGCGACGACAGCACGTTGAGCGTTGCATACAGCGTCGTCGACTTCCCCGACCCGGTGGGTCCCGTGACGAGGATCATCCCGTACGGTCTGCGGTAGTTGCGCTGGTACCGGACGAAGTTGCGCTCGAGGAACCCGAGGTCCTCGAGCGTCAGCAGGATCGCGGTCTTGTCCAGGATCCGCATGACGACCTTCTCGCCATGGACCGTCGGCAACGTCGAGACGCGCAGGTCGATCGCCTTGTCGGCCGTCCGGACGCTGATGCGCCCGTCCTGGGGCACCCGCCGCTCGGCGATGTCCATGTCTGCCATGATCTTGAGCCGGCTGACGACCCCCGCCTGGATCGACCGGTGCTGCCTGCTGACCTCGTGCAGGACGCCGTCAACGCGGAAGCGCACGCGCAGCCCCTGCTCCCCCGGCTCCATGTGGATGTCCGACGCGCGCGACGCGACGGCCTGCTGGATGATCGCATTGACGAACCGCACGATCGGCGCGTCGCCGGCGGTGGCGCCGAGCTGCGTGACCGACTCGGCATCGTCGGTGACGTCGACGTCGTCGACGACGCTTTCGACGGCGTCCGACAGCTGGGCGTTCTTGGCGATCGCCTGCGCGATGTCGTCGCTGGTCGCCACGACCGGCTGGATGCGGTGGCCGGTGACCGTGCGCACGTCGTCGACCGCGAGCACGTCGGCCGGATCGCTCATGGCGAGCCTCAGCGTGCCGTCGTCGGCGAAGCCGATCGGCAGGACGCCGTGCCGGCGGGCGAGCGACTCGGGGACCAGCGACGCGGCCATGGTGTCGATCGGGTACCCGGCGAGCTCGACGAACTCGAGCTGCTGCTGCTCAGCCAGCGCCGAGAGCAGCTGGGCCTCGGAGATCAGCCCGCGTTCGACCAGGACCTGGCCGAGCGGGCGCCGCGAGCCGTTCTGCGCGTCGCGCACCTCGGCGAGGGCCTCTTCGGTGATCAGCTCGCGCGCGACCAGCAGCTCCTCGAGCGGCGACGTCCGCGCAGCCATCAGCGCCCCGACCCGGCGCCGTGGCGACGGTCCTCAGCCGGTCGCGTCACGAGCCCTCACCGGACCCGCCCAGCAGCCGCTGGAGCATGTCCTGGTTGGCATCACCCGTCGGCATGGTGTCCGCGGCGGGCACGGTCGCCGCGGGGACCGACGGCGTCGCCGGTGAGGCCGAGAGTGCAGGTGCCGCGGCCGGCGCCGCTGCGGGCACCGGCTGTGGGAGCACAGGCGCCTCGGCCGGCTCGGGCGCGCCGGCGGTGGGCGGCGCCGCCGTGGGCCGGCCAGCGGCGCGCAGCACAGAGGGGCTAGACGTTGACGCCGTGCGCGCACCGACGGCCTGCAGCCCGCCGAGCAGGATCGACAGCGTGGATGCCGTCCCGGGCTCGACCAGCTCGACCAGCCCCGCGGTCACCAACTCGTGGAGCAGCCGGCACGTCCGCAGGTGCCCCACACCCGACAGCTCGATGAGGTCGACCACGGCACGGCGCCCGTCGACGAGGGAGATCAAGCGCCACTGCTCGGGGGTCAGACTGATCTCGTCGATGTCGGTCGGATTCGGCGTCGCGCTGGCGACCAGCGCCAGATCGCCGACGGTCTCGCGGAGGTCGTCCCAGTCGGACGCCCGCGTGTCGACCTCGGCGAGCGCCGAAGCGACGGCCATCGCGTCGAACGGCCACCCGTCGAGGTCTGACGAGCGCTGGAACTGGAACGTCGCGCTGTCCCACCGGGTCAGCCAGCCCAGCGTCTCGTGGGTGTGCTCCCGGTAGATGCCGGCGGTCGCGTCGGCGTCGCCCGCCGCGGCGGCGAGGATGGTGGCCAGCGCAACCGCGCTGCCGCCCCCCTGCTCCCCAACCGTACGCAGACGGGTGACGTCGACGACGTCGGCGTGCAGCATCCGCGCCGCGAGGCCCCCGACGCCCTGCAGGTCGAGCAGCGCGAGGCAGATCCCGCCCTCGCGCAGGGCGATGCCGGCATGCGACGCATCGCTGCGCAGCTCCAGGATTCCCGACGCCGACGTGGTCGCGAGGAACTGCAGGATCTCTCGCAGGGAGAAGTCCGTGAGGTCCCCGGTGAGCATGCGGGTCGTCCTTGCACAAAGCAGTCTGCGGGAGCGGTACGCGACCCTGGCCCGGCGCGTGGAGAGCGGTGCCCTCCCGCCGGACGCACAGTCCTCCCGCCCGTCGGCCGCGGACGATCAGCATTGAGCGACGTGCCCGGACAGCCTGCAGTGGGCGGCGCAGACCGTGTCCTCGGTGCCGTCACGCCACGGATCCACGCAAGCCGTCCACGTGCCAGCCGACGCGGAACATGTGGAGATGGTCGACCGCGCGCAAGGTGCTGTGGCAGGGCGTCGTGCTGACACGCTCGAGGCCCTGCTGCACCTGCTCGCCGTTGGCCTGTCCACGTACCGCCTGTATCCGGGTGATGCCACGCAGCCGGCGTTCCGGACCGCCGCCACGCGCGTCCTGGATGCGGCGGAGGGCGCCGTGGCCGGAGGCGCCGTGGAGGCCACCGTGCGGGCCGGCCAGTTCCACGTCGACGGTGGCACGCTGGTCAGCGACCGGGTCGATCGCCTTGCTGACGCGTGCTTCAGCCGCCGCGTGGAGTACCTGCGGATCGAGCGGCGGCCCACCCTGCACGAGCTCGCGGTCTTCTACGACGCACTGAGCCGCGATCCCGAGGAGGTGGCGGAGGCCGGCGGCGTCGGCCACCTGCTCGACGCGGGTGGTGCAACCGCGATCGTGGCGAGCACCGGCGTGCCGTCACCCACCACAGGTGACGATGAGGATCCAGTGCCCGACGAGCATGCGACGCCCGCGCTCCGCCTGCTGCCGGACGACACCGCCGCCACCCTGTACACACGGCTGCGGACGGCGAGCGACGCGCTTGACGAGACCGCGAGCGGGCGCTCCTCCTTCTTCCGCAGCGCGGCCGCGTTGGCCGCCGACCTCGACGCGCACCACCGTGACGCCTTCGACGACCTCGTCGTCGACCGCCTCGCGACGGACACGTTCGCCGAGCGGTACGCCGGCCACCTGACCGATCCGCAGGTGGCGCGGTTGATCGCCGGGGCGGCGCGGCATCGGCGTGTCGAACCGGTCGAGCTCGCCATCGACGTCGCGCGCCGGACCGGGCGACGGCAGGCGCTCGTGACCGTCGTGCGGGATCTGATCGCCGGCACGCGTCCAACGGACACGGATGACCACGATCCGACGCCTGCCGCCGATGGCGTCCGCGCGGGCTTCCCTGGGGACGCCGAGGCCGGACGACGCCTCGCGCTCGTCGCGTTCGGCGACTACCTCCGGGCAGACGTCGCACCCGAGCAGCTCCAGCAGGTCATCGCAGCGGTGACGAAGCAGCTCCGCGCCTACGTCGGCAAGGGCGAGACCGGTCACATCCAGGAACTGCTCGGTGTCCTCGACGACGCGCGTGCGGATCTGCCCGGCGCTGCCGGCCGCCTGCTGCTCGAACCCCGCCGGCAGACGCTGACGCCGGAGTTGGTCGCGGGTGTGGCGGGCAAGACCACGGACCCGCAGCGGACGGTCGATCTCCTGCGGCCCTTCGGGCCCGCAGCGGTCGACGCGCTGGTCGCGGCGCTGGCCCGGAACCAGCGCACCTCGAACGGCAGGCTGCTCGAAGCGATCACCGCCGTCGTCCGCGACCGGCCCAGGGACCTCGAGCGCCACCTCGACCATGACGTCTGGCAGGTCGTCCGTGACCTCGCGACGGTGATGCGCCGTGTGGGTGGGGCGGCGGCCGTGGCGTCGTTGGAGCGGCTGGCGGGTCACGACCATGCGGCGGTGCGTCGTGAGGCGGTACGGGGGCTGGCGAGCCTTCCGACGGCCGCCGCGGCGGAGGCGCTCGAACGGGCGATCCCCAGGCTGCGGACCACTGCGGAGCAGAAGCATGGCATCGAGGCGCTCGCGGCATCGACGGCGCCGGAGACGCCGAACCTGCTTCGTGCGCTCGCCGCCCGGCAGGGACGACACCGGCTGTCATGGCGGCTGCGTCGGACGGCGCGGCGGGCGGCACGAAGATGGGAGGCAGGATGAGCGCGTCGCGGCCGGCCACCGAGATCGCGAGTGACCTGCTCCGGGAGCTCGCCACCGCCCACCAGTCGGCGGTCCTCTACCCCGCGGGCCACCCGCACCGTGCAGCGCTCGGCCGGCAGCTCGAGGCGCGGGTCGCGGCGCTGCGCGCGGTCGTCACGAACGAGCCGACGATCTTCGCCGACCAGGGCAGCTTCTACCTCGGCACCACCCTGCTCGTGCACGAGTCGCTCACCCTCGGGCGACTCGCGGGCGCGCTGGCGGAGGCCGGCATCGAGTCGCTGACGTTCGCGCCCCACACCACGGCGGCAGACATGGAGATGCTCGTCGAGGTGCTGCACGGGGCCGCCAGCCGGTCACAGCTCGGCGGCGTCCGGCTGAACGCCGTGCGCTCCCCCGACACCGACGCGCCGGAGTGGCAGCAGCGCCTGACCGACCTCCGCCGGGCGTACTCCGCCGGCGTCGGGGTGTTGCGCGAGTCATCCGCCAAGGCGGCGGTCGGCGAACCGATCGACCTCGACGTCGCCGGGCAGGTGGTGAGCCAGATCGCCGACGAGGTCTCGCGCGACCCCGGGTACGGCCTGCTGCTCAGCGCCGTGAAGTCCTATGACGAGTACACCTACATCCACATGGTCAACGTCTGCGTCATGTCGGTGGCGCTGGGTCAGCTCATCGGGCTGCGCCACGACCAGGTGCTGGTGCTGGGCCTCGGCGCCCTGCTGCACGACATCGGCAAGGTGTTCGTCCCCGCGGAGGTCCTCAACGCACCCGGCCGGCTCGACGAGGAGCAGTGGCGGCTCATCCAACGGCATCCCGTCGATGGCGCCGGCATGTTCTTCGCCACCGGCCCCGGGCTCTACCACCCGGCCGCATCCATCCTGCTCGAGCACCACGCCGCCTACGACGTGAGCGGCTATCCGACGCTCCACGGGCACGGCCCGTCCGTACCCAGCCGCCTCGTCGCCGTCGTGGACTGCTACGACGCGATCACCAGCAAGCGGTCGTACCGCGACCCGCTGGACCGCCACGAGGCCCTGAACATCATCCGGGCCGCCGCTGGGCACGACCTCGACCCTGACGCCGTCCGCGCCTTCGCCGGGCTGCTCGGCGATCATCCGGTGGGGTCGGTCGTGCTGCTCGACACCAACGAGACGGCCGTGGTCGTCCGTCAGCACGAGCACCGCCCGGACCAGCCGACCGTGCTCGTCCTGCTCGACCGCACCGGCACGCCGGCCGAGGTTGAGGAACGCGACCTGGCCCTCGACGGCACCTACGTCTCGCGCCGCGTGGATGCCGCCGAGGTCGGCGTCGATCTCACCCGCTTCATCCTGGAGGGTGAGGTCCACCAGGCGGGCGGGCCCGCCGCGCCGGGAGGACTGGTACACGAGCCCTCACCCGGCGAACCCGCCCCGGACGGCTACGTCGGGCACGATCACGACGTGCTCGCGCAGCTGGACGGGATGCCTGATCCCGACGTCGCACCACCGATCGCCCGCTGACCGGCTCTGCGCCGTCCCGGCGGATCAGGCGTCGGATGCGAGCGCCCCGCGCATCGCCTCGACCGGTGCCGGCCGCCCCGTCCACCGCTCGAAGGCGACCGCCGCCTGCCCGAGCAGCATGCCCAACCCGTCCCAGGCCGCGAGGCCCCGGGCCCGCGCGTCGGCGACGAACGGCGAGGGATCCGCACCGTAGGTCAGGTCGAGCGCCGCCTGCCCGCCGCGCAGGTCGTGGTAGCGGTCGGGCAGCCGCTCGCCGTACAACCCCAGCGGCGTCGCGTTGACGACCAGTCGCGGCTGGGCGCCCGGCTCGAGCCGGTCGGCGCCCGCCCGCGCGGCGAGCGCCTGCACCTCGTCGGCCGCCCCGCGACGCCGGGCGTCGACGCGCACGCGCGCGCCCAGCCGGCCCAGCGCGACCGCCGCCGCGCGCGCGGCGCCCCCCGCCCCGAACACCTCGACACCGTCGCCGGTGGCCAGGCCCACGTCGTCGCGCAGCACCCGCAGCAGGCCCGCGGCATCGGTGTTGTCGGCGACCCATCCCCCGTCGTCGGCCCGGAACAGGGTGTTCGCGGCGCCGATCAGGTCGGCCTCGTCGGTGCGGCGGGCGACGTGCTCCCAGACGGCGCGCTTGTGCGGGACGGTGACGTTGGCGCCCAGTGCGCCCAACGCGTGCAGGCCGTCGACCGCCGCGGGCACGTCGGTGACCCGACAGGCGACGTAGACGGCATCGACGCCGCAGGCGGCGAACGCGGCGGTGTGCAGCTGGGGCGAGCGGCTGTGCGCGACCGGGTCGCCCAGCAGGCAGACCAGCGCGGTGGCCGCGGTGGTCACGCCGCGTCGTCGCAGTAGGAGCCGCCCTGCTGGTCGCGGATCCGCCGGTACTGCGCCACGTTGCGGTTGTGCTGGTCCAGCGTGCGGGCGAACGCGTGCTCGCCCGTGTCGAAGTCGCACACGACGTAGAAGACGAACTCGGTGTCGGCCGGGTTCGCCGCCGCCTCGAGCGCCGACTGGCCCGGCGCGGCGATCGGCGTGGGCGGCAGGCCGGTGATCTCGTACGTGTTCCACGGCGAATCGACGTCCGTGTCGTCGGTCAACACCCGCGTGCCCGCCTCACCCTTGGCGTACAGCACGGTCGCGTCGAGCTGCAGCGGCTGGCCGGCCTCGAGGCGGTTCTCGATCACCGAGCTGACCGTCCGCTGCTCGTCGGCGACCCGGACCTCCCGCTCGATCAGGGACGCGATGATCAGCGTCTCGTAGTAGTCCCGCTCGCGGATGTCGAGGGCCTCGAGGTTGTCGACGGTCTCGGTCACCAGGCGGCCGAGCAGGTCCTGCGCACCGACGTCGGTGCGGAACTCGTAGGTGTCCGGCGCGAGCAGGCCCTCGAAGGGCTCGGCGTCGTCGGGCAGGTCGTCGGGCACCCAGGAGGGCAGTGCGACGCCCGCCAGCGCCCGCCGCAGCTGGCGGACGCGGAACGGGCTGTCCTCGGCGTCGGCGATGCGCTGGAGCGTCTGCTCGACGGTGAGGCCCTCGGGGATCGTGACCGTGAAGGCCGAGAACTCGACGGTCTCGGTCAGCCGGTCGAGGATCTGGTCGTTGGTCATGCCCTGACGCAGCTCGTAGGTCCCCGGCTGGATGTTGGCCGCCCGCGGGTCCGTGCGGACCTTGACCTGGAAGCTCAGCGCGTTGTCGACCACCCCGGCGTCGGTGAGGATGTCGCCGACCTGCTGGGCCGCCGCACCCTCCGGGATCTCGACGGTGACCGGTGCGCCGGCCTCCTGCGGTGCGTCGCCGGTGCCGGCCCGCAACAGCACGTACAGCACGCCCCCCATGATCGACAGCATCACGAGGCTGAAGACCTTCGATCCGGTTGACAGCGCCATGGGATGCGGGGTCCTCAGCTCGGGGAAGCGGCGTTCGCCTGCAGCCAGGCCTGGAGGATGATCGCGGCCGCCACGCGGTCGCGTTCCTCCCGGCGTTGTGCACGTCGGCGACCGGCACCGAGCAACATCCGCTCCGCCTCGACGGAGCTCAGCCGTTCGTCCCAGACGACGACGCGTGCGTCGCTGACCTGCTCCAGAGCGGCGGCGACCCGTCTGGCACTCGCGGCACCTGCTGTGTCACCACCGGACATCGCACGGGGCAGGCCGACGACGATGGTATCGGCATCGGCCTGCCGAGCGACATCGGCGAGGACGGCGGCCGTCCGCTGCGGCCAGTCGTCGGCGGCGGTGTCACCGGCCGGCAGGGTGTCGTGCGGGCTGGCGATCAGCTTCGACGGGTCGCTGAGCGCCAGCCCGATCCGGACCGTCCCGAGGTCGACGCCCAACGCGCGCATCTAGGCCGTGCTCGCCACGAGCTCGCGCGCCGTGCGGCGGCACGCCTCGAGCGCCTCTGACAGCTGCGAGCCGTCGCGGCCTCCGGCCTGGGCGACCTCGCCCCTGCCGCCGGCGCCACCGCCGACCAGCCGGGCACCGGGCTGCAGCACCTCGCGGGCCTCGACGCCGCGCGAGACCAGCTCGGTGCTCACGGCGGCCACCAGCTGGGCCTTGCCCTCGTCGGTGACGTCACCGAGCACGACCACCGACTCGCCCAGCCGCTGGCGCAGGTCGAGCGCGAGCGTCTTCAGGCCGTCGCGGTCGGCGCCCTGCACCGCCGCGGCCAGCACCCGCGCGCCGTCGACCTGCTCGGCGCCGCCGGCCAGCTCGCCGGCCGCCGCCAGCAGCGACTGCCGGCGCGCCGCCGCGACATCCTTCTCCGCAGCGCGCAGGCGCGCCATCAGATCGGCCACGCGGTCGACCACCTCGTCGGTCGACACCTTCAGCAGCTGGGCGACCTGCTCGGCCACCAGCCGCTCACGGGACAGGTAGCGGAACGCATCGGGTCCGGTCAGCGCCTCGATGCGGCGCAGGTTCGCGGCGATCGAGCCCTCTGAGACGATCGAGAAGACCCCGATGTCGGGTGTGCGATGGACGTGCGTGCCACCGCACAGCTCGACGGAGAAGTCGCCCAGGCGCACGACCCGCACGACCTCGCCGTACTTCTCACCGAACAGCGCGGTCGCGCCGATGCGCCGCGCCTCCCGCTGGGTCATGATCTCGGTGGCGATCTCGGGATCCTCGGCGATGCGCTGGTTGACCAGCCCCTCGACGTGCTGCAGCTGGTCGGTCGACACCGCCGAGAAGTGCGGGAAGTCGAACCGGAACCGTCCCGCGTCGATCGCCGAGCCGGCCTGGGCGGCGTGGTCACCGAGCTCCTGCTTGAGCATGGCGTGGAGGATGTGGGTCGCGGTGTGCCCGCGGGTGATCGCCTCGCGCCGCTCCTGGTCGATCACCGCGTGCGCCTCCTGGCCGACCGCCACCTCCCCCGCGTCGACGCGGGCATGATGCACGATCAGGCCGTCGAGCGGCTCGACCGTGTCGGTGACGACCAGCCGCCCCGTGGGCGTCTCGATCACGCCGTGGTCACCGAGCTGGCCGCCGCCCTCCGCGTAGAAGGGGGTGACGGGCAGCACGACCTGGACCTCGTCGCCCTCCTGCGCCCGCTGGATGCCGCCGCTGCGGTCGAGCAGCGCAACGACCGGGGCGTCGGCCGTGCTGCGCTCGTAGCCGACGAACTCGACGGCGGTGCCCTGCGACGCTGCGCGGTACGCGTCGGCGTCGGGTCCCGACGCGTCGCCGTGGCGGGTCGCCGCGCGGGCGCGGTCGCGTTGGGCCTGCATCTCGGCCGCGAAGGTGTCGCGGTCGAGGTCCATGCCCTCCTCCGCGGCGATCTCGAGTGTCAGCTCGACCGGGAAGCCGTAGGTGTCGTGGAGCTTGAACGCCGTCGACCCCGACAGCTGCTGCTCGCCACGCTCGCGGGCCTCGCTGATCGCGGTCGACAGCATGCCCATGCCGGTGCGCAGCGTGCGCCCGAAGCTGTCCTCCTCCGCCGCCGCGATGCGGGTGATCAGCTCGCGCTGCGTGACCAGCTCGGGCCACGCCTCGCCGAGGGTGTCGATCACCGTGCCGACCATGTCGGGCATCACCGGCGTGTCCGAGCCGAGGAGGCGGACGTGGCGCACCGCCCGGCGCAGCAGCCGGCGCAGGATGTAGCCACGCGCCTCGTTGGACGGCAGGACGCCGTCCGCGATCAGGAAGCTGGAGCTGCGCGCGTGCTCGGCGATGACGCGCAGGCTGACGTCCCTGCGCTCGTCACGCCCGTAGCCCACACCGGTCAGCTCGACCGCGCGGTCGAGGATCGGGCGGATGACGTCGGTCTCGAAGACGTTGGGCACGTCCTGCAGCAGCATGGCCAGGCGCTCGAAGCCCAGTCCGGTGTCGACGTTCTTGCTCGGCAGCTCCGCGACGATGTCGTCGGAGCCCTTGAGGTCGGGGTCCCCACGCCCGGCCGTCCGGTACTGCATGAACACCAGGTTCCAGAACTCCATGAACCGGGTCTCGTCGACGACCGGGCCGCCATCGGGACCGTGGTCGGGCCCGCGGTCGTAGAAGATCTCGGAGCACGGGCCGCACGGCCCCGCCGCTCCCGTCGACCAGTAGTTGTCCTTGGCGTCGCGGCGCTGGACCCGCTCGGCCGGGATGTCGGTCTGCTCGACCCACAGCTCGAACGCCTCGTCGTCATCGGAGTAGACCGTCGCCCACAGGCGCTCGGGCTCGAAGCCGAAGCCCTCCGTCGACAGCTCGTAGGCCCACCGGATGGCATCGGCCTTGAAGTAGTCGCCGAAGCTGAAGTTGCCCAGCATCTCGAAGAACGTCAGGTGGCGGGTGGTCAGCCCGACGTTCTCGATGTCGTTGGTGCGCGCGCACTTCTGCACGCTCGCGGCGCGCGGGGTGTCCGGCGTCGACTCTCCCAGGAAGTACGGCTTGAACTGCACCATCCCCGCGACCGTCAGCAGCAGCGTCGGGTCGTTGGGGATCAACGACGAGGACGGCCAGATGCGGTGGTCGCGCTCGGCCCAGAAGTCGAGGAAGGTGCGGCGGATGTCACTACCGCGCATCGACCTCACCACCGCGTCCGTCCAGGAACTCCGCCCGCAGCTGCGCCTCCTGCGCCGCCGCCGCCTGCCGCCCGACCTCGATCGCCGCGTTCAGCCGCTCGCCGAGGCTGCTGGCGCTCCGGCCGGCGCGCGCGGCCAGCGCGTCGGGGGCCAGCCGCTGGCTGGCCGACTCCAGCTTGCGGAGGGTCCACACGCCGACGGCGACGCCGGCGCCCAGACCCACGACAGCGAAGAACATGCGAGAGAACATGGTGGCTTCCTTGCCTGGCGGTGCTGCGGAGGTGCGCCTAGGTAACCTTGCGGGCCGCCTTGGCCGCCGCGCGGGTGCCCGTGACGAACGCGATGCCCTTGATCAACGGGTTGGCGACCGCGGCCTGGAGCACGCCGGCGACCCCCTCGGCCCGGTAGGACACCTGCTGCACACTGGCAACGATGGTATCGATCCTGGCCAGCTCGGTGTTCACGCCGGCCACGGTCTCGTTGATGCCGCCCAGCAGCGGGATGGTCTCGTCGGTGATCTGCTTGACCGTCGTCGTCAGCTGCTGGACCGTCGTGACCAGGTTCGCCAGCAGGGACAGCACGCCGACCATGGCGGCGCCGAAGCCGACCGCGGCGACGATGGCGGCCACGCCCAGGAAGCTGCCGGTCTCGAACACGAGCGACAGCCCGACGAAGATCGCAGCGATCACGGCGACGATCAGTCCGATCAACAGCGAGCTGCGCAATGGTCTCCCTTTCCTCCTCGCGGCCCGACGTGGCGCGAGATCGCGATGGGTCCGCAGCCTAGACGGTCACGCGCAGATGCGCGCACCGCGCCACGCGGGCGGACGCAGCTCGTCGGCGGCGAGCCGCAGCGCCGGTTCGTCGGGGTGTGCCAGCCACGCGCCGCGGTCCAGCACCCGCGTCCGACCGCGCAGCAGCTCGACGACGTCATCGTCCTGCCACGCCCAGACCGCGCGGGCGCCCGCACGGGCCCACGCCTCGGCCGTCAGCGGGCCACCGAGGCGCACGACGAGCATGGGCGCCCGCCGGAGCACCCCGTCGATCGGCACGTCGGTGTGCAGCAGGACGCCGACGTCCGGTCGGTACCACCCCCCGTGGTGCGCCACCGCCAACTCGGTGCTGACGACGCCTCCCATCAGGTGGGTGACAGGCCGCAGCAGCCGGGCGATGCGGGCGGCGCGGGTGCGCCTGGCGCCGTGCCGGCGCCAGGTCGGCCCGAGGACTGGTCCTGTCGTCTGCGTCGTGGGGTGCATCGTCGATCCTCCCGTGATCGAAGATGCATGATAGATGGCAGGATGCCACCGACTTACATCGATGTGGACCAACGGCGGGGAAGGATCTGGCAGTCGTCGAGGCGCAGCTGGAGGGCCACGTCCTCCTCAGCCTGCACCACCAGCCCGATGGCGACCACCGCGGTGCGCAGCGCCTCGGAGGTCTCGAAGTCGAAGGTCACAAGCTCGGGGGCGCCGAGCGGCTCGGGCGTCGGCGACGCCGCGGGTCGGGCGGGTGTCGACCGCCCGCCGGTTCGCGGTGTCGTGGTCCGGTCCCGGGCACGGCCGTCGTCGCCCCGCTCCCGCCGGCGTCGATGGCGAGCGGTGCGCGTCCGGCCGGCACCGCGACCGGCTCGGGCTCCGAGCGGACGACGCAGGCGTCGACGTTCACGGCGGACGGCAGCGCACCCCGCTCGGCCTGCACGTCGATGCCCAGCGCCGTGACGGCATCGGTGTCGACGTCCCCAGATCCGACGTCGGTCCACCCCTCCGGCGCCGGCTCACCACGGCGGCCGACCACCATCGACACCGTGGTCCATGCGCCGTCGGTGAGCGCCACCATCTCGCCGCGGTCCACCTCCACCCGGTCCGGCGACGACCGCCGCGGCCAGCACCTCGGCACCTGCCGGCAGGCCACGGGGCGCACGTGGCACCGCAGCCCGACGCCCTCGAGCGCGAACCCCGGACGCGGCGCGAGCGCGTCCAGGCTGCCGCGGAGGCTGATGGCGCCGCTGGCACCCTCACCCACGACCAGACCGAGCGACCGCTCGCCGTCCCAGACCACCGCGGTGTCGAGGAGCACATCGGCCGCCCCGTCGGCTGACCAGCCCCGGTGGGCGTCGCGTGCCTCGAACCGGTACCTGACGGTCCCGCGCCGTCACCGGGAAGGTCGACGGCGTGGCAGGGGCGGCGACGGTTCGGTCGCCGTCCGCACGCGCCGTCGGTCGTGGTGCAGGTCGCATCGTCCGCATGACCGCACGGAAAGTTCCGCGCGGATCGTCGACCCGCCAGGCCGCGCACGGCGTCGGGGATCGACGCGGAAACCACCGCATGGCGCGGGTTTCAGCCCGATCCTGCTGGTACGGTCACCGCGCGACGGCGCGGCCAGCGGTCACAACCGCCCCGTCAGCATCACCCAGATGGTGCGCAGCTGGATCTGCAGGTCGAGCACGGGCGACCAGTTGACCAGGTACTGCAGGTCGTAGCCCAGCTTGTACTCGGGATCGGTGTGGTACCGCCCGTGCACCTGCGCCAGGCCGGTCAGCCCCGGCGGGATCTCGTGGCGCCGGTCGTAGCCGGGGATCACGCTCTCGAACTGCGCGGTCAGCTCCGGCCGCTCGGGTCGGGGGCCGACGATCGACATCTCGCCGCGGAGCACGTTCCACAGGTTCGGCAGCTCGTCGAGCCGCGTGCGGCGCAGCCAGCGCAGGGCCGGCACCACGCGGGCGTCGGACTTGCCGGCGAGCACCGCGGCGCCGTCACCCTCGGCGTCGACGGTCATCGTGCGGAACTTCACCATGCGGAACGGCCGGCCGTCCTTGCCGACGCGCTCCTGCCAGAAGAACACGGGGCGACCGGCGGTTGCCAGCACGTACAGCCCGATCAGCGTGATCCCGGCCACCCACACCGGCAGCGTGACCACCAGCTCGAGGAGCTCGATCGTCCGCTTGAACCGCGCACGCGACGAGGGCAGCGCCGACCGCGCGAGCACCACGAACGGCAGGCCCGCGACCTCGCGCACTCCGCTCAGGCCCAGCAGGGTGTCCTGCGCCGAGATGCGGCGCAGCACGTTGACCCCCCGCTCCTCGAGGGTGGCCAGCGGCTCGGGGTACGCGTCGTCGATCAGGCGCGACGTGACCACGAGGACGTCGGTGGCCGCGGTGCGCTGCTGCAGCGGCAGCAGCTCGTCGACCGTCGTGGTGGTCCCGACGATCTCGGCGGTGCCGGCGACGTCGTCGATGTGCTCGCGGGCGAGGTTCACGTCGTCGGGCACGCCGACCAGCACCACGCGGGGCGGTCCCTCACGGCGGTCGCGCAGCGCCCGGGAGATCCGCCGGTTGCCCGCGAGACCGAGGGAGACGATCACGGGCGGGACGAGCAGCACGGTGCGCGGCAGGACGTTGACCTGGATGAACAGCTGCAGCAGCGCGACGAGCAGCATGGCCCCGATGGCCATGCTGACGATGCGCGGCAGCACCGGCCGGCTGCCCAGCCGCTGCTCGCGCTCGTACAGCCCGCTGAAGTAGAAGCTGACGAAGTGGACGAGGAGCGCGCCGGTGTAGCCGACGACGTAGTAGCTCAGCGGCCACGGGTTCCGCAGGTTGCCGGCGAGCACGTAGACCGCCATCGGCAGCAGCAGCGCCACGACGATCACCACGACGTCAGCCGCCATCAGCAGCCGGAAGCCATGGGCGTTGAGCCGACCCAGCAGGGGCTGCTGGTCGGCGGTCTCCACCACGCGCACCTCGTCGTGGCGCTGGCGGTCGGCTCCGCGCGTCGAGCTCATCGGGTATCAGTCCCTCGTCCGGCGCAGCCGGTCCGCCGCGCGTTTCATGGAACCAGGCTCCATGAAGTATTGCTGAGCGAGGCGGCGCGGCGCGACAGGCCGCGACCGCCCGACCCGACAGGGGCTCAGCTCCGCGGTCGGACCCGCAGCCCCAGTGAGCGCAGCTGACCGTCGTCGACGGCCGCCGGGGCGCCCGTCATCGCGTCGGCACCGGTCTGGGTCTTGGGGAACGGGATGACGTCGCGGATCGAGTCCTCACCGGTCAGCAGCATGACGAGGCGGTCGAGGCCGAACGCGATCCCACCGTGGGGCGGCGCCCCGTAGGCGAACGCGTCGAGCAGGAACCCGAACCGCTCGCGGGCGGTCTCGTCGTCGATGCCCAGCAGGGCGAACACCCGCCGCTGGACGTCGGCACGGTTGATCCTGATCGACCCGCCGCCGATCTCCATGCCGTTGAGCACGATGTCGTAGGCGCGCGCCGGCACCGCGCCGGGGGCGTCCTCCATGCGCTCGAGCCCCTCCACGGTCGGCGAGGTGAACGGGTGGTGCACCGCGTCCCAGCGGGACTCGTCGTCGTTCCACTCGAAGACCGGGGGCTCGGTGATCCACACGAACGCCCACCGGTCGTCGGGGATCAGGTCGTGCTGGCGGGCGAGCGCGACCCGGACCGCTCCCAGCAGGGCGCGGGTCGCACGCACGGGACCCGCGCCGAAGAAGATCGCGTCGCCCGGACGGGCGCCGGTCGCGGTCAGCAGCTCGCTGGCCTCCCGGTCGCTCATGAACTTGGCCAACGGGCTGCGCAGGCCGTCGTCGGTCACCACGGCCCACGCCAGGCCCTTCGCACCGCGGCTGCGGGCGAAGTCGACCCAGCCGTCGAACTGCTTGCGGGTCAACCGGCCGCCGTCGGGCAGGCAGACGGCCGTCACGGTGCCGCCGGCCTCCAGCGCGCCGGCGAACACGCCGACCTCGGTCCCGGCGAACACGTCGGCCAGGTCGACGAGCTCCATGCCGAACCGCAGGTCCGGCTTGTCAGTGCCGAACCGGGCGATCGCCTCGGCGTAGGGCATCCGCTCGAACGGCGGGTCGAGCTTCACGTCGAGCACGCGCTTCCAGACGGTCGACAGCAGCTCCTCGACCAGGGTGTAGATGTCCTCCTCGATGATGAAGCTGGCCTCGACGTCGAGCTGGGTGAACTCGGGCTGGCGGTCGGCGCGGAAGTCCTCGTCCCGGAAGCACCGGGCGATCTGGTAGTAGCGCTCGACGCCCGCGACCATCAGCAGCTGCTTGAACAGCTGTGGCGACTGCGGCAGCGCGTAGAACTCGCCGGCCCGCATGCGCGACGGCACCAGGAAGTCGCGGGCACCCTCGGGCGTCGACCGCGTCAGCAGGGGCGTCTCGACGTCGAGGAACCCGTGGGCCTCCATCACCTCGCGGATGACCGAGGTGGTCAGCGACCGCGTGCGCAGCGCGTGCGCGACCGGCGGGCGGCGCAGGTCCAGGTACCGGTAGCGCAGCCGCATCTGCTCGTCGACCTCGACGCGGTCGTCGATCGGGAACGGCGGCGTGTCAGCCGGCGCGAGGATCTCCACGGCGCTGGCGGCGACCTCGACGTCGCCGGTGTCGAGCTTGTCGTTGGTCATCCCCGCAGGGCGCAGGCGCGCCCCGCCGTGCACGGCCACGACGTACTCGTTGCGCACGTCGTGGGCCGCCTGCAGCGCCTCGTCGGCGTCGGGGTCGGCGACGACCTGGACCACGCCGGTCCGGTCGCGGAGGTCGAGGAAGGCCACACCGCCGTGGTCCCGGCGGCGCGCGACCCATCCGGCGAGCACGACTGCGGTACCGTCATCGGTCGCACGCAACGTGCCGGCGCCGTGGGTCCGCAGAGCTCCGTAGGGGGTCACGGAATGATCCTTGTGTCGGGTTCCCGGGAGGGTGATGGGATGGAGGCGCCCCGCGGTTCGGGGCAGCCGCCCATGCTACGCCGCGTCGGGGCGCTGCTGCGTGCCGCGCACCCCGAGCCGTCGCTGGCGGTGACCCTAGCAGCCTCGGCCCTGGCGCTCGGCGCCGGCCTGGGCGCCCGCAGCGGCGTGGTCGCGCTCGCGGTCGGTACCGGGCAGCTGTCGATCGGGTGGAGCAACGACTGGCTCGACCGTGGGCGTGACCGGGCCAGCGCGAGGGCCGACAAGCCGCTTGCGCGCGACGAGGTGACCCCGCGCGCCGTGCTGACCGCGGCACTGCTCGCACTGGCCGTGTGCGTGGTGGCCTCGCTCGCGCTCGGCGCCGCGGCGGGCATCACGCACCTCGTCGCAGTGGCGGCGGGCTGGGTCTACAACGCCCGCGCGAAGCACACGTGGTGGAGCATCGTCCCCTGGGCGGTGGCGTTCGGGCTGCTGCCGGCGGTCGTGACGCTCACCGAACCGCTGGCGCAGCCGCCGGCGTGGTGGCTGGTCGTCGCCGGCGCGCTGCTGGGTTCCGGGGCCCACCTCGCCAACGCCATCCCGGACCTCGACGACGACCGCCGGACCGGCGTCACCGGACTCCCCCACCGCCTCGGCCGGCGCCGGTCGCTGGCGGCCACCACCGCGCTCGTGGCCCTCGGGATCGCGGTGGTCGTGGTCGGCCCGGGCCTGCGCCCCGCCGGTGTCGCGCTGGGGGCGGTGGCGGCGGTGCTGCTCGCTGCGGTGGTGGTCGCCGGTGCGCGGGGCCGCGACCGCTGGGCGTTCCGCGGCGTCGTCGCGCTGCTGCTCCTGCTGGCGGTCGGTGTGGTCGCCGGGGGCGCCGCCCTGGCCTGAGCCCCACCGACCTTCGAGGTGGGTGTCGAACCTCGGCCACCGCCCGAACTTCCGCTCCCACCTCGACGTTCGCGCAGAAGGTGGGCGCCGGGACGTCGAGGTGGGGGCGGTCAGAGCGCCCGCAGGAACGGATTGGTCGCGCGCTCTGCCCCGACCGTGGTGTCCGGCCCGTGACCGGGGTGGACGGTGATGCCGTCGTCGAGCGGCAGCACCACGCGGCGCAGCGAGTCGTTCTGCTGGGCCATCGACCCCCGCGGCAGGTCGGTGCGGCCGACCGAACCGGCGAACAGCAGATCGCCCGACAGCATGAGTGCCCCGGCGTCGTCGCTGACGAACACGCACGAGCCCGGCGTGTGCCCCGGCGTGTGGTGCACGCGCAGGCCGAGCCCCGCGAACGGCAGCTGCTGCCCGTCGGTGATCGCGGTGAGCCGCTCGGCCGGGGGCTCCCAGCGCAGGCCGAACTGCGCCTGCAGGCCCTCGAGGGGCGCGCCGAAGCCGGCGGCGGGGTTCTCCCACAGCCAGTGGTCGTCGGGGTGCAGCAGCACAGGGACGTCGAGGCGCTCGGCGACCTCGGGTGCGGACCACAGGTGATCGAGGTGACCGTGCGTCAGGAGCACCGCCTCGCACGTCAGGTCCAGGTCGCCCAGCCGGTCGAGCACCGCGTCGGCGCCGTCCTGGCCCGGGTCGACCACGACGGCGCCGCCGTCCTCGCGGTCGCCCACGATGAAGCAGTTGGCCTGCCACATCCCGAGCACGAGCCGGTCGATCACGCGCGCCATCGTGCGTACCCTTCAGGTGTCGGACGATCCCGCACCCTAGCGCGCCGGCGCGGGGCGCGGTCCAACGTTGGAGAGACGCCGTGGTCGAGGTCATCGCGCTGCTGATCGTCGCGGGTGTCACGCTGCTGATCGGACGGCTGGGGACGATCGCCCTGACCGCCACCGGACTGCCCCGGCCCATCGCCAAGTTCCAGGCACGGTCGGCGTTGTCGGGTGCCGGCTACACCACCAACGAGTCGGAATCGATCGTCGGCCACCCAGCACGGCGCAAGATCGTGATGTCCCTGATGACGCTCGGCGGCCTCGGCAGCGCCGCGATCATCGCGACGTTGATCATCTCGTTCGCCGACGTGTCGAGCTTCGGCGGTGGCTTCCGCAAGGGCCTGCTGCTGGTGATCGGCCTGTTCGTCTTCTGGATGGTGCTGCGCATCCCGACACTCGACCGGATCCTGTCGCAGTGGTTCGCGGGGCTGATCAAGCGCGCGACCGACGTCGACGTCCGCAACTACGGCAACATGCTCCGGCTGTCGGGCGACTACGGCATCTCGGAGCTGCTGATCGAGCCCGGCGACTGGCTGGCCGACAAGACGCTCGCCGAGCTCGACCTGTCGCACGAGGGCCTGCTGGTGCTCGGGATCGTGCGCGGTGACAACTACTTCGGCGCGCCGAAGGGCACGTACGTCGCCAGGCCGGACGACACCCTGCTGGTCTACGGACCCGTCAACCGCCTCGCCGAGCTCGACGAGCGCGAGCAGGGCGCCATGGGCGACATGGCGCACCGCAACGCGGTCGCGGCGCAACGCGACATCGAGCGCCGCGAGCGGGTCGCCCAGGCGGACGAGGACGGCAGCCGACCCAACGTCGAGGGCATCGAGGGCGACGGGGACGCCGACGGGCAGGCCGACGCGCGCGCGGCGGCGGCCGTCGACCGCGAGGGGTCCCCGCGACGGGGCGACACCGACGGCTGAACGCGCTGCCGTCGGCGTGGCCGACCGGCAGCGGATGGGAGGATCCGACGGTCAGCTGGCCTTGCGCGGGATGACGCGGAAGGCGTCGTAGACCGACTCGATACGGGTCACCTGCGCCAGGATGTGGTCGAGGTGCGCGATGTCGGCCAGCTCGAACGTGAACCGCAGCTTGGCGACGCGGTCCCGCCGGGTCGTGACCTGGGCCGACAGGATGTTGACGTGCAGGTCGCCCAGCACGGTCGTGATGTCGCGCAGGAGGTGCTTGCGGTCCAGCGCGTCGACCTGCATGGTCACCCGGAACACGGCCATCGCGCCGTTGTCCCACTCGACGTCGACCAGCCGCTCGGTGTGGCTCCGCAGGTCGTCGGCGTTCTGACAGTCGGCGCGGTGCACGCTGACGCCGCGCCCCCGGGTCACGAACCCGAGGATGTCGTCGCCCGGAACGGGGTGGCAGCACTGCGCCAGGTTGACCGCGACGTCGTCGAGCCCGTCGACCAGCACGGCGTTGACGCCGTGCTGCGGCGGCTCGGCGGCCGTCGGCGGCAGGACCTCCTCGCCCTCGTCCTCGTCGGACAGCCGCCCGATGAGGTGGTTGACGACCTTTTGCGCCCCGAGGTGACCCTCGCCGATCGCGCGGTACATCGCCTCGACGTCGGTGTAGTTCATGTCGGTGGCGACCGAGGTGATCTCGGTCCCCGTCATCAGGCGGCGCCACCCGGCGGACTGGCGCGCCAACTCGCTGCGCAGCGCCTGCTGGCCCTTCTCGATGGCGTCGACCCGGCGCTCGCGGGAGAACCACTGGCGGATCTTCGAGCGGGCGCGTGACGAGCCGACGAACTCGAGCCAGTCACGGCTGGGCGCGGCGTCCTGCGCACGCGACGTCAGGATCTCGACGGTCTCGCCGTTGTGCAGCTCGTACTCCAGCGACACGAGCCGCCCGTTGACGCGCGCCCCGACCGTGCGGTGGCCGACCTCGGTGTGGACGGCGTAGGCGAAGTCGACCGGGGTGGAACCGGCCGGCAGCGCCTTGATGTCGCCGTCGGGGGTGAACACGAACACCTCGTCGGCGTCGAGGTCGAGCCGGACGTTCGACAGGAACTCGTCGGCGTCCGATGTGCCGTGCTGCATGTCGATCATCTGCGCGAGCCACTGCGCCTCGGACTGCTCGGCGCGCGCGACCTGCTTGTACTTCCAGTGCGCCGCGACGCCGAACTCGGCGGTGCGGTGCATCGCGCGGGTGCGGATCTGCACCTCCAGCGTCATGCCGTCGGGCCCCACCACCGTCGTGTGCAGCGACTGGTAGAGGTTGAACTTGGGCATCGCGATGTAGTCCTTGAACCGCCCCGGCACCGGGTGCCAGCGCGAGTGGATCAGCCCGAGCGCGCCGTAGCAGTCCTTGACGCTGTCGACGATCACGCGGATGCCGACCAGGTCGTAGATCTCGGAGAACTCCTTGCCGCGGCGCACCATCTTCTCGTAGATCGAGTAGTAGTGCTTCGGCCGGCCGCTGACCTCGGGCTTGATCCTCGCGCCGCGCAGGAGCTGCTCGACCTCGGTGACGATGCGCTCGAGGTAGCGGTCGCGCTCGGGCTGGCGCTCGCGGACCATCGCCTTGAGCTCGTCGTAGCGCTTGGGGTACAGCGTGGCGAACGACAGGTCCTCGAGCTGCCACTTGAAGTTCTGCATGCCGAGGCGGTGGGCCAGCGGCGCGTAGATCTGCAGGGTCTCGTCGGCGATGTACTCCTGCTTGTGGCGCGGCATGTGGTGCAGCGTGCGCATGTTGTGCAGCCGGTCGGCCAGCTTGATCAGCAGCACCCGGTAGTCCCGGGCCATGGCGACCAGCATCTTGCGCAGCGACTCGGCTTGGCGCTCCAGCGCCGAGTTGCTCTGCACGCGGTCGAGCTTGGTGACGCCGTCGACCAGCATGGCGACCTCGTCGCCGAACTCGGTCGCCAGCTCCGCCGAGCTCATCACCGTGTCCTCGACGGTGTCGTGCAGGAGCGCCGCCACGATGGTCGGCGTGTCCATGCCGAGCTCGGCGAGCGTCTCGGCGACGCCGACCGGGTGGATGATGTAGGGCTCCCCCGACTTGCGCAGCTGCCCGTCGTGAGCCCGCTCGGCGCAGATGTAGGCGCGCACGACCTCGCGCACGTCGACCTTCGGCGAGTGCTGCTTGAGCTTGCCGACCAGCGGCTGCAGCAGCT
>CAYVGE010000030.1:0-25022 GCA_964450395.1 uncultured Actinomycetota bacterium
CCGCGCGGCCCTCGCCGTCCACGCAGAACATGCGGTCGGCGTCACCGTCGAAGGCCAGGCCGATGTCGCACCCCTCGCGGCGCACCAGGTCGGCGAGGTCGGTGAGGTTCTCGGGCTCGATCGGGCTGGCGGGGTGGTTCGGGAAGGTCCCGTCGAGCTCGAAGTACAGCGGCACCAGCTCGACCGGCAGGCGGTCGAAGACCGGTGGGACGACCAGCCCGGCCATCCCGTTCGCGGCGTCGACGGCGACCCGCAACGGCCGCAGCGTGGCGACGTCGACGAAGCTGCGCACGTGGTCGGCGTACTCGGCCAACAGGTCGAGCTGCTCGTGTCCGCCCGTGGACGTGGGCGCGTCGAACGCCCCCGCCGCGGCCCGGTCGCGGATGCGTGCCAGCCCCGTGTCGAGCGACACCGGCTCGGCACCCGCACGGCACAGCTTCAGGCCGTTGTAGCCCGCGGGGTTGTGGCTGGCGGTCACCATGACGCCGGGCAGCCCGAGGCGTCCCGAGGCGTAGTAGAGCAGGTCGGTCGACGCGAGCCCGAGCTCGACCGTGGTCACGCCGGCGTCGCGGGCACCGCGCATGACGGCGTCGGCCAGCTCGGGGGAGCTCGACCGCATGTCCCGGCCGACCAGCAGACGGGGCCCGCCGAGCTCGCCCGCCGCCGCGCGGCCGATCAGGTAGGCCATGTCGGCGTCGAACTGCTCGGGCACGAGCCCGCGCACGTCGTACGCCTTGACGATCCGCTGGAAGGCGGACACGGAGGTGGCAGTCACAACAGACCTCGAATGGTCGGCGCAGGTGCCGCGTGGTCAGACGTCGCGGGTGCGCGTCAGGGCGACGACGACGCCCTGACCCTCGTGCCCAATGGGCATCTGGAGCTGGCCCTCGAGGACGTCGTCGTGCAGCAGGCTCCGCGTGACGGGCGCGAAGGGGTGCGACGCCTCGGGGGCGGTGTCGACCGGACGGAACGTCCGGGGGCCCGACGGCTGCTCCTCGGCGGGCGTGGTCAGGCCGCAGGCCTCGGCGAGGCGGGGCAGGTCGGCCGTCAGCGCGGCGTACCGGTCCATCCGTGGGCCCCCGGGCTCCTCGGGCACCTCGGCCGCGGGCGCCTCGGCGCCGTGGGTGGCGGCGGACGGCCGGCTGCGACGGTCGAGCCGCTCCCAGCCCCGCGGGACGATGAGCACCTCGGCGTGGTGGTCGCAGAGGTCGTACTCGGAGGGGTCCTTGTCCGGGACCAGATCCACCAGCGACGCCTGTCGCGCGTCGTAGCGGAAGGACAACGTCACGGACGCCGGCTGCTTGCAGCCCGCCCGCTGGCACACCCGATCGAAGTCATTCATCGCGCCAGCAACCGTAGACGAACGGGCTCGGGATTTCGTCGAGGTGTCACCGGCGCGTCGCATGTCCGTCGGGCGGGTCCGGCCTCGACGAGGGCCGTGGGATCGGGGGTCACGACGGCTACGGATCGGGCTGGACCGGGAAGTCGACCGGGCGGGTCTCCAGCGTGCGGTCGCGCCGCGGCACGGGCGCGTCGGCCGAGCCCATCCACGTGTTCGCCGGCACCAGCGGCAGGGTGAGCAGCTGCCGGGCGCGGTCGTCGCTGGCCGACAGCCGCAGCGTGCCGAAGAGCGGCTCGTCGGACGTCACCACGACCGGGCCACCGAAGGTGGCGACGTCGTCGAGGTTGAGCAGCTCCATGCCGCCTGGCGGCACCTCGAGCTGCGCCCAGTCCTCCGGTACGTCGCCGCCGATGCTGATCGACACGGTGGACGGCGCCTCGCCCGGGTTGTGGAGCGCCAGCTCGGGCGTGGCGTCCTCGGGGGCGAGGGCCTGGGTGTTGACGGTGTCGGCCTCGGGCACGCCCTGCATGGCGCTGACCGAGGCGTCGTCGCCCGTCAGCGCCATGAACGCCGTCGCCGCGAACGTCACATCGTTCAGGGAGCGCAGCTGCACCCCGAAGTTCGGCGACGACGACGCGCCGTCGAGCTCGATGCGCTCCACCGCGCCGGGCCCGACCACGACCTCCTGGCCGGCGATGCCGCCGGCGACCTCGTCGCTGGCGCTGACCTGGATGCGGGCGGGACGCCGGTTGGGGTTGAGCACCGAGACCCAGCTGGTGGTCACCTCGCCCGACGCCACGTAGGCGAACCCGGCCGTGGTGGCGTCGGTCGCCGTCGCCGGCAGCAGGGTGCGACCGTCCGGGGCCGTCGGGTCGGTGAGCTCGGCGCCCTCGAGCTCGACGTCGGGCAGGTCGGGCTGGCCGAAGCGCTGGACGCCACTGGCGATCACGCGGCCCGCCTCGACCTCGACGATCAGGCCGAGGTCGGGCTGCTCGGGCTGCAGCTCGGTGACGTCGACGTCGACCACCGAACGTGCCGGCACCGACACGTTCTCGCTGGAGACCATGTCCTCGCGGCCCTCCGGGGTCGCGAAGGCCACACTGGCGACCGCGTCGGTCTCGAACGGGTTGAACAGGTACAGCCGGGTGGTCGAGCCGACGGTGGTCTCGGCGCCGCTCAGCAGCCACCGCGGTGCGGGACTCGCCGCGCACGAGGTGCCACGCCGTTCGGCGTCACTGACGTCGAGGGTCCAGCTGGCCACGACCGGCCCGCCGCGCCAGCGCACGACGGCGGCCGGCGGCTGGTCGCCACCGGCGACCTCCAGCTCGACGGTGTCGCCGGGGTCGATGCGACGCACGTCGTCCTCGAAGGTGGCCTCGCCGCCGGCGAAGTCCTGCACGCGGATCTGGGACGGCTCGTCCCCGACGGCCGCGATGGTCACGGTCGCGGTCTCGCCCTCGCCGGCGAGGGGCACGCAGTACCAGGTGCCGCTGGTGACGGCGACGTCCTCGCTGTACTCCACGGTCGGGGCGGTCGGGGCCGCGACCACGCGGTCGGCCGCGAGCGTCGCGCCGAACAGCACGGCGAGCGCGACGAGGGCGAAGGCGATCTGCCTGGTCATCTGCAGCTCCCGGGGCTAGCGCAGGTCGCCGGTGATGGTGGCGGCCGCGGCGGCGCGGGCGGCCGGGCCCGGCATCGGGGCCGGGTAGGGCCCGACGTGCAGGTCGTCGATGTCGCGGCGCTTCGCCCCGCTGCGCGGCGGGCGCAGGGCCAGCGAGACGATGCCGACCAGCATCAGCAGCTGGAAGGCCACCAGCGCGAGGTGACGGGTCGTCCCGCCGGGGGCGACGGTCAGCCGGCCACCCTCGGTGATGCGGTAGACGCCCGAGCCGACGCCGGGGACGCGCTCGGCGGCCTGCCCGTCGACCTCGACGTCCCAGCGCGGCGACGAGGCCTCGGAGAGCAGCAGCCAGCCCGGCCCGACCTCCGCGTCATAGGTGCCCGGCGCGACGGGCTGCAGCCCGGACTCCTCGAGGTCCCCGGTGCTGACCAGCTGCGTGGCCTCGCGGGCGGTGGCGGCCGCGTCCTCCGGCACCACCACGGCGCGGGGCAGCCACGGCTGGACCTGGAAGATCTGGCCGGCGCCGGACGGCAGCGGCTCGAGGTCGGGCTGGGCGGCCAGCAGCCGGGCGACGTCCGCGCTCGACGCGCGGTCGTGGATGACGACGTAGCGCACGTTGAGCAGGCCCAGCGACGACGCGGCACGGGGGTTGCTCAGGCCGATCAACGCGACCGACTCCTCCAGCGCGTCGGTCACGACGGGGCTCGGCGTGGTGCCGAACTGGAGCATGCTCGGCCCCGTGTTGTCGGTGACGTCCCACGCGAGGTCGTCGCCGTCGCTGCTGAGCAGCAGGATGCGGTACGGGCCCACCTGGTCGCCGTCGGCGGCGACGAACGCGGGCACGAGGTCGGACGCGATGCGCAGCTGCGACCACGGGTCGCCGGCGACGCGCAGCAGCCCGCCGCCCAGACCGACGACCAGCACCAGCGCGCAGGCGGCGGCCAGCATCTGGCGCAGGCCGAACGTGTAGGTCCGCAGGTGATCGCTGATGCTGCGCGCCGCCAGCGTCGCCAGCCCCGCGAGCGCCAGCGCGGACGGCAGCAACAGCACGGGGATCCAGGTGACCGACGAGCCGACGAAGCCGAACGCCCAGGTCGCCAGGCCCCAGACCGTCATCACGGTCAGCAGCACGAGGACGGCGGTGGCGCGCCCACGGCCGGTCAGCAGCAGCGCGGCGCCGACGACGCCGGCGGTGACCAGCACCGCCATGAGGCCGTCGATCGGCGTGAGCGACGGCAGCACATCGGGGGCCACCAGGAACGCCCGCCACGCGACGACCGGGTCGAACGGGGCACGCGGGACGGCCGCGCCGGCGTTGCGCACGGCGTCCCACAGCCACGGCGCCATGGCGAGCAGCGCCAGCGGCGCGGCGACGGCGGTGCGCAGCAGCGCGGTCCGGCGGGCCGCCAGGACCGCGGCGGCCAGGACGCCCGACAGCCAGATGCCGGCGGGGACCATCCAGGCGCCGGGGGCCGCCGACCACATGATCGCCAGCGTCAGCGCCATCAGTGCAGCGGCGCGCCAGCCCTCGGTGGGCGTCCGGCGGTAGTCGGCGCTCCACACGACCAGCACGACCAGGCCGGGCAGGAGCGCGGCGACGAGCAGCTCGCTGAAGCGGCCGCGCGCCAGCGCGCCGAGCACCGGCGGGCTGAGCACGTACACGACCGCCCCGAGCAGGCGCGGCCACATGCGCGTCGACAGCAACCGGCCGGCGCGGATGGTCAGCAGGAAGGCCAGCGGCAGCATGCCCAGCACGATCAGGCGCTGCGCCAGCCACTCGGAGCCCAGGCCCAGGTAGCTCAGCAGCCCGAGCACCGGCTGGATCAGCGACGGGAAGGCCCACGAGCCGGTCGGGTCGCCGTTCCAGGGGCTGAGGAAGGCGGTGATGAAATCGGTCGCCGCGGCGGGCCACGGCAGCACCTGGCCCCCGACCAGCTGCCCGGACCTGAGCAGGCGCACCGCGCCCACCAGGTAGACGAGCAGCAGCAGCGGGCCGACCAGCAGCGCCGGGCGGCGGCGCAGGAACGCGACGAGGCCCCGGTCCTCGGGCTGGCGGACCACCGACGTCGTCGGGTCCTCCAGCAGGCGGGGCGTCCGCGAGCCCGACGCCCACGTGCCGGCCGCCTCGACGTAGTCGCGCAGGCGGGCCCAGGGGCTGGCGAACAGCGGGCGCAGGTCCTTGTCGGTGCGCCGCCGCAGCGACTGGGTGCCGCGGCGCATGCGCAGCGTCCGGGGCAGCTGGGCGATGTTCCACCCGACCGCCCGGAGGCCGGCGCTGCCCGTGCCGACCCGGCGGGTCAGCAGCAGCCCGAGCGCCCGGAACAGGAACAGCACGGCGCCGATCGGCAGCAGGACGGTGAGGCGCCCGATGCTGTAGTTCTTGAGCATCGAGGCCAGCGTGTGGCGCTCTGTCAGGTAGGTGACGTCGTTGGCCCGTGCGTCGCCCAGCGGGCGTCCGCCGCGCTCGCCGGCGCTGACGTGGTAGCCGACGGCCATGGGCACGACGCGGACGCGGTATCCCGCGATCCACGCGCGCCAGCACAGGTCGAAGTCCTCGCGCTGGAAGGTGAAGCGCGGGTCGAAGCCCCCGAGCTCGGCGAAGGCGTCGGTGCGCACGATCATGCCGGCCGACGACACGAACAGCGTGTCGGTCTCCTCGTCGTGCTGGCCCTGGTCGACCTCGCCCGGGGCCAGGTCGCTGGCCCACCGGCCGAACGGATCGACGGTCTGGCCGACCGCCTGGACCAGCGGCTCCTGTGACCACTCCCGCAACTTGGGTCCCGCGACGGCGACCTCGTGGTCGGCCTCCATGGTCGCCAGCAGGGTCGACACGGTGTCGACCGTCATCACGAGGTCGTCGTGCAGCATCAGCAGCAGCGGCGCGTCCCGCAGGGCGGGATGGGTGCGGCCGACCTCGACGGCCTGGGAGAAGGTGTGGCGCTCGTCGAGGCGGACCAGCCGGTCGGGCGTGACGCGCGACTCGAGCAGGTCGGTCGAGCCGTCGGTCGACGCGTTGTCGACGATGATCAGCTCGAGGCCGGCGATCCGCCACTCGGCGATGGTGCCGAGGATGACAGGCAGCCAGCGCAGTCCGTTGTGGACCACGAGGACGACGCCGAGACGCGGCGCCGCTGCGGCATCTGCAAATGGGGACATGGAGGAGGAGGAGTTGGCACTCGGAAGGCAGGTTCGCCCGTGCGGCCGACATACGAGCCTACGCATCGTAGCCCGCCCTGTCAGAGCCGGACGACCCGCCCCTTGCCTGAGCGGCCAACCGGTCCTACGAGGCCAGCCGCTTCAGCTTGCGCCGTTCCCGCTCGCTCATCCCGCCCCAGATGCCGAAGCGCTCGTCGTGCTCGAGCGCGTACTCGAGGCACT
This sequence comes from uncultured Actinomycetota bacterium, assembly GCA_964450395.1. GTDB lineage: Bacteria > Actinomycetota > Nitriliruptoria > Euzebyales > JAHELV01 > JAHELV01. The sequence continues at coordinate 6,342 of CAYVGE010000030.1, forward strand.
CGTCGCGGACGGTGCACTCGCCGCAGATGCGCTTGGCCTCGCGGGTCGAGCCACCCTTCTCCGGGAAGAAGACGTCGGGGTCGGCATTCAGGCACTTGGCCTCGGTTGCCCACGGCACTGGTTCGATGAACACGTCTTCCCCTGTCACCCGAGTGCATCCGCCGACGTGTGCCCCGCGATCCGGCTGGATCTCGTCCGGTGCCGCACATCCTCACACGGATGGAACTCCACCCGTGTAACTATGCTTCCAGACGCGCGCACCGTCAACCGGCGGTGTGGGTGCCGTGCGTCGATCGCGCGAAAGGACGCGCGGTGGGATCAGGCGTCGTCGCCCTTGTCGAGCCATCCCCGCAGGTCAGGCTCCCGTCCATGGCCGCCCGGCCGGTACAGGTCACCTTGCTCGACGCCGTCCGGCGCGTAGCGCTGCGGCACCCAGCCCCGCGGGTCGTCGTGGGGGTAGCGGTAGGTCTGGCCGTGCCCCAGCCGCCGGGCGCCCCGGTAGTGGGCGTCGCGCAGGTGGACCGGCACGGGCGCGTTGCCCAGGCGCTCGACCTCGTGGTCGGCGGCGGCCAGGGCGCGGGTGACGCTGTTCGACTTGGGCGCCAGCGCCAGGTACACGGCGGCCTGGGCCAGCGCGAAGCGCGCCTCGGGCAGCCCGACCGATTCGAGCGCCTGCCACGCCGCCGTCGCCACGCCGAGCGCGGCGGGGTCGGCCAGCCCGACGTCCTCGCTGGCGAGGATGATCATCCGCCGCGCCAGGAACCGGGGATCCTCCCCCGCCGTGAGCATGCGCACGAGCCAGTAGACGGCCGCGTCGGGATCCGAGCCGCGCATCGACTTGATGAACGCCGAGACCTGGTCGTAGTGGTTGTCACCGACCTTGTCGTAGCGCAGGTGCGGGTTGCCGAGCGCGGTGCGGACGTCGACCTGGGTCACGGTCCCGCCGGTCGCGGCTGCGGCCGCCGCCTCCAGGCCCGTCAGCGCCACCCGGGCGTCGCCGTCCGCCGCGGCGATCAGCACCGCGCGGGCCTCGTCGTCCAGCACCACGCCGGGCAGGCCCGACGGCAGCGCGAGCGCGCGGTCGATCACGCGACCGATCGCGTCGTCGCTCAGCGGCTGGAGCCGGTACAGCAGGCTGCGCGACAGCAGCGGCGCGTTGACCTCGAAGCTGGGGTTCTCGGTGGTCGCGCCGATCAGCGCCACCGAACCGTCCTCGACCGCCGGCAGCAGCGCATCCTGCTGCGCGCGGTTGAAGCGGTGGATCTCGTCGATGAACAGCACCGTGCCCCGCCGCGCCCGGTCCCGTCGCGTGCGGGCCTGGTCGATCTCGGCGCGGACGTTCTTGACGCCGGCGGTCACGGCGGACAGCTCGACGAACGCCGAGCGCGTCGACGCGGCGATCACGCGGGCCAGCGTGGTCTTGCCGGTGCCGGGCGGGCCCCAGAGCACGATCGACCGCAACGCGTCGGCCTCGATCGCCCGGCGCAGCGGCGTGTCGATGCCGGTCAGCTCCTCCTGGCCGATGACCTCGTCGAGGGTGGTGGGACGGACACGCGCCGCCAGCGGCATGTCGGTGACCGGTCCGTCCGGTTCCCCCGCCGGCGCCGGCCCGTCGTCGAAGTCGTCGAACAGCTGCTCCATCGCGTCGTCGACCAATCGCTCGTCGGCCTGTTGGCCACCCATCATCGCCGCACGCCCCGGGCGCGGACGACGAAGGCCGCCAGCTGCGCGCGGGTCACCCGCCGCGCTGGGCAGAAGCGATCACGGGCACAGCCGTTGACCACGCCGGCCGCCGCCAGACCACCGACCGCACCGGCGTGGACGTAGCCGTCGGGCAGGTCGGTGAAGCGGCCGGCCGGACGCGCGTCGATCCCGGGCAGCGCCCGGACCAGCAGCGAGGCGGTCTGTGCCCGGGTCACCGGGGCGTCCGGGCAGAAGCGCCGCGGCGTGCAGCCCTGCACGACGCCGACCTCGGCGAGCGCGTTGATCTCGCTGGTGCGCGTGACGTCGGTGAAGCGACCGGGGGCCGAGGGCTCGAGGCCGACCATGCGGGCGACCGTGGTGGCGACCTCGCGGCGCGTCGCCCTGCGGCCCGGGCAGAACCGGCGCGGCCCGCACCCGTCGATCAGCCCCTGCCTCCACGCCGTGGTGATGGCGGCGCGGTGCGTCGAGCCGCCGATGTCGGTCAGCCCCGTCCTCGGGCGCGGCCCCTGGACGAAGACCATCGTGGCCCACAGCCTGCCGTCGTCGCCGACCGCGACGCCGACCCCCACCTGGTTGAAGCGGCCCAGCACGTTGGCGCGGTGCCCCGGTGAATCCATGAAGGACCGGTGCAGGCGTCGGGTCGTCGCCCGGGGCGTGTCGCCGCCGCGCGAGGCCCAGCCCACGTTCTCGCCCCACCGCCGCCAGTCGATCGGGATCTGACGGGCGACGTGGGGGTTGTGGCGCAGCCGCCCGTCGGCCGCCATGCGCCGGGACCACGCCCGGGCCACCGCGGCGACCTCCGGCGCCGCGGCCAGCGTCGACAGGCCACGGGACCGCCGGGCGGTGTTCATCAGCTCCAGGAACTGACGCTCGCGGGCGGCGTGGGGCGCCGCGGCATCCGCGGGCGGCGCGACGAGCAGCGTCGCCAGCACCGCGAGCAGCAGCGGGACGAGCACGGGGATGGGGAGGTTCCGTCGGGAGCGCATGACCGGAGAGGTCGGCCGCGCCGCGCGCGCCTTGACCGTCGCCGGTCGTCCGGTCGGCGGTGTCAGGAAGCTGTTCACCGCCGGCGCCACCTCACCCGCGCAGCGCGCGCACCAGGAACGACGCGAACTGCCCGCGCGTGACGCTGCCGCGGGGGGCGAAGCGCCCGTCCTCGACACCCGTGGTGATCCCCGCCGCCGCGAGCCGGTCGACGTTGTCCTCGTGCACGTTGCCGTCGTCGTCGGCGAACGCGTCGACGTCGGTGGCCGGCAGCTCCAGCGCCCGGGCCAGCACCGACGCCATCTGGTCGCGTCGCAGCCGGCGACCGGGGCAGAACCGCCCGTCCCCGCAGCCCAGGACGACCCCGGCGGCGGCGGTGGCGTCGATGGCACCCTCGTGGACGCTGGCGTCGTCGTCGGCGAACGCGTCACCGTCGGTGGCGGTCAGCTGGAGCGCCCGCGCGAGCAGCGCGGCCGTCTGCGCGCGGCTGACCGCCTCGTTCGGGCAGTACCGGTCGGCGGCGCAGCCCTCGGTCACGCCGGCCGCAGCCAGCGTCGTGATGCGGTACTCGTGGGTCGTGCCGTCGTCGTCGGTGAACGGCGCCAGGCCCAGCCGGCGGATCTGCTGGGAGCGCAGCGAGAACCGTTGCTTGAGCTCGGCGCCGGCGATCCACACCCGGCGGTCGGCGACCTGCTTGCCGTCGCGCCCGGCGAACGCGACGGTCATCGGCGCGCCGGAGCCGTCGACGCCGTCGACGAGCAGCTCGCGGGGCGTGCCGCCCCGCGTGCGCGAGCGGACCGCGATCCCGGTGACGCGCACCATGCGGTCATCGACGAAGCGTGCCAGCGCGCCGTTGCCTACGGTCGTGGTCCAGCGGGCGTAGGGGTTGCCCGCCGACGCCGTGCCCGACCACGGGTCGTCGACGCTGCGCAGGTACGGGTAGGCCGAGCTCGGCGCGCTGAAGGCGTAGCTGTCCTCCAGCCGCTCGCTGCGCCCGCCGTGCGACGACGAGTAGAAGGTGGCGGCGAGCCGGCCGTCGTGGCGCACGACGCGCCCCCTGGTGGCGTCGACCCGCGCGACCCAGCGGTCGCCAGAGGCGCCCTCCTCCTTGTCGAGCCCCACGTAGACCTGGTCCGACGGGGTGGCCAGCAGGTGGCAGCGGCACGCCTGGCGCAGGCCGCGGGCGCGCATGCGCAGCGCGTAGGTGCGGCCCACTACCGCCTGGGCGCCCAGCGCCGCGCCCGGCCAGCTCGACGGCACCTCGCCCAGGCCGCGCAGGTAGCGCTCGGTCGACGGCAGCGCCACCGTGACGCACAGCTGGGGGGCGAGGCAGTCCGCGCCGGTCGGTGCCCCGAGGTCGATCACGCCCCAGCGGTGGCGGCGCCCCAGCACCCGGGCGACGTCGCGCTCGGTGTCGGTGGTGCTCAGGCGCAGGCGCAGCCGGCTGGCCGTCGTCCCCTGCCACCGCGTCGTGGCACCGTCGCGCAGCGACAGCTGCCCGTCCCTGGTCGCCACGACCGTCCAGGTGCCGTCGGCGGGCCGCTGGCGGATCCTGTCGCCGCCGTCGTCGAGCAGCGCCGTGCACGACGCGGCGCACACCTGCCACTGGCCGACGCCCTCGGTGACGGCCACCTCCGGCCGGACGGCTGCCGTCGACAGGCCGACCACGAGCTGGCGGCTGCTGTCGGCCGTCGTGGCGATGTCGACGCCGCGGTACCAGTAGCGCAGGATGCGGTCGACGCCCCACCCGGCCAGGGCCTGGGCGCGCGCCCCGTACTGGCTCAGGCCGACGCCGTGCCCCCAGCCGCCGCCGACGACGCGCACGTCGGGCGCCGGCGTGGGCAGGTCGACGGGATCGCCCACCATCGCGGCCGCGGGCGTGCCGGACAGCAGCAGCGTCACCACCAGCAGGAGGCCCGACGACCGGCGGCGCAGACCCGCCGGCCCCGTCCCGCCTGGTGTCCGGAGGGCGGCGGACGACCGGCGCGGCCGGGCGCGGGTCATGGGCGGTGGTCCATCGTGCGCGCCAGGAACGCGGCCATCTGGGCGCGCGTGAGCGTGTCGTCCGGGCAGAACAGCTCCGGGCTGGCGGCGTCACAGCCGCTGGTGATGCCGGCCGCGGCCAGGGCGTTGATCGATGCCTCGTGCGCGTTGCGGCGGTCGTCGTCGAAGGCGTCGACGCTCACGGCCGGCAGGTCGAGTGCGCGGTCGACCAGGGCGGCCATCTGCCCCCGGGTCACCGGCGCGTTCGGGCAGAACCCGGTCGCGGTGCAGCCCTGGGCGATGTTGGCCAGCGCCAGGCGGTTGATGCCCGGCTCGTGGGGGCTGCGGTCGTCGTCGTCGAAGAAGTCGGCGTCGGTGGCGGGCTGGCCGATGGTGCGCGACAGGAACGTCGCCATCTGCCCGCGGGTCACCGGCTTCGCCGGGCAGAACTTGCGCGCCGCGCAGCCGTCGGTGATGCCGGCCAGGCCCAGGCGCTCGATCTGCGGCGCCAGCTCGAGGTCCTCGATGTCGGTGAAGCAGGGCGCAGGCCGGCCGCCCAGTGCCGCGAGCGTCGCCACCGGGTCGACGACGCCGTGCCCGAACCGCGCGTCCACGCCGCGGGGGCCGTGGTCGGTGGCGTTGGCGGTCAGCAGGCGGCTGACCCGGCGGGGGGTGAGCGCGGGATCCCGCGCCTGCAGCATCGCGACGGTCGCGGTGACGAACGGCGCCGCCAGCGACGTGCCGTTGTCGGCGACGTACCCGCCGCTGCGCGCGGTGGTCAGCACGGCCACGCCCGGGGCGGTCAGGTCGACCCAGTCGCCGGTGCTCGAGAACGTGGCCCACACCCCGGTCGGGGCGATGGCGCCCACGGCGATGGTGCTGGGCGACGCCGCGGGCCAGATCTTCGGGTTGCCCTGGTCGTGCGCGTTGCCGGCCGCCGCGACCACGGGGATGCCCGCACGGACGGCCTCGCGCAGCCAGTACTCGACGTTGGACGAGCGCACCGGGCCGCCCAGCGACAGGTTGATCACCGTGGCGTCGTGGACGATGGCGTAGCGGATGGCCTGGGCGAGGTCGCTGGCCCGCATCTGGCCGGCGGCGTCCTCGATGCCGATCGGCAGCACGCGGGCGCCCGGCGCCATGCCGCTGATGCCCACCCCGTTGTCGTGCGCGGCGGCGGCGACGCCGGCCACCGCGGTGCCGTGCCCGCTGCGGTCGACCGCGCCGATGCCGCGGCTCACCAGGTTCTTGCCGCGCAGCACCACGCCCTGCAGGTCCGGATGGTCACCGTCGACGCCCGAGTCGATCACCGCGATCGTCTGGCCGCACGCGTTGCCCTCGGCCCACACGCGGTCCGCCTGCAGCGTCTCGAGTCCCCACTGGCGCGTCCGCTGCGGGTCGCCCAGCGCGGCGAACAGGGTGTCGATCTCGGCCGCGACCACCCGTGGGCGCTGTTCGAGCTGGGCGATCCGCCGCTGCGCGTCAGCCGCGTCGTCGACCCGCTCGGTGATGACCTCCGCCTCGGCGTCCGGGTCGCGCGGCTCGACGGTGTAGGCGACGGTGATGACCTCGTCGGGTGCCACGACGGCGATCGACGCGACGTCGTTGAGGTCGCGCACGGTCGACTCCACGCCGCCCAGCTCACCGTCGCGGGGCGGCACCGCCGTCTGGTCGGCACCGACGGTCGGCACCCCCGACACCGGGGCGTCGGGTGCGGACGGCGGGTTGGCGTCGGCCAGGGCGACCGCCACCGTGCCGGCCAGGCACGCCACCGCCAGCGCGATGATGGCGAGGCGTTGCCAGCCGGTCCGGCGCGCGTGCATGGTGGAGGCCCTGTCGTCCGGGGGTGGTTCCGCAGCCACCCCAGAAGGAAACACGAAGTGATCTTGGAACTACTCTGTGGATGGTAGAGGCCACACCGGATGCGGGTGACCGTCGCGGCGTGGATCGGATCGGCCAACGCGGGCGACGAGCTGATCTTCGCGGCGCTGCGCCGCAAACTGCTCGCGCGAGGAGCGCACGTGACCGCGGTCACCACGCACCCCACGTCCGACCCCTCGACGGTCGGCCACCTCGACCCCGTCGGACTGGCCCGCGCCGTCCGCGCGAGCGATGCGCTGGTCTTCGGCGGCGGCGGGTTGCTGCAGGACCAGACGTCGGGCGCCAACCTGCCCTACCACCTGTCGCGGCTGGTCCTGGCCCGCGTGCTGGGGACCCGGCGCGCCGTCGTCGGCGTCGGCGTCGGCCCCCTGCGCACCGCGGTCGGGCGCGCGCAGGTGCGCGGGGCGCTGCGCGGCGTCACAGCCATCAGCGTCCGTGACCCCGGCTCGGCCGACCTGCTGCGCACCCTGGGCGTCCCCGGGGCCCGGGTGGCCGCCGACCTCACGCTGTCCCTGCCGTCGCCCGACGTCGCCGCCGCCGACGTGCTCTGCGCGTGCCTGCGGCCGTGGCGGGCCGCCCGCGGCCGGCTGCCCGTCCGGCTTCGGGCCCGCACCGACCCCACCCCGGAGCCGATGGTCGAGCGGCTGGCGCGGGGGCTGGACCACGCGGCCGCCGCCCTCGGGCTGCCGGTCCGCCTGGTGGCCATGCAGCGGGGCTGGGACGACCGCCTGCACACACGGGTCGCGGACCGGCTGACGGCCGACGTCGAGGTGGTCAGCCCGCCGGCCGACCGGGTCGTCGACGTCGTCGCCGCCAGCCGGGTGGTGGTCGCCATGCGCTACCACGCCGGCATCGCGGCGCTGCTGGCCGGCCGCCCGGCGGCGCTGGTCGGCTACGACCCCAAGCTGACCGGGCTGGCCGCCGCCATGGGCGACGACGCGCGCCTGCTCGACTGGACCGCCGCCGATCTGGACCGGCTCGGCCCGGCGACGGTCGCCGCCGCCGGTGCCGGCGGTGCCGGCCTGCCCGCGGCGCTGGCCGCGCTGCGCGAGCGGGAGCGCGCCAACGACGCCGTGCTCGACGAGGTGCTCGACGCTGCGGAGGCCCAGCGGTGACGCGGCCCCACCGGGTGCCGTGGATGCGCGTCGCGCGGGTCGCGTGGCTCGTGGTGCTGGCCGCCCTGCTGGCGCGGGTGCTGGTGGGCAACCGCGCCGCCGTGGCGGACCTGGTGCGGGTCGAGCGACCCTGGCTGCTCGCCGCGGCGCTGACCTGCAGCTTCCTGCAGCTCGCGCTCAACGCGTCGTTCTGGGTCCGGGCGCTGGCGGCCGCCGGCGAGCGGGTGCCGTGGCGCACCGCACTCGAGGTGACCGCCCGCAGCGTGCCGGCCCGCTACGTGCCGGGCAGCGTCTGGTACGCCATGAGCCGTGCCGCCATGCTGCGCGCCGCCGGTGCCGGCCTCGGCGCGCTGGCGGTCGCGGCGATCCTCGAGTCGCTGCTGACCGTCGTCGTCAGCCTCGGGCTGGGCGGCGCGGTCCTCGGCCTGGCCGGGCGCCTGCCGGGCGACGAGCTGGCCGGCGTTGCCTGGGTGGTCGTGCTGGCCGTCGTGACCGCCCCGCCGGTGCTGAACCGGGCGCTTGCGTGGCTGGCCCGCCGGCGCGGCGCGGTGGCCCCCGCGCTGACCTGGCGTGACCACGCCGCACTGGTCGCCTGGATGACGGCGTTCTGGGCGCTGTCGGCGCTGACGTTCACCCTCTACCTGCAGGCGTTCCCCGCCAGCCTGCCCGGCCCGGCGGTGATCGCGGGCACCTTCCTGGTGGCCTGGGCCATCGGCTTCCTCACGCCGATCGCCCCGCAGGGTGCCGGGGCGTTCGAGATCACGTTCGTCGCCCTGCTGGTGGGCACCGGCGGCGGCCCGCTGGTCGTGGTGGTGGCCGCGTTCCGCGCGCTGATCGGCGTGCGCGACGCGATCGCCTTCGCGTGGGGCGCCTGGCGGGGCCGCGGGGCCGCGACCCCCCGCATCACCCGACCGAGCTCGCCAGCGGCGTCGCCGGAGCAGGAGCCGGCACCTCGATGACGCCGAGCAGCTCCTCGAGGATGTGCTCGGACGGGCGGTGGTCGAGGTCGGCCGGCGTGCGCCGGTAGCGCTCCGGGTCGCCGATGAACTCGGCGATCCTGGCGGGCTCGTAGTTCGACAGCACGACGTTGGCGCCCAGGCCGTCGGGCCGCTCGGTGCGCCCGCGCCACAGCAGCGTCGGCACGCCCAGCAGCGCGCACTCCTCCTGGATGCTGCCGCCGTCGGTGATCACCAGCGGCGCCGCGGCCAGCATGGTCACGAACTCCGCGTGCGACACCAGGGGGCTCAGCTGGATGCCCGCGTCGGTCAGCCGGCGGTGCAGCCCCATCCGCCGCAGTGTCTCCTCGGTGGGCGTGTGCAGCACGAAGCGCACGGGCATCTGCGCCGACAGCCGCTTGACCGTGGCGACCAGGCGCTCGACCCGGCGCCGGCTGGTCAGGTTCTCCACGCGGTGCATCGACACGATCGCGGGGCCGTCGGAGGGCTGGCGCAGCGCCAGCGACTCGTGCAGCGCCTCGATCACGGTGTTGCCGTGCAGCGGCACCGCACGGTCGCCCAGCCCCATGTCGTCGAGGTTGGCCATGGCCGTGTCGTCGGGCGCGAACAGCAGGTCCGACAGCCGCATCACCATGACGCGGATGGCCTCCTCGGGAAACGGGTGCAGCATGCTGTGGGACCGCAGCCCCGCCTCGAGGTGTGCGACCCGCAGCCCGGCGCGGCGGGCGAGCAGCGCCGCCAGCAGCGTCGAGGGCGTGTCGCCGTGGACGACGCAGATGCCGCCGCGGTTGGCGAAGATGCGCTCGCGGACGCCCCGCGCCGACACCAGCCGGCGGCCGATGCGGGCCGCCCAGGCCACCGCGCCGCTGATGGACGTGACGTCGTCGACGCCGCCGAGCACGACGTCGGGGCGCCGCACGCCGAGCTCCGTGCGCATCGCGGCGCTCAGCCGCGCGTGCTGACCCGAGTCGATCAGTCGGTAGTCGACGCCGCGCTCGACCAGCAGCCGCACCAGCGGTGCGGTCTTGATGTACTGGGCCTTGGTGCCCAGAAAGATGTGGATGGTGTCGTCCATGACCACTGCCAACGGTCCCCTCTGGGCCTCGTTCCTAGGCGATCGACGGTCCGGGCGCCTCCTCCTGCTGTGGCAGCATAACCACGCAGACGATTCTCCTGATGGCACACAGTTATCTTCCGCCGGGGAGGAACCGCGTGGCCATGCGGGTTTGGCGGGGCGCAGATCGCCCGCTGTCGTCTGGCGTTCATGCACGCAGCGCACGATCACGGAGGGCGTGTGATCCCCACGGCAGGCAGTTCGCGGAGCGTGGCCCCACCCGGCACGCGGCGGGCCGGCGTCGACGGGCAGGAGCCTCGACCACGACGGCCGGACGACGGTCCGGACGACGGTCCGGCCGTCGTGCGGCGCGCGCGCCGGTGGGTCGGCCTGCTCGCCAGCCTGGCGGTCGCCGCGATCCTACGCGTCGCGTGGCTGCTCCACGCCCGGCCCGAGCCCGTCAGCGACTTCAAGCAGTACCGGCGGCTGGCGATCGGGCTGCTCGACACGGGCGTGTTCGGCCCCGGCGCCCCATCGGCGTGGCGCCTGCCCGGGTTCCCCGTCGTGCTCGCGGCCGGTGCGGCGGTCGAGCGGGACCCGGTCGCGCTCGGCGTCGTCACGGTGCTGCTGTCGGTGGTGCAGGTCGCGTTGACGTGGTGGGTGGCGCTGCGCGCCCTGCGCTCGACCACGGCCGCGACCGTCGCCGCCGGGACCGCGGCGGTCCTCCCGGCGTTCGTCACCTTCGCCCCGGTGCTGGCCTCCGAGCACCTGCTGGCCGTGCTGGTGCTCGCTACGCTCGGTGTGGCCCTGGGTCCGCCCGCCACGCCTGGCGACGCCGGCCGGCCTGCCACGTCCGCCCTCGGGTGGCGCGGTGCGTCCGCGGGCGGATGGCGTCGCGCGTCCGCCCTCGGGTGGCGCGGTGCGTCCGCCCTCGGGTGGCGCGGTGCGTCCGCCCTCGGGTGGCGCGGTGCGTCCGCGGGCGGATGGCGTCGCGGTCTGGCCGCCGGCGTGCTGCTCGGGGCGGCGACGCTGACGCGCGGTGAGGCGGTGGTGTACCTGCCGGTCGTGGCCGGCGTGCTGGGGGCGGCCGCGTGGCGGCGCACCCGCCGGCCGTCGGCCGCCGCCGGGGTCGCGGCGGTGACCGTGGCCGGCCTGCTGCTGGTCGTCGTCCCCTGGGTGATGCGCAACGAGCGGGTGGTCGGGCCGGGCGCCGGGCTGACGACCACCGGCGGGTTCAACTTCCTGCTCGCCCACTCCCCCGACGGGTACGGGTGGCGCACCCCGTTGCCGCTGCCGCTGCTGGTGGAGGACGAGCTCCTGCGCGACGAGCTCGGCTGGCGCTGGGGCCGGCAGTTCCTCGAGGAGCGACCCGGCGACCTGCTGCCCACCACGTGGCGCGGCACCACGGAGCTGCTCGGCCCGTCGACCTACGCCGCCCGCTACGCCACCGTCCGCTTCGACCTCGACCTGCGCCGGGTGGTGGCCCGCGACGACCTGCGCTGGCGCGGCTCCGCGATCACGGCAGCCGGTGCGGCGTCGCCGGTGCTGCTGCTCACGGCGGTCGCCGGGCTGGTCCTGCGGCGGCGGTGGCGGCGTTCGGCGTGGTGGACCGTCGTCGGCATGGTCGCGGCCAACTGGGTCCTCTACGCGGTCGTGTTCTGGGCCCAGCCGCGGTACCGGTTCGTCGTTGACGCGGTCGCGTGCGTGGCGGTCGGCGCGGTCGGGGCCGAGGTCGGGCGGTGGCGCCGGTCCGGGGTCGCGCGGCGGGTGGGGGCGGCTCGGGGAGCCGACCCGGGGCCCGTCGGCGGTCGCGGGGCGCCGTGAGCTCGGATCGGGACCTGCGACACCGACTGTCCTGACCGGGCGGTTTCCGTCACACCCCCCACGGCCGCCGCCCCGACCTGCGACACCAACGGCTCGGGCGTGACGCCGCCGTCAGGCCGCGGCGGCGACGTGGTCGCGGAACCAGGCGACGGTCCGCGGGACGGCGACGTCGTGCGGGGTCGTCTCGACCGCCCCGAGCGTCGCCGTGAAGCGCGATGCATCGACGATCCACGGCCGGTCCCACTGAGGCACGGTCGACCGCGTCTCGCGGATCATCGGGTTGACCAGGCCGACGATGCGCAGCATGGCCGGCGTGACCCGCCCGATCCTCACGCGCTGCGGGAGCGCTGCGACGATCAGCTCGAGCACCTCGCGTTGCGTGACGGGCGGGGCGGCGGGCAGCAGCCAGACCTGTCCGTCGGCCCGGCCGTCCTCGACCAGCGTCGCGAAGCCGCGTGCCGCATCGGGCAGGAAGTGGAAGGTGTGCGGCTGGTCGAGGTCGACCAGCCCGCGCACCGTCCGACCGCGCAGGCCGGGCGCGATCGCCAGGTGGTACAGGCCCGAGTTGGTGCCGCCGGGCCCGTAGTAGTCGCTGAAGCGACCGATGGCGACGCGGACGCGACCGGACGCGTGCGCCGCCAGCAGGGTCTCGCCCAGGTGGCGGCGCAGCATGCCCTTCGGGTCGGTGGCGTGCTCCGGCGAGTGCTCGGTCAGTGGCGCCCCGGCGGGGGCGTACATGTAGAGGTTGTCGACGAACACGAGCCGCGCGCCGGCCGCCTCCGCGCCCGCGAGCACGTGGTCGACCAGGGTGGGGAAGGTCGCCAGCCACTCGGGGTAGGGCGGCTGCGCCGCCATGACGACGACGTCGGCCGCCCCGATCGCCGCAGCCGCGGCGGCGGGGCTGCGCAGGTCACCGGCGCGCCGGGTCACGCCGTCCGGGACGGTGGCGTCGCCGCCGCGGTTGACCGCAGACACGGCGTGGCCGCGCGCAGCGAGCTCGATGGTGATGGCGTTGCCGATGCCGCCCGAGGCGCCCAGCACGGTGACGGTGATGGGTGTGGTCATCTGCAGCTCCCGCTCGTGTCAACCGGACGACCCGTGACCTGGCCCTCCATGCCGAAGTGGAGGGTGCAACGGTAGTCGCAGTCGTGGTCCCGACGCGGTCGGACGTCCACCGGTAGGTGCCCGCGCCCTGCGGCGTCGTGGCTCGCGAGGCTCCGACGACCCTCGCCAACACCGACGTGGCCGTCGGAGCTGGCCCGGCACGCGCGGCTGAAGTGGGCGTGCGCCTGGCCGACTGACCACCTGTCCCCCACTGTGCGCGTGCTCCCGATGATCCCAACCCCCAGTGCCCGCTCCCGGCTGGCGCGACGTCGCCTGCTGGCCGTCGTCGCGGTGGCGACCGTGACGCTCGCGGTCTGGTCGATGGGTCGGATGCAGCGCCAGGCCGTCGCATCGTCGAGGGAGCAGCGGCGTGCCGCCGAGGAGATGCTGGTCGCGATCCTCGACCAGGAGACGGGCTTCCGCGGCTTCGTGCAGACCGGGCAGGCGACGTTCCTGCAGCCCTACCGGCACGGCGTCGAGCAGTTCGAGGCTGCGCTCGCAACCGTCCATCGCGACGCCGACGCCGACTCAGGGACGACATCGACTCAGGTCGAGGTCGCCCGTCGGTGGCAGCAGCTGGCGTCCGAGGCGATCGCCCAGCTGCTCGTGGATCCGGACGCGACCTTGTCAGCCGCCGACGCGGCCGCGCGCAAGGAGGTCTTCGACCGCTTCCGCGACCGCAACGCGACCGTCCAGGCCAAGGTCGTCCGGCGGATCGACGCGCGGCTGCGCTCGGCACAGGTGATCTCGTCGGCCGTCGTCCTGGGGTTGAGCCTGCTGTTCGGGGCGATCGGCTACGTCACCATCGAGCGCGACGCCGCGCGTGTCCGCCGCCGGTACGTCCGGCAGGCGGCGTACCGCGACACGCAGAACGAGTTCGCGCAGACCATGCAGGTCATGCGCGACGAGCACGAGGCCTACCAACTCGTCCGCAGGCACCTCGAGCGCAGCATCCCCGACGCCGCGGTCACGGTGTTCAACCGCAACAACTCCGACAACCACATCCACACGGCGACGCCGGTCGAGGACGGCTCGCCGCTCGCCGAGCGGCTGCGAGACGCGACGCCCGACAGCTGCCTCGCCATCCGCCTCGGCCGCGTGCACGAGGGTGGCGGCGAACAGCCGCCGCTGCTGACCTGCGGCCTGTGCGCCGGTGAGCGGGTGACGTGCATGCCGTCGTTGGTCAGCGGCGAGGTCATCGGCTCGGTCCGGGTGACCCACGAGCGGCCGCTCGACGAGGAGGAGCAGCAGCGGATCGCCGACACCGTCCGCGAGTCGTCCGCCGTGCTCGGCAACCTGCGCAACCTGGCGATCGCCCAGCAGCGCGCAGCCACCGACGGCTGACCGGCCTGCCCAACGCGCGCTCGTGCCACGACACCCTCAAACGGGTGGTGGCGCAGGCGGGCCGCACGGTCTCGCCGCTGAGCGCGGTGCTGCTCGACCTCGACCACTTCAAGCAGATCAACGACCGGTTCGGGCACGGCGCCGGCGACGACGTGCTCGCCGCGACCGGCGCCGCGACCGGCGCGACGATGCGCACCAGCGACTTCGCCGGCCGCTACGGCGGCGAGGAGTTCCTGCTGCTGTTGCCGGACACCGATGCCGGGGGCGCGCGGCACACCGCCGAGAAGGTCCGCGAGGCGATCTCGCACATCGTGGTCCCCACCGTGTCACGCGCGGTGACCGCCAGCCTGGGCGTCGCGACCTACCCCGACGACGCGCCGACCGGTGACGTCCTCATCCGCCAGGCCGACCGCGCGCTGTACGCCGCCAAGGCGGCGGGACGCAACCGGGTCGTCTCCAGCCAGGCGTCGAAGCAGCCGGTCGTCCCGGAGCCGCCGACGCCGGCGACGACCGACCCGCACGCGGGGACGCCCCCGGCGCTGGGGCACGGCACGCCTGGCTGAGGTCCCCTGACCGCTCGACTCGCGCACCCGGGTGCGCGACGACGCACCTGCGCACGCATGCGCACCCGGGTGCCGGCGCGGGGTGGTGTGGCGGTGCCACCGATCGGATCCGACCGTCCACGGGCGTCGAGCCCGGGCCCTGCCGGTCGCCGAGGTCACCGCGGGGTCCAGACCTCGACGTCCACGAGCGGCGTCGACTCCAGCCCCGCCGCATCGGGGATCTGGTAGCGCGCGACCGGCGCGAGGACGTCACGCGGCAGGTCGGGGCGGCCGGGATCGCCGAGCAGGACGCGCGCACCGGCCGCGGCTGCGTGCCGCATGAACGCCCGTGTCTGTGCTGCGATCTCGGCGTCGTAGCAGGCGTCGCCGATCAGCACGACCTCGTGCTCGACGCGGTCGGAAGCCAGGGCGTCGACGCGCGAGGTGGCGATGTCGACGCCGTTGGCCGCGGCGTTGGCGGTCGCGGCAGACAGCGCATCCGCGTTGCGGTCGGAGGCGAGCACCTGCGCCGCGCCCGCCAGGGCGGCCGCGATCGCGACCAGCCCGGAGCCGGTGGCGACGTCCCAGACCGTCCGTCCGGCGACCTCGTCGGGGTGGTCCAGCACGTGGCGCGCCAGCCCGACGCCGCCCGCCCACGGCGTCGCCCAGAACGGGAACGGCGCCTCGTCGCCTTCGGCGCGCTGCGCCTGCTCCCACAGCCACAGCAGGTCGACCGCCTGGTGCAGCCGCACCTCCGGCACGCCGGCGACGGGCTCCAGCGGCAGGTCGGTCGGGCGGATGTCCATCGCCGCCGAGTATCACCGGTAAGTGGTCGGGCCGAGCCCACGCGACAGTCGGCGCGCGCCGGCGGGAGCGCGGCTGGTCGTGGGTGCGCTGACGGGGCCGACGCGGCGGCCTAGCGTTGTGGAGCCGCGCCGCCGCCACCGATCGAGGACGCCCCGTGAGCGTGATCGACACGACCTCGCTGTTCCTGCACGTGCTGTCGGCCGTCGGCCTGATCGGCGGCGGACTGATCCAGGTCTTCGCCGGCGCGCGGGTCCGCGCCGCGACCACCGGGCGCGAGCTCGCAAGCTGGACCGGCTTCGCACGCAGCGCGGGGCTGCTCATCGTCGGGTCGGCCGTCTTGTCGGTGCTGACTGGTGGGCACCTCGCCGGGGCGGTGTGGGGCGGCGACGCCGGCGGGTTCGCGAACCCCTTCATCACCCTCGGCCTGGTCGGACTGCTGCTGCTCGGCCCCATCGGGCCGATGCTGGGCGGCGCCCGCCTGCGACGCCTCACCGAGGCCGGGGACGAGCTCGGCGACCGCCCGATCACGACGGGCCTCGCCGACGCCGCCCGCAGCCCCGCGCTGTGGGGCCCGGTCCACTCGCTGGTCGGCGTGGGCGTCGGGCTCGTCGCGCTGATGGTCTACAAGCCCGGCTGGATCGGCGGGGCCGGCCTGCTGCTGGGGACCTTTGCCCTCGGGTGGATCGCGGGCGCCGCGTCGAGCAGCCGCGGGGCGGCGACTGCCGGGGCGCCCCGGTAGCTGCTCCGTCCGGGCCTCAGAACTCGCGCCGAGGGCTCCCTGGGCCGTTCGGAGCGCAGCCCGGGTTTGGCTGCGGGACGAAGTTGACCGTGTCGGCGTCGACGGTCAGGGCGTCGCCGGGGGGGGACCTCGAGGGCCTCGAGCACGTCGTGGGCGAGCAGGTCGTCGACGAGGTCACGGGTGCCGGCCACCAACGTCGAGTCGAAGTCGATCTCCGTCGCCACGAACCAGGCGCGGTCCTCGGGCCAGCACAGGTTGGGCGACTGCGGGACGAGCCACCACCCGCCCTCCGCCGTGTGGGACTCGACCGTGTGGAGCTCTCCGATGGCGCAGGCCGACCGCACCGGGCCACGTCCCAGGTGGTAGTCGCGGCCCGACAGGTGGACCGGCCCGTCCGGTGGCTGCCGGTGCCGCCGCATCGAGCCGTCTCGGAGCGGCGGCCGTCGGGGCGCGCCGGTAGCTCAGGTGACCGTGTCTGCATCGACGGTCAGGGCGTCGCCGGGGACGACCTCGAGGGCCTCGAGCACGTCGTGGGCGAGCAGGCCGTAGTCGCGGCCCGGCAGGTGGACCGGCCCGTCCGGTGGCTGCCGGTGCCGCCGCAGGACACCCGACCACAGCCGACCGCCACCAGACCTCGTCGCGGGCGGGGCAACACGGTCCAGCGCCACGCAGCCACACGGCGGTCTCGTCGGCGCCCCAGCCATCGTCCCGGCGCGCCGGGCCGAGGGCGACGATTCGCGCTTCGCTCGCCCCGCGATCGACTGTCCGGCGCCGTCAACCCGCGGTCCTGGCAGGCCGTTCGCGGAGCCGGCCGGCCGCAACCGATCGATGAGGTGCGCGACGCGTGGATGTCCGTTCGTCACCAGGTCCACGCCGCGGGGCTCGACCTGGGCGTTCGGCTGGGGACACCGCAGCCGCGCTGAGGGTTGCGAGCCATCAGCGCGCCGCGACCGTCATGCCCGCGTCAGCGAGCGCAGGCGCTGGCGCACGACGGTCGCGACGCGTTCTGCGACGGGCACTTCCGCAGTGGCGTCATCGACCCCCGCGATGAGTCGCTCGAGTGTGTCGTCGACCAGCCGGGACGCGCGTGCAGCGGGTACGCCCCACGACCGAGCCTCCGCGACGACGTCCGCAGCGGTGACGGACTCCACAGACCGTGCGTCACCGACGTACAGCGCAAGCTCGCTCGTGATGCCGTCGTACGTGACAGTGGCGACCGCATCGTAGATGGGTGCCAGTTCGGGCCCGTCGACGCCGTAGACGATCGACAGGTTGCGACCGTGCAGGTCGGCGTTGCCGATCGCGGCGGCCAAGGCGACGGCCTCAACGAGCTGGGTCAACGCCTTCGTCGGTGCTGCGGCAAGGCGCCGCAGGAGCTGCGCGATGGATCGGAGCGTCGGGCCGTCGGTGTCGTGTTGGTACTTGGCAGGCACCGGCACACCCAGCGCCTGACAGCAGTCTTCCTGGTGCACTCGCTCGACGGCGCCGTCCGCAGCCACCTGGCGGTCGTACCGCTCGACCACGAGGGCCTCGCGATGGCCGAAGCGCTCGACAGCAGCGGAGGCCGCGCGGAGCCCGGCGTACCGCGCCAGCGCGAGGCACCACGCCTCGTTGGCGCAGACGTCGGGGAAGCGTTCGATCGGCGGCTTGAGGATGTGGGTCGAGGGCGCACCGGCGATCGGCAGCGCGTACTGCCCGTCTGGCAACCGCGCCAGGAGTAGCTTCGCCTGCATGCCGGCCAACGACAGCCGAACCCGCGCATCGACGCCGAGCGGATGCACCGGAAGGTCGGCGAGCCGCGCCTCCACCTGCTCCAC
This sequence comes from uncultured Actinomycetota bacterium, assembly GCA_964450395.1. GTDB lineage: Bacteria > Actinomycetota > Nitriliruptoria > Euzebyales > JAHELV01 > JAHELV01. The sequence goes on from CAYVGE010000030.1 coordinate 24,196, forward strand.
CGTCATCGGGATGACCACCGAGTCCGCGCCCGGGGGCGCGTCCTCGGCGTCGATGATCACGACAGCTCCCGCACAGTCGCGGCCGATGGCCTCGAGCAGGTGGAACGTGTCACCGCGTGGCACTCCGAACTGCCGCTCGATCAACGAACGCGCGGCACCCTCCGGCAGCAACCTGTCGAGGTACGGCGCCGTGTCGGCCGGGAGGTAGGACGACGTTCGAACAGGCAAGGACGCAGAAAGCGCCAAGCCGTTCAGCCCGTACCGTTGGATTGCCGCGTCGGTGTAGGCGAGGTGGACGCCTCGGGCGCCATCGAACGCCAGCTCCGCTACCCGGTCCCCGCCGAGCCAGGCCGCCAAGGGTGGATACGTGTCGTCGATCACCGCGCGCCTCGCGTGACCAGCTCGATGTCGACGCCGAGGAACGCCAGCAGGTCGAGTAGGCGGACCAGTTGCTGCGAGACATCACCGCGCTCGAGCTGGCCGATGTAGTTGCGGTGCACACCGACCCACTCGGCGAGCTCTTCCTGGGTGGCGCCGCGCTCGACGCGCAACTCTCGGATCGCCGCGGCGATGTCGTCGGTCGTCCTGATGACCCGCCGCGTCACAGCTCCTCCGATGCATTGATTCTCGTGCACTAGCAGAGTCTAGGTCGTCGTGCACGTTTTTCCGTGCATCGCGCCCTGTCGGCCACCGATGCCCAGTTTTCAGTGCACGCTGCGCTTGTTGTCGAGCGCATCGGCGCGCTCCACGTCGGACCAGCTCGAGGTAGCGCCCCGTCGTCGTGCTGTCGCGCGACGCTGCGGTCCCGCACTTGCGCAGGACGCTCG
>CAYVGE010000031.1:0-24911 GCA_964450395.1 uncultured Actinomycetota bacterium
ACCACGGCGAGCAGCAGCGCGACGACGGTCAGGTGCGCCAGACGCGGGATCCCCAGCGCGATGGCGGCCGCACCGAGCAGGCCGCCACCGACCGCACCCAGGCTCCAGAGTGCGTGGAAGCCGTTGATGATGCTGCGTCCGTAGCGACGCTGGACCCGCAGCGCGTGGGCGTTCATGGCGGCGTCGGTCACGGCGTCGGACGCGCCCATCAGGAACAGCGACCCGGCGAAGGCGGCCCACGACGGTGCGAGCGCGATGGCCGGCAGGGACAGCAGCTGCACCAGGGCGCCGCGGGTCGCCGTGCGGCCCGACCCGACCCGGGCCGCGAGCGGCGCGGCGGCCATGCCCAGCAGCAGACCACCCAGGGGTCCGCCGGAGATCGCGGCACCGAACGCGGCGTTGCTCAGCGCGAGGTCCTCCTTGATCAACGGGAACCACGGCACGACGTTGGCCAGGACCAGGCCGTTGACGGCGAACAGCGACGCCACCGCGACGCGCGCGCGGCGGGCGACCGGATCGGTGGGGGTGGAGGGCGCCGGCGTCGGCGCGGCGGGAGGTGGCACGGGCGTCAAGTCTGCCAGCCGCGCGATGGCGGGGCGGGCGCCGCTCCGGCAGCCGGGCCGTGGTGGATGCCGGGACCGTTGCGACGGCGGCGGCGATCCGTAACCTGTGAGTATCTGTTCAGATGATCGGACCTGATGCCCGTGCCGCAGACGCTCCCGCATCCCGACCGCATCGTCGACGCCGACCGGGTCGACGCCGTGCTCCAGGACCTCCCCGACGACGAGCTGATCGTCGACCTGGCGGACGTGTTCACGCTGCTCGGTGACCCCGGCCGCCTCCGGCTGCTGTCGAGCCTGCTGGCCGGCGGCGAGCTGTGCGTGTCGGACCTCGCGGCGACCAGCGGCATGTCGGAGTCGGCGACCTCCCACGCGCTGCGGCTGCTGCGCGCACACCGGGTGGTGCAGGCCCGGCGGGCCGGGCGCCGCATGCGCTACTCGCTGCGGGACGGCCACGTACGGGAGCTGCTGGAGACCGCCCTCGAGCACGTGCGGCACGACCGTGGCTAGGCACCACAGCCATCCGACGGCCGCCGGCGACGACGTCGCGGTGACCCGGCGGCGCGTGTTGCGCTGGGCGCTGGCCGCCAACGCGCTGTTCATGGTCGCGGAGTTCGTCGGCGGCGTCGTCTTCGGATCGCTGGCGCTGCTGGCCGACGCCGTCCACATGCTGTCCGACGTCGCGGGCCTCGGGATCGCCCTGCTGGCCCAGCACCTGATCGAGCGCCCCGCCTCGGTGCGCCACACGTTCGGGCTCCAGCGCGCCGAGGTCCTCGGCGCCCAGGCCAACGGGGTGCTGCTGCTCGCGTCCGCCGGCTGGATCCTGTTCGAGGCGGTGCAGCGCATCGGGGACCCGCCGGACGTCGTCGGGCCCGGCCTGCTGATCGTGGCGACGCTCGGCCTGCTGGTGAACGTCGTCAGCGCCGTCATGCTGGCCCGCGCGTCCGGGCGCAGCCTCAACATGCGGGGCGCCTACACGCACATGCTCGCCGACGCCGCCGGCTCGGGCGGCGCGGTCGTCGCCGGCCTCGCCGTCACCTTCCTCGGCGCCGACTGGGTCGACGCTGCGGCGTCGATCGGCATCGGGCTGCTGGTGATCTCGACCGCCTGGGGCCTGCTGCGCGACACGACGCACGTGCTGTTGGAGGGCGCACCCGACGACCTCGACCCCGCCGACGTCGAGGGGTGGCTCCAGGCCGAGCCCGGCGTGGCATCGGTCCACCACCTGCACCTGTGGCACCTCACGTCGGAGTCGACGGCGCTGTCGGCCCACGTCGTGCTGGAGGACCAACCGACGTTGCACCAGGCGCAGGCGCGCGGCGACCGGCTGAAGGAGGCCCTCGCGGAGCGCTTCTCGATCCTGCACGCCACCCTCGAGCTCGAGTGCCACGAGTGCGAGCACGAGCCCGGTGCAGAGCCCGACCACCAGCACGCCGGCACCGACTGACCAGCGCGGTGCGCCCGCCGGTCCGGTGTCCGCGCCGATCGGGTGGGACGCGATCGCGCGGGCCGGCGTGGCCGTCGGCCGGCCCGCTACTGATCGGCGACCTCGGCGTAGTCGCTGCAGGCGACGGGCTCGTCGATGATCAGGCCGTCGCCGGAGAAGACGTCGACGACGGCGCCGTCGAGGGCGAAGCGCACGCCGTCGACGGTCGGGAACTGGTCGAGCGTGCACACGACCTGCGCCAGCCGGAGCGTCAGGCCCAGCGTGCCACCGCCCTCCTCGAAGTCGCCGGACAGGTCGACCGTCGCGACACCGCCGGTGATGGTCAGGCCCCGCAGCCTGGTGCCGACCGGGATCGCGGTCGACAGCCCGCGCTCCGCCTCCGCGGATGTCGGGCCCTCCAGCAGTTCCTCGAGCACCGCTGCGCCGATGCGCGGCACCCGCGGCACCTGCCGGAGCACGGGCACGGCGCGCTCGCCGCTGACGAGCCAGACGCGCAGGGTGGTGGTTCCCTGCGGCTGTGGGGCCGGCTCGGACGGGATCGCCTCGCCGGGTGCCGGCTCCGATCCGGCCACGGCGGCGCCAGGCGGCGCCGACGCTGCGGCACCGTCGGGCGCGGGACGGGTCGGCGCCGCGCCGACGTCGGTGACCCGGGCCGATGGCCCGCACGCGGTCAGTGCCAGCATGGTCACCACCGCCGTGGCCAGGGTGCGCAGCCGTCGTGCCGGTCGATCCATCAGCCGTCCCCCCGCCGCGGCAGCGTCAGCGTGAACGTTGCGCCCTCGCCGGGTCCACTGACGGCGGTGATGTCGCCGCCGTGGAGGCGGGCGTTCTCCCGGGCGATCGCCAGCCCCAACCCGGTCCCGCCGCTGCTGCGCGACCGGTCCGCCTTGTAGAAGCGGTCGAAGATCCGCGAGAGGTGCTGCGGGGCGATGCCGTCGCCGTGGTCGGTCACGTCGACGACGACCGCGTCGTCGGTCGACCGCACGGTCACCGAGACCGGCGGGCCGCCGTAGGTCCGCGCGTTGCCGACGAGGTTGCCCACGATCGCGTCCAGCCGGCGCGCGTCGATGTAGGTCACGGGCCGGTCGTCGGCGTGGACGGCCACCTCGTCGTCCCAGCCGCGGGACCGCAGGGCGCCGGAGATGCTGCGGACCACGTCGACGCGCTCGAGCGTCATCTCGGCGGCGCCGGCGTCCATGCGGGAGATCTCCATGAGGTCCTCGACCAACGCCGACAGCCGCCGCGTCTCGACCACGACCAGCCGGGCGGCGCGCTGGCCCGCGTCGGTCAGGCCGTCGCGGTTGGCGTCGAGCACGTCGCAGGCGGTGGTCAGCGCCGTCAGCGGCGTGCGCAGCTCGTGGGAGACGTCCGACACGAACCGGCGCTGGCCGGCCTCCAGCTCACGCAGGTTCCCGATGGTGCGCCGCAGCGCGGCCGTCATCGTGTTGAACGCGCGGGCGAGCTCGGCGAGCTCGTCGCCGCCCGCTTCGGGCAGGCGCACGTCGAGGTCGCCGGCGGCCACCTCGCGGACGGCCGCCCGCGTGCGCCGGATGGGACGCAGGACGCCCGAGGCCGCGACGGCCCCGACCACGGCGGACACGATGACGGCCAGCCCGCTGGTCGCGGCCAGGACCCGGGCCAGCAGGCGCAGGTCACCGGCGAGCTCGCGCTGCGGGAAGAACAGGTACAGCTCGGGCCCGTCGGGCTGCACCGCGCCGCCGACGACGACGGTGGCCTCACCACCGCTCGTCCGACGCACGGCGGCGACGCGACCGGCGTCGACGGGTGCGCGCAGCGCGGTGGGGATCGAGTCGGCCGTCAGCGAGATCGTCGTGGTCTCCGAGGCCCCACCCGACACCGCCACCACCTCGAAGCGCCCGGCGCGCTCCAGGCCGGCGAGGAACCGCTGCAGCCCGTCGCGCGACGGGTCGGCGGTCAACTCGACGGCGGCCTCCTCCAACACCACCCGCGCCTCCCGGGCGGCGCTGTCGGTCGCCCGTCGCAGCGTCAGGTCACGGACCACCACGTACGAGATGCCCGCGACCGCCACCGCGACCAGCGCTGCGACCAGCGCGAAGGCCAGCACCAGCCGGGCGCGCAGGCCCAGCGGCCGGCGGCGGCGGCTCACCGGACGCCCGTGCGTCCGCCCGCCACGGCGTGGCCGGCCGGCTGGTGGGCGCCACCAGCGCCGCGCAGCGGGACCGCCGTCACCTCGGGTCCACCAGCTTGTAGCCGACGCCCCGCACCGTCTGGATCAGCTCGGGCGCCGACGGGTCCTGCTCGACCTTGGCGCGTAGGCGCTGCACGCAGACGTCGACCAGCCGCGAATCGCCCAGGTAGTCGTAGTCCCACACGCGCTCGAGCAGCAGCTCGCGGGTGAACACCTGACCTGGCCGACGCGACAGCTCCAGCAGCAGCCGCAGCTCCGTCGGCGTGAGGTGCACCTCCTCGCCGCCACGGGTCACCACCATGCCCACGGGGTCGATCGCGACGTCGCCGAACCGGCGCACCGCCGAGTCGGTCGGGGCGTCACCGCGCCGCAGCACCGCCTTGATCCGCGCCAGCAGCACGCGGGTCTCGAACGGCTTGGTGACGTAGTCGTCGGCGCCCGACTCGAGCCCGAGCACGACGTCGATCGGATCGCTGCGGGCCGTCAACATGATGATCGGCACCCGGTCCTCGTGCCGGATCTCCCGGCAGACCTCCAGGCCGTCGCGGCCGGGGAGCATGACGTCGAGCAGCACGAGGTCGGGTCGGGACCGGCGCCAGCGCTCGAGCGCCTCGTCGCCGGTGGCGGCCGACGTCACCCGGTGGCCGAACCCCTCGAGCGCCATCGTCACCGCCTCACGGGTCGATGCGTCATCTTCGACGAGCAGGATCGCGGCCATCTGCCCGATCATCGCACCTGCTGCAGGCCGGCTCGACCTGACGGGCGCGGCACGGCCGCCCACGCCCACGGCGGGTGCGTCGTCGCCCGTGGGCGCCGGACCACGCCCGACCGGCGGATGGTCGGACGTGGGCCGCGGGGACGGCTGCGGTGTCACGGGCTGATCCGCGAGGCCCGCCACAGCGCCCGGCGCATCGCGGTGCGGGTCCGCCCGTCGACCTTCGCGGTCACCGGCAGGCCCTCCGCCCGCTGGAACGTCTTGGTGGCGACGTGCGTCGAGCGGCCGAACACCCCGTCGGTGGCCAGCGGTCGCGCGCGGCGCCGCGACGACGCGAACGCACCGGTCTGCACCGCGTTGAGCTGCTGCTGCCAGTCACGGACGTCGGCGCCGCGCAGCCCGCGCCGCAGGCGACGCACCTCGACGTCGTGCGCGATGTCGATCGCCAGCCGGGTCGGGTTGCGCAGCTCGAGCACCCGGAAGCCGCTGCGCCCCCGGAGGCCGACCCCGAACGTCGCCAGTCCCTCGAACTCGCCTCCGTAGCGCACCTGGCGCAGCGCCGGGTAGCGGGGCGTCAGCGCCCGCGTGGGCCGGAACGTCGTCGGGAACCCGGCCGCCGACAGGTCCACGGAGTGCGCGCCCAGGCCGACCTGCAGCGCCGTCGTGCCGAGCAGAGCGATCGGCTGGCCACTGCCGCCCTTGACCGCGACCCCGCGGTACCCGATGTGGTACGCGGGCCGGCCGCCGTCGAACTGGAACACGACCCGGTCGAAGCCGCGGTGCCGGCCGACCCGCACGCGCGTCAGCGTGGTGTCGGCGCCCCGCCAGCGGTGCAGCGCGCTGGTGTTGTCCAGCGAGCCCCGGGTGGTCGTGACGGTGCTGCGACCGGGCACGTCCACGCCGAGCCAGTGGTAGAAAGTCTCCTGGCTGCCGTTGATCGCGTAGCGGGTCGCGTGGACCGTCGGGAACTGCTCGAGGGTCGTGTCGAGCTGACCGAGCAGGCTCGTCCGGCCGCAGGGGGTCGTCGCCTCCGGCAGCAGCGGGCGGATGTCGGAGAGGTCGACGTGCGCCACACCGTTGCGGATCGCGACCGACCGCAGCGTGCCGGCGGTCTCCTCCGAGAACAGCAGGCTCGTGACACCGTGCCGGCGCTCCCACGGCGTCGGGCCCGCGAGCAGGCTGCGCAGGGCGTTCGTCGCCACGGCAGGCTTCTCGACGGAGCGGGTGCGGGGCGACAGCACATCGCACTCGCTGCCCCTCGGGGTGAAGTAGACCTGCACCCTGGCGGCGTCGTCGGGGTTGAGCCCCGGGGTCGCGCCGGCGGCCGTGGCCGGCACGAGCAGGGCGAGCAGTGACACGAGCGCCAGCGCGGTCCGCAGGGTGCGCCGCCGGGGCGACGTGCCGCGGGTCCGGCGCTGTGGGGCGGTGGGGAGCATCGGTGGCCTCCTTCAGCAGGCCGGTGGACCGGCGGGCAGGAGGTCGGGCCCTCCTGCGTGGTCCCCATCGTCGTGCCGGGACGTCGCGGCGCCTTCGCAGCGACGTAACCGTCGGGTAACGCTCCGCCCCCCGGTGTCGCCGGGCCGGTGCGTCACACTGTCGCTGCCCGCCGCACCGGAAGGAACCCCGCGATGGACCTGCTGCTGACCAACGACGACGGGGTCGACTCGCCGGCGTTGGCACCCTTCGCCCGCGCGCTCGCCGCGCTGGCCGCGGTCGACGTGGTCGTGCCCGACGGCGAGCGCTCGTGGATCGGCAAGGCGATCACGCGGGCGGGGGAGGTCGCCACCGCCGTCGTCGAGCGCGACGGGGTCGCCATGACGACCTGCACCGGGTACCCGGCCGACGCGGTCCAGCTGGGCGTGCACACGCTGCGACCGTCACCGCCCGACGTCGTCGTCTCGGGCATCAACCTCGGGTTGAACCACGGCAGCGCGTTCCTGCTGTCGTCGGGCACCGTCGGCGCCGCGGTCGAGGGCTGGATCTGCGGGCTGCCGGCCGTCGCCTTCTCGACCGGCGTGGGACGGACGCGTTACGCCAGCTGGCGGCGGGAGGCGGCGACGGAGCTGGCGGCGGAGGTGTGGGAGCGGATCGCCGCGGTGTGCACCGACGTGCTCGCCGACCTGCTGGCGACCGATCTGCCGGCCACCGCGGACGTCATCAGCGTGAACCTGCCGTGGGACGCCACGGCGACGACACCGCGCAGGGTCACGACGCTGGCCCGCACCGGCTACGGCCGGCTGTTCGACGCCGTCGGGGCCGGTCGCTACCGCCACGACCTGCTGGAGGTCGAGGCCCTCGGCCCGCTCGACGGCACCGACGTGGGCGCCTTCGTCGACGGCGCCGTCACGATCACGCCCGTGCGGATGCCGACCGCCGTCGACGTCCCGCCCGGCGCCCGCGCCCGCCTCGAGCGCCGCCCCGACTGACCGGTCCCACCGCGCGGCCGCGGGGTCAGCTGGCGGCGGGTTCCGGACGTGACAGGGGGCCCTCGCGGGCGAGCAGTGCCGGCCGACGCTGCTCGACGCCCAGTCCCCGGTTGCCGCGGCGGGCCAGCAGGGCCATCACCGTGATGGTCGTGACCAGCAACGCCGCGCCGGCCCACTGCGTGGCCGTGAGCGTCTCGCCGAAGACGACCGCGCCGAGGGCGATGGCGGTCAGCGGGAACGTCAGCTCGGCGATGGTCGCCGCGCTCGCCGGCGTGGTCCGCAGCCCGCGGTAGTACAGCAGCAGCCCCGCCAGCCCCGGCACCAGCGCCAGTGCGACCAGCGGCGCGACCTCGCCGCCGGTGATCACCAGCGCGCCGGGCCCGTCGATGCCGACGGCGATGGCGGCTGCGGCGGGCAGGCCGAACACGAAGCGCATGGTGGTCAGCTCGGCGAAGGGCACCTGGGTGGCCAGGCCGCGCCCGAGCACCGTGCCGAGCGCCCAGAGGACCGCGGCGCCGACGGCGAAGGCTCCGGCCGCCGCGGCCGGAGCGGTGACCGCGGTCGGGTCCGCGAACGTGATCAGCCACGCACCGCCGAGCCCGCCCGCCAGGAACCACCAGTAGCGGGGGCCCATCCGCTCCCCCAGCAGCACGTGCGCGCCGACGACGGCGACCAGTGGCTGCAGCTTCTGCAGCAGCAGCGGGGTGACCGGGTCGCCGAAGCGGAACGCCGCGGTGAACAGGGTGGTGGCCACGGCGGACGCGCCCACGCCGATGACGACGACGGCGACGCGGTCGCGGGTCGGCATGGCCCGCCACGTCCGCCATGTCCGGGCGACCAGCGGCGTGAGGAGCAGCACGACGATGGCGTGCTCCCACGCCACGACGGTCGCGGCGGACAGCTCGAGCGCCAGGCCACGCCGGAACAGGCCGTCGGTGCCCCACAGTGCGGCGGCCAGCCCGACGAGGGCGATGCCCGGCAGGCTGGCCTGCACCGCGCGGACGGTGCGGGGCCGGTCGGTGCTCGTCTCGTCCACTCGTCCGCCTTCGGTCGGATCAGGGCGCGGTGCGACAGCATGCCGCCGACGGCACCGGCCGACGGCAGGCGTTCCCTCCAGTCTGGCCGCTGACACGGCAGGTGGCGCAGCACGCCACCACGACCTGCGGGCACACCGACCGTCGGGCCCGACGCGCCGCGGCCACCAGCCGACGCGACCACCGAGTGTCATCCGGACGGGACCTGGCGCACAGGGATGCCCACGTCGGTATCGACAGACTGACTGGGCATTGCCTCAGCCGCTGACCTCTGCCGATCATCGGAGGCATGTGTGACGACGCCCTGCGGACCGCGCTGCCTCGGGACCGGCGCGGATGAGCGATGCGATCACGGTCACGATCCTCGGCGCGGGCGCGATGGGCTCTGCCCTGGCCACGCCGCTGCGGACCCGCGGCCACGAGGTCCGGCTGTGGGGCACGTGGCTCGACGACCACCTGCTCGCGGCGTGCCGCGCGGGCCGACCCCATCCCCGGACCGACGTCGAGCTGGCCGACGGCACCACGCTGCACGACAGCGACCACCTCGACGGGGCGCTCGACGGCGCGGACGTGGCCGTCCTGGCCGTGTCGTCGGAGGGCGTGCCCACGGTGACCGAGCTGGCGGCCCCCGGGCTCGCCCGGACCGATCGGGTGCTGCTGACGAGCAAGGGCTTCGCGCCCATCGGCGACGAGGTCCGGCTGCTGCCCGACGTCGTGCGGTCCACCGTGTCGGACATCACCGGCACCGAACCGACGATCGTCGCGGTCGGTGGACCGTGCAAGGCCAACGAGGTGGCCGCGGCGCGGCCGACGGCGGCGATCCTCGCCAGCCTGGACCCCGCGCACGCCACCGCGGCGGCCGGCCACGCGGCGACTGCGGCCTACCGACCGGCCACCACCGGCGACGAGGTCGGCGTGGAGATCTGCGCAGCGCTGAAGAACGTCTACGCGATCGCGCTCGGCATCGCCCGGGGACGCGGCGAGCGCGACGGTGCTCCATGGCACGACCTGCAGGCCGCGACCTTCGCACAGGCGATCACCGAGCTCGCCGTGCTGGCGGGCGCGCTGGGCGGCGACGTGACGAGCGCGTACGGCCTGGCCGGCGTCGGCGACCTGGAGGTCACCGGGCTGTCCGGTCGCAACGGCCGCTACGGCGCCCGGATCGGTGCCGGCCAGCCGGCCGCCGAGGCGCTGCAGGAGATGCGCGACGCCGAGCAGACCGTGGAGGGCGTCCCGGCCTGCGGGTTCGCCATCGAGCTCATCGCCCGGCGGGTCCCGGACCTGCGCGACCGGCTGCCGCTGCTGCACGCCATCAACGACGTCATCGACGGCGCCGACGACCCGCTCGGGCGCATCGTCGAGGCAGCCCTGCCGGCAGCGCCGTGACGACCTTCGCGCACCCGGGCACCGACGCGGCCACGACCGCCCGGTCGCACCACCACACGACACCGAGGAGCCACCCGTGACCACCGAGGGCTACGTTGTCAGCCTGGACTGCTCGACCACCGCGACCAAGGCGGTGGTCTGGGACGGCCGGGGGCGTCCGGTGGCCGAAGGCCGCCAGACGTTCGACCTCTCGCGACCCCGCCCCGGCTGGCACGAGCAGGACGCCGAGCAGTGGCGCACGTCGACGATGGGTGCGGTCGCCGCGGCCGTGTCCCAGGTCGACGCCGACCGCGTCAGAGCGATCGGCATCACCCACCAGCGCGAGTCGTTCGTCTGCCTGGACGACAGCGGCACGGCGCTGCGCCCGGCGATCCTGTGGGTCGACAGCCGGGCCTCCAAGCAGATCGCCGAGCACGGGTCCGACCGCCTGCACGAGCTGTCGGGCAAGCCGCCGGACGTCACCCCCGCGCTCTACAAGCTGCTGTGGCTGCGCGACAACGAGCCGGACGTGCTGGACCGCGCCTCGATGGTGGTCGACGTCCACGGCTACCTGGTCCACGCGTTCACCGGCGGCTGGATCACCAGCCGCGGCAGCGCCGACCCGCTGGGGCTGGTCGACATGCGCGACGGCGGGTGGTCCGACGAGCTGCTCGACCTCGTCGGTCTCGAGGCCGGCCAGCTGCCGGGGGTCGTCGACCCAGGCGAGGTCACCGGCGAGCTGACGTCCGAGGCCGCGAAGGAGGTCGGGTTGCCGGCGGGCCTGCCCGTGGTCGCCGGCCTGGGCGACGGCCAGAGCGCCGGACTGGGTGCCGGCGTCACCGGACCGGGCCGGGCGTACCTCAACCTGGGCACCGCGATGGTCGCGGGCACCTACGCCGACGCGTACCGCTACGACCGGGCGTTCCGGACGATGTTCGGCGGCGTGCCGGGGACCTACATCTACGAGACGCTGCTGTCGGCGGGCACCTACATGGTGTCGTGGTACGTCGAGCACTTCGGTGGTCTGCCCCGGCTCGGCCTCGGCCTGTCCGACGAGCAGGTGCTCGAGGCCGCCGCCGGCAACGTGGCACCAGGCGCCGACGGGCTGCTGCTCGTCCCGTACTGGAACGCCTCGCAGACCCCCAACTGGGACCCGCTGGCGCGTGGGATCATGTTCGGCTGGCACGGCTCGCACGGCAAGGCGCACTTCTACCGGGCGATCATGGAGGGCGTCAGCTACGAGCTGCGCCTGCAGACCGAGGGCGTCGACGCCGTGCTCGACACGCCGATCGACCGCTTCTACGCCATGGGCGGCGGTTCGCGCAGCGCTCTGTGGGCCCAGATGGTGTCCGACGTCACGCGGAAGCCCGTCGCGCTGTGCCGGGCGACCGAGACGACCGCGCTGGGCGCCGGGATCCTGGCGGCCGCCGCGGTGGGGCTGACCGGCACCACCGACATCCGCGAGACGACCGATGCGATGACCGGCATCGCGCGCACCGTCGAGCCCACCGAGCAGCGGTCGCAGGTCTACGACCGCTTCTACGACGTGTACCGCGAGCTGTACGGCCGTCTGTCGGACCTGTACCCCCGGCTCGACGCGGCGGTCGAGCACGTCGCCGATCAGGAGGGCGTGGTGTGACCGGCGGTTGTCGGCCATCGCGCCGCGGAACCCTCGTACCACCGGTCCCGTCACGGGACACCCGTCTCCACCACGAGGAGCACCAATCATGAGCGAGATCGCCATCGGCGCCGACGAAGCCGGCGCGCCGCTGAAGGACCACCTGGCCGAGTACCTGCGCAACGCGGGCTTCGACGTGAAGGACTTCGGGAACGGCGAAGGGGTCGACTACCCCGACGTGGCCTCCGAGGTCGCCGAGGCCGTCGGTCGCGGCGAGCACGACCGCGCCCTGCTGATCTGCGGGACCGGCCTGGGCATGGCCATCACCGCCAACAAGGTGCCGGGGGTCCGCGCCGTCACCGCCCACGACGCCTACTCCGCCGAGCGTGGGCGGAAGTCGAACGACGCGCAGGTGCTGACCATGGGCGCCCGCGTCATCGCGCCGCAGGCCGCCGAGAAGGTCGTGGACCACTGGATGGCGTCGGAGTTCGAGGGCGGCGGATCGGCCCCGAAGGTCGAGAAGATGAAGGCCGTCGACGACCGCTTCCGCGGCCAGCGCTGACCCCGGACCGAGCCCCCACCAGACCACAGCCACCACCGCCGCGCCGGACACCGGGTCCGGCGCGACGCACGAGCTGAAGGGATCCACGTGCACCGGGCACTGCTCCGCGACTTCGACGACCTGATCCTCGACGAGGCGCCGACGCCGGAGCCGGGCCCGGGTGAGGTCCTGCTCGAGGTCACCGCCAACACCCTGTGCCCGACCGACGTCCGCATCATCACCGGGGAGAAGCAGGCGGGCGTCGAGCTACCCGTCGTGCCCGGCCACGAGGTGGCCGGCCGGGTCGCGGCGATCGGTGCCGGCGTCGAGGGCTTCGAGGTCGGCGGGCAGGTCGCGCTGATGCCCGGCGTGCCGTGCAGGCGCTGCGGGCCGTGCATCCGCGGCCTGGAGCACCTGTGCGAGCACCTGCGCATCGTCGGCTACGCCATCGACGGCGGCCTGGCCGACCACCTGCTGGTGCCCGCTGCGGCGATCGAGGCGGACACGCTGATCCCGACCCGCGTCGAGGTGCCGCCCGAGCAGCTGGCGCTGGCCGAGCCGCTGGGCTGCGTGCTGACCGGCCACGCCGCGACGCCGGTACGCCCCGGCGACACCGTCGTCGTCATGGGAGCCGGCCCGATCGGCCTGCTGCACCTGCAGGCGTCCCGCCTGTCGGGTGCCGCACAGATCGTCGTCAGCCAGCCGTCGGACGAGCGCCGCGCCGTCGCCGGGCGGCTGGGCGCCGACGTCACCGTCGACCCGACGTCGGAGGATCTGTCCGCGGCCGTCCGGGAGGCGTCACGCGGCGCCGGTGCCGACGTGGTGTTCATCTGCGCCGGCGCCCCGCGGCTGGTCGACGACGCGATCGCGCTCGCCCGCCCGGGCGGCGCCGTCAACGTCTTCGCCCGCATCGCCGACGGGGGGCGTGCGGAGATCGACGCCAACGCCGTGCACTACCGGCAGGTGACGATCTCGGGCTCATCGAACCTGCGACGGCGGGAGTACCGGGCCGCCGTCGAGCTCATCACCGGCGGCCACATCGACGCGGCCTCGCTGGTGACGCACCGCTTCGCCCTGGCCGACATCGACGACGCCATCGCGACCGTGGTGGCCCGCGACGCGCTGAAGGTCGCGGTGCTGCCGTGACCCGTCCCGCGCCGCCCGCGACATCCCGAGCCCGACCCCGCGCTGCCTGTGCACCGCCGACGACAAGGAACCGACCATGACCCGCATCTTCGACGACCCCGCCGAGTTCAAGGAGGACATGACCGCCGGCTTCGCCGCGGCGTACGGCCGCTACGTCGAGCGGGTGCCGGGCGCCTCGGGGGTGATGCGCCGGGGCGGCGCGCGGCGGGGCAAGGTCAGCCTCATCATCGGCGGCGGCTCCGGGCACTACCCCGCGTTCTGCGGGACAGTCGGGGCGGGCCTCGCCGACGGCGCGGTGATGGGTGACATCTTCACGTCGCCGTCGACCCAGCAGGCCTACCTGGTCGCCAAGGCGCTCGACGGCGGCGCCGGCGTCCTGTTCAGCTACGGCAACTACGCCGGCGACGTCCTGAACTTCGACGCCGCGCAGGAGCGGCTGCGCGAGGAGGGCATCGACTGCCGTACCGTGCTGGTCACCGACGACGTCGCGTCGGCCGACGTCGGCGAGGAGCACAAGCGCCGCGGCATCGCCGGTGACACCAGCGTGTTCAAGATCGCCGGCGCGGCCGCCGAGCGGGGCTGGTCGCTCGACGACGTCGAGCGCGTCGCGACGCGCACCAACGAGGTCACCCGCACCCTCGGGGTCGCCTTCGCCGGGTGCACGCTGCCGGGCCAATCCGAGCCGCTGTTCACCGTCGAGGAGGGCACGATCGAGCTCGGCCTGGGCATCCACGGCGAGCCGGGCGTCGAGACCGTCGGGGCCATGACCGCCAGCGAGCTCGCCCGCACCCTGGTCGACCCGCTGCTGGAGGAGCGGCCCGAGGGCACCGACGGCCGAGTGGCGGTGCTGCTCAACGGGCTGGGGGCGACCAAGTACGAGGAGCTGTTCCTGCTCTACGGCAAGGTGCTGCCGCTGCTCGAGGAGGCCGGGTGCACCGTGGTGATGCCCGAGGTCGGCGAGCTGGTGACGAGCCTCGACATGGCCGGGTGCTCGCTGACGCTGACGTGGCTGGACGACGAGCTCGAGGAGCTGTGGACCGCCCCGGCCGACTCGGCGGCCTTCCGCCGCGGCAACGTCGGCGACGCCGGCACCCCGGACTTCGAGGCGACGGGCGCGGCCGCGACCGCAGCATCGCTGGCCGACAGCGCCGCCGAGGAGGCCACGGAGGCGTCACGCCGCAACGCCGACACCGTGCGCACCGCCCTGCACGCGATGCGCGAGGCGGTCGAGGCCAACGAGGACGAGCTGGGCCGGCTGGACGCCGTCGCGGGTGACGGCGACCACGGTGCCGGCATGGTCCGCGGCTTCCGCGCCGCGGCCGCCGCGGCCGACGACGCCGAGGGCGGCGCCGGTGCGGTGCTCGACGCTGCCGGCTTCGCGTTCGGGGACAGGGCCGGCGGCACCAGCGGCATGCTGTGGGGCGAGCTGCTCGGCGCCGTCGGTCGCACGCTCGGCAACACCGAGGAGGCGACCGCCGAGCGCGTGGCCGCCGCCGTCCGGGCCGGCGCGGACAAGCTGCAGTCGGTCGGCAAGGCCAGTGTGGGCGACAAGACCCTGCTCGACGCGCTCGTGCCCTTCACCGACCACCTGGAGGAGCGCGTGGGTGCCGGCGACGACCTCGCCACCGCCTGGGCGGCGGCCGCCGACGTCGCCGACGAGCGCGCGCAGGCGACAGCGGACCTGCGGCCCAAGATCGGCCGCGCCCGTCCCCTGGCCGACCGCAGCGTCGGCAACCCTGACCCCGGTGCGGTGTCGATGGCGCTGTGCGCCGCCGCCGTCGCCCGGGTACTGGCCGAACGGGAGGCCCAGTGACAGACTGCAAATGATCGTTCATGATCCACAACGGCTTCGACCCGGCGCGAGCCGGGCGTGCCGGACTCGTCCCGCTTCTGCGGTGCGGGAGTCGACAGAGCCAGGAGACGCACGATGGACTTCAGTTTTCTCATGCTTGCCGGCGCCTTCGGTGGAGGCCTGTTCGGTGCGGCGATCGGCGGTCTCCCCGCGTTCGTCTTCACCGGGTTCGCCGTGCTGGCCGGCCTCGGCCTGTCGATGACCGGGGCCGAGTACGACTTCCTCGGCAACATCGCGTTCGGGCCGGTCTTCGGTCCGCACGTCTCCTTCGCCGGGGGCGCGGCGGCCGCGGCGTACGCCCGCACGCGCAACGAGCTGGAGAACGGCAAGGACATCATCACGCCGCTCGCGTCGCTCGCGACAGCCGACGTGCTGATCGTCGGCGGCGTGTTCGGCGCGGCCGGCTACGTGCTCCAGGTGCTCCTGACCCCGCTCGTCGGCAGCATCACCGACCTGATCGCCTTCATCGTGTTCGTCTCCGGCGTGGCGGCGCGGGTGATGTTCGGCCGCACCGGCATCCTCGGCAAGGTCAGCAACACCGAGCACAACGGCGGCCGCTTCACCCCCGGCGGGGTCGAGGTGTGGGTCGAGTACCAGCAGGACTGGTTGCAGGCGGGCGTGATCGGGCTCGGCTCGGGGCTGCTGGCGGCGTTCGCCTCGCTGTCGATCCTGGCGGCGTTCCCCGAGGCCACCGCCGCCGCGAACGTCATCGGCTTCGGCATCTCGGCCGCGACGCTGGTGTTCCTGGCGCTCGGTCTGGAGTTCCCCGTGACGCACCACATGACGATCTCGGCGTCGTACGCCGCGGTCGCCACCGGCAGCATCCTGGTGGGTGCCGTGGCCGGCATCGTTGCCGCGCTGGTCGGTGAGCTCGGTTCCCGCCTGTTCCTGATCCACGGCGACAGCCACATCGACCCGCCGGCGTTCGCCATCTTCATCATGGCGTCGTTGGTGTTCATCCCCGCACTGCTCCTCGGCGGCTGAGGCGCGCTCCGCCTACCCGAAGACGAGCAGGAAGCGGCCGCGCACACCCCCCTGGGCGAACCGGCGGTGCGCGTCGGCCGCTTCCCGGGGTCCGAAGGTCCCCGCGACGCGCAGCGCGAGGGTGCCGTCGCCGGCCAGGTCGTGCAGCAGCTCGAGCCCGGCGCGGTCGTCGAGGTGGTCGAACACCCTGACGGTCTGCACGTCGATCCCCCGCTCGGTCGTGACGTCCCCACGGCGCACCGAGATCATGCGACCACCGTCGCGGACCGCCGCCAGTGCCGCCTCGCGCTGCACGGCGGCGTCGAGCATGCCGTCGACCCCACCGGCGACGACGGAGCGCATCGCGGCACCGACGTCGTCGCCGCGCGGCACCACCTCGTGGGCGCCGAACCCGCGCACGAGGTCCCGGTCGTCGGGCGCCGCGTCGGCGATCACCCGCAGTCCCAGGTGCCGTCCGAGCGCCACCGCGTAGCCGCCCAGCACGCCCGCCGCGCCCGTGACCCCGAAGGTCTGACCCGGCTCCAGGCGCAGCATCTCGAGCGCCACCTTGGCGGTCAGCCCGTTCATCGGCAGGGTGGCCGCCTGCTCGAGCGTCGCACCGTCGGGGATCGGTGCCACCGAGGCGGCCGGCACGGTCAGCAGCTCGGTGTAGGCACCACCCTCGGGCCGCAGGGGGTTGGCGACCGCCATCACCCGGTCGCCACGGCGGAACCCGGTCAGCTCCCCCGCCCGTTCGACGTGCCCGGCGGCGTCCATGCCCGGGATGTACGGCGGCCCGGCCGGCAGCGACCCGGCGTAGGCGCCACTGCGCAGGCCGGTGTCGGTCGGGTTGACCGCCGCGGCGTGGACGCGGATCTGGACATCGGCACGACCCGGTTCGACCACCGGCACCTCGACGACCTCCAGGGCCTCCGGCCCGCCGAACTCGGTGACGCCGATCGCGCGTCGCAGTGCCATGGCAGGTTCCTCTCCGTGGACCGGGCTGGACCTGTGCCGACGCGGTCGCGCGCGCCCGATCCTCGGAACGACCCCGGCCGGCCCGGGCAGGGCGGCTACTGGCCGAGCTCGTCGACCAGCGCCTCGGGGTCGATCATCCCGCCGGCGGCGGCCAGCGCCCCCGCCGTCGTGACCGCGCGGTCGTAGACCGCCGCGAAGTAGTGCTCGGCGACGTTCTCGTGGCCGGGCAGCGGTGGCGGACCCAGCGACCGCGGCACCGCGGGCGGGTCCGACGTCATCCGCACGTCGCGCTGCATCTCGGGCAGCGCCGTCGCGTCGCCCCAGAACGCCGCGGCGCTCTGCCGCTGCTGCCGGCCGCCGTTGCGCCGGGCGCCCTGGTGGGGGTTCGAGCGGCTGCGACGCCGCCGACTGCGTTTGCGTGCACTCATCTGCGGTCCCTCCCTGGTGTCGCTGTGTGTGCCCGGTGTCCGGGTGCGGAAGCTGTGGTGGAGACGCCTAGCGGGCGCCGGCGCTGACCGGCTCGGCCTCGTCGTCGGCCAGCAGCGCGTCGCGGTCGATCCCCAGCGCGCGGCGCAGCTGGTCGCTGTCGAGGTCGCCGACCGAGCTCGACTTCGGCAGCGCGAGGTCGGCGATCTGCCGCTTGCCGGCCACGACCTCCTCGACCCGTTCGTCGACGGTGCCGGGGCACACCAGGCGGTGGGCGATGACGGTCTTGTCCTGCCCGATGCGCCACACGCGGTCGCGGGCCTGGTCCTCGACCGCCGGGTTCCACCACCGGTCGTACAGCACCACGTGGCTGGCGGCCGTGAGGTTCAGGCCGGTGCCACCCGCCTTCAGCGACAGCACCATCGCGCCCGGTCCCGTGCCGGCCTGGAACTCGCGGACCATGTCGTCGCGCGCCGTCCGCGACAGCCCGCCGTGGTAGCAGTCGATCCGCAGGCCGGTGCGCTTCGACAGGTGGTCGGCGAGCTGCTCGCCCCACTGCGCGAAGTGGGTGAAGATCAGCATCCGCTCGCCGGCCTGGAAGACGTCGTCGACGATCTCCTCCAGCCGGGCGAGCTTGCCCGACCGGCCCTCCAGCGGGCCCCCGTCGCCGGTGTAGGCCTCGGGGTGGTTGCAGATCTGCTTGAGCGCCGTGATCGCGGCGAGCACCGCGCCCTTGCGCTTGTTCCCCAGCTCGTCCTCGGCGGTCTCGGCGACCAGCTGGTCCAGCACCGCCTGGTACAGGCCGATCTGCTCGGCCGTCATGGGGCAGTGGTTCAGCTTGTCGATGCGGTCGGGCAGCTCGCGGGCGATGACCGGCTCGGCCTTGGTACGGCGGAAGACGAGCACGCCGTTGAGGGTGCGCAGCGCCGACTCGCCGCCGGCGCCCGCGTGGCCCGACTGCTGCATCTGCGCGACGAACGTCGCGCGGTCGCCGACCAGGCCGGGGTTGACGAAGTCCATCAGCGCCCACAGGTCGCCCAGGCCGTTCTCGATCGGCGTGCCGGTCAGCACGACCCGGGTGCTCGCCTCCAGCCGCCGTAGCTGCTGGGCCGTGACGCTGGCCGGGTTCTTGATGACCTGCGCCTCGTCGAGCACGACCTTGCCCCACTCGATGTCGGCGAGGCCGTCGATGTCGCGCACCGCCGTGCCGTAGGTGGTGATCAGCACGTCGACGTCGTCGTCGGCCAGCGCGTCACCGATCGACGACACGCCCGCGCGGTCGGTGCCGTGGTGGATCATGGTGCGCAGGCCGGGGGTGAACCGACCGGCCTCCCGCTCCCAGTTGCCGACGACGGCGCTCGGCGCGATGACCAGCGCAGGGCCCTGCGAGCGGGCCTGCCACAGGTGCGCCAGCACCGTCGGCGTCTTGCCGAGGCCCATGTCGAGCGCCAGGCAGCCACCCAGCCCCGCGTTGTCGAGGAAGTCCAGCCAGGCCAGCGCGTCGGCCTGGTAGCCGCGCAGCTCGCCGGTGAAGCCGTCGGGGGTGGTCGGCGGGTGCTGGGGGATGCTCCCCGCGCTGCGCAGCAGGTCGGCGGCCCAACCCTCGCCGGCCACCGAAACGGCATGGCCCAGGGCCGAGCCGTCGAGGCCGAGCGCGTAGCGGAGCATGTCGGCGCCGGTCAGGCGGGTGCGGTCCGCCCGCTCGGCCAGCGCCTCGGCGGCGGCCTCGAGGTCAGCGTGGTCGACCTCGACCCAGCGGCCCTGGGACCTGACCATGGGCCGCGACTCGCTGGCCAGGCGCTGGATGTCCTCGACGGTCAGCTCGACGTCGTCGAACACCGCGGACCAGCGCACCGCGGTCAGCTGCTGGGCGCCCACCGCGGTCTCGGCCTCGGTGGAGGTGACCCGCAGCGACGGCGTGGCCTTGCGACGCGACAGTGTCGGCACCTGCACATCGAAGCCGGCGGCGTCGAGCACCGGACCGGCCGTCGCCATGAGGTCCCAGGCCTCGTCCTGGCTGAGGACGACCTGTCCGCGCCGGGTGTCGCGGCCGCGCATGAGCGGCGGGTAGAGCCGCTCGAGGCGCTCGAGCTCGCGCTTGAGGGCCTCCTTGCGGTTGTGGTTGGCGCGCGACATGGCAGCCTCGACCGTCACGTCGTCCCGCCCGTTGTCCGGGGTCAGCGTGCGGACCAGCCACGCGCCGCCGTCGTCGGGGGTGTCGAGCCGGATCGTCAGGGTGACCTTCGACGATCCCGTCACGCCGCCGGCCCAGGTGCGCAGCCCCTTGCTGATCTCGATGCCCTGCTGGTGGGGCGCCTCGAACGACGACCCGTCGAGGTTGCCGAGCAGCGCCTCGGCGGTGTCCGACGCGGTCCTCGGCTGCGGCGGCGGCGAGGGCACCTCCACCCGGCCGGCAGCGTCGCGGCACACGGCGTCGACGAATCCGGCGACGACGGTCTGGGTCACGGCCCGCGGATCGCGCTGCCGTTCGAGCGCGGCGATCGCGCCGGGCATCGCCGACGTCAACGTCGACAGTTCGTCGGCGTCGATGACCGTCGGCTCCCAGTGCACGGCGAAGTGCGAGCGGTTGCCAGGGCCGTCGCCGACCTTGCGCAGCTGCGGCACGACGCGCCCGCGGGCGACCAGCCGCACGGCCAGCGCGGCCGCAGCGCCTAGCCACGCGACGCTCGCACCGCGGTCCTCGACCGACCCGGCGCCCAGCGACACCAGCCAGCCCAGGCTCGTCTGGACCGGTGCGGCAACCGACTGCGCCTGCGCGCCGTCGGGCAGTGCCACGTCGGCGTGCGGCTCCCACCGGTCGACCGACGCACCGGCCGCGGCGAGGCGCTCCAGCACGGCCTCCCGCGCCTCGGGCTCGGCCCGGCGGGCGGCCGACCAGGCCACGATGCGACCGTCGTGCCACGACAGTTGGAGCTGCGGCGCGCCCGTCTTGGGACCCTCGTCGAGCTCCTCCTCGTCGTCGCCCTCCTCGGACCGGTCCTCGGTCGCGTCGGCGACGGCGTCGGCGGCGTCGTCGTCGTCGGCAAAGGTCTGTCCGGTCAGCTCGGACAGCATCTGCTCGATGCGTCGCCGCTCGTCCTCGAAGTCTGACAGGACGAGCCCGCGCTCGGGGCCCGTGACGTCGCGCGCCACGCGGCCGATGGTCGCCGAGACGTGGCGTCGCAGCGTCTCGAGCGCTGCGACCCACAACTCCTCGTTGGCCTCGAGCAGCTCGATGTCGTCGTCGGTCGCCAGGCCGTCCAGGTGCGCCTGGGCGAGGTCCTCGGCTTCGCGGGGACCCAGTGACCTCGGGAGTGTCTTCGTGCTGATGGCTCTCTCTTTCACGCTCAGCGACGCGTTGGACCATGCGGCCGCGTTCGACCGTGGTGCACCTTCGGCCGACGTCCGCCTCGCGTCGTCGGCTGCCGCGACCCGAACCGTCCGTGCCACGGCCCCGCACCCGTCCGCGTGGCCTCCTGCGGCCGCGCGCCCGTCGCAGCTGCGGCCCCCTCCCCGCGGGACGCATGGCACGGCGTGCCTCGCTGCGGTCCGGCCGGCGTCGCCGCCCGGACTGCGGTGCGGTCGCCCTCGGACTCGACGTCTGCCGTGACGGTGCCCGCGGGTCAGGGCCACTCTAGCGTCGGCGCCGTCGATCGTGCCAACACCTGCGCGAGGCCCTGCATTCCCGCCCCGAGGCGGACCCGTGGGCCGTGGGTGGTGGTCACCTGCCGAGCGGCGCGACGAACGGCGACCAGCTCCGCCGGCACGCTCCCTCCGATCGGGCCGTGCCTGCCGTCAGCTGCCGGCGGGCACGGCGCGCACCACCACGTTGCTGCGGTACGAGCGCGCTGCGGCGTCGTACTCGCCGCCGCAGGTGATCAGGGTGAGCACGGGGTCACCGTCCCGGCGGAACAGCTCGTCGATCGGCAGCGCGACCTTGGCGATCGATGCCTGCTCGCTGACGACGAAGCGCAGCGGGCGGCCGGAGGCGAGCTCGACGAGGACCTCGGTGCCGGCGGTGAGGCCGGCCAGGCCGAAGAAGACCCCACGGTCGCCGTCGTAGTCGACGTGTGCGGCCAGGACGGCCGACCCGGGCTGGCCGGGACCCGGACCGTACTCGTACCATGCGACGGTCGACGCGTCGGCGGGCACCTCCATCTCGCCGGTCGGCGCGACGCCGAGGGCGCGGACCGGCGCGTCGACGCCCAGTGCGGGGATGCGCAGGCGGGTCGGACGTGGGGTGCGCTCGGTCTCGAGGTCCTCGATGCGCGCGGAACGGTGCTGCACCGGTCCGCTGCCGTCGGGAGCCAGCGGCTGGGCGGACGGCGGCACCGGTACCGGCGAGGCGCCGTCCGTCACGGGGCCGCCGCCCGCCGGTGCGGAGCCGGTCCCGCGCTGTGCCGTCAGCCGGGAGGGCAGTGCGTCGGCCGGCCACGACGACGTCAGCCGCAGCGCGACGGCGACGAGTGCGCCGACCAGCGTGACCGCCAGTGCGGCGGCGGTCAGCCGCCGGAACATCAGCGGCCGGTCACGGCCTGGCGCCGCCGGGACGCGAGCACGCCCGCACCCGCCACCGCCGCCACGGCGAGGGCACTCAGCGGCGTCGTGAGGTCACGCTGCTGCGCGGCGGCCAGGCCGCTGTTGCCGGTGGGGACGCTGTCGGGGCCCGAGTTCAGCCCCTTGATGGTCTGCGTGAGCAGGCCGAGGGTATCGGCCTTGGCACTGCCGACCAGGTACACGACCCGCGCACCGCCCTCGGGCACCGGCACCTTGGAGCTCTTGGAGCCGGAACCGCCCTCGCCCAGCCCGCTCATCGCCACCGTGTGGGAGCCCGGCTCGACCGATTCGACGACCTGCTCGGCGGGCGCCAGCGACTCCGTTACACCGGCGTCGTCGACCGTCAGGTCGACATCGCCCGTCGCCGCCGCGTGACGCGCGATCAGCTTGCCCTTGCCCGCAGCGGCCGAGTCGCCGGACTCGTCGTACACCGTGATGATGCAGTCCTCGACGCCGCTCCAGTGCGCGATCGCCGTCAGCTTGCCGTTCGCCGGGACGTCGAACTCCTTGGTGACCACCGGATCCGCGTCGGCCGGGGCGTCGGCCTCGCGCAGGTCGATCCGGTGCGTGCCCGGCTCGAGCTCGAGCGGCTCGGTGATGCGCTCCGGGGCGAAGCCGGCCAGGATCAGCTCGTCGTCCAGGTAGACGTCCGTGAAGAAGCCACGGATGCCGTGGACGAAGGTCACCTCCGACGGCGCGTTCCCGGATTCCTGCGCCGCCACCGGCGCGGCTGACACCAGCGCCACGAGCAGCCCCAGCACTGCCACAACTGTCCTACGCATGCGACCGTCTCCGTCCCACCGTCCCGACCCCACCCCGCCGCGGGAGGAGGCTGTGCCGCGCTCGCCCCGCACGCGGTGCGACGTCGGAACCGCCACCCGCGCGGTCAGCGCGCAGCATACCGACGATCCAGGCCCCGCCACCAATCCTGGGTACCCCTGAAACAAGGTGCCTCCGGGGCGCCGGATGTCCCGCCGTACAGGCAACGCGCTGCTGCGTGACCATCCGCAGTCGTGCGGTGACGCCGTGTGGGGACCTCACCGCCGTGGCGGCGGACGCGCCACGACCCGGTCGTGAACCGGGTAGGAACGACGCCGATCGCCACGTCGACCGCCGAGGGAGCCCGCATGCCGTTCGTGACCGGGGGTGTCGCGGCGCGCCAGGTCGGCGCCCGCGCGTGGGAGCTGCTCGAACCGGTCGTGTACCAGGGCGACCGCCAACGGTTCACCGTACCGGCCGGCTTCCACACCGACTTCGCCTCGGTCCCCCGCGTGTTCGTGTGGCTCCTGCCGCGGTACGGCGTGTTCACCCGCGCGGCGATCCTGCACGACCACCTGGTGCGCAGCGGCGTGGTGGGCCGCTCCGACGCGGACGGGCTGTTCCGCCGCGCGATGCGCGAGCTCGGCGTGTCGTTCGTGCGCCGGTGGATGATGTGGGCCGCCGTGCGCCTGTCCTCCGGGCTCGAGGGCGCCGACGCGGCCGAAGCCGCCCGCGTCGCCGTCGTGGCGGTGCCGTCGGTGCTGTTCCTGGCGCTGCCCGCCATCGTGCTGCAGGTCTGGCTGGTGCTGTTCTGGCTGGTGGAGCTCGCGGTGTGGGGGGTTCGGCGTCTGCTGGGTCGTCGCGAACCGCGTCCGACGATGGAGATGCGGGCCTGACGAGCTGGCCGACCGTGCGCCCGCGCCCCTGTCCCGCTCGCCCTCAGGCCGTCGCCGATCCGCCGGTGAGGGCACGGTCGATCCGGTCGCGCAGCACCTGTAGTTGCTCGACCAGCTCCGGCGGCCCGTCGACCTCGACGTCCGCGTCGAGCAGGAGGATGTGGACCGCCAGTGACGGCACCGATCGGCCACGCACCGTCAGCACGCACGACGACGTGTCGCGTTCGGTGACCTCGCCCCACCCGGGCCACAGGCGCGCGCGCAGCGACGCCGCCGGCTCGTGCACCACGATGCGCGCCTGCAGCCCTCCGGCACCCGCCGACAACCGCGATGCCACATAGGTGGCCGCGTCGGGCTCCGGTGGGGCGCGATGGGTGAACCTCGGGCCCGTCGGGGTCCGGGGCCGCATGCGGTCGACCCGGAAGGTTCGCCAGTCGTCGCGGTCGACGTCCCAGGCGAGCAGATACCAGCGGGCCCAGACCTGCACGAGCCGGTGCGGCTCGACCGTGCGCAGCCCGGCTGTCCTCTCGCGGGTCCGGTAGTCGAAGCGCAGGCGCTGGGCGTCCCGGCAGGCCCCGGCCACGGCGGTGAGCACCTCGGCGTCGACGGTCGGCCCCGGCTCGGGCACGACGACGACCGCGGTCTGGAGGGCCTCCACCCGGTGGCGCAGGCGTGACGGGAGGACCTGCTCCAGCTTGACCATCGCCCTGGTCGCCGACGCGTCGGCGTCGGTCACGCCGCCGCGCACGGCGGTGCGCAGGCCCACGGCCACCGCGACGGCCTCGTCGTCGTCGAGCAGCAGCGGGGGCAGCGCCGCTCCGGCCGCGAGCTCGTAGCCCGGCGTGCCCCGGCTGGCGTTGACGGGGTAGCCGAGGTCGCGCAGGCGCTCGATGTCCCGCCGCACCGTGCGGGTCGTCACCCCGAGGCGCTCGGCCAGCTCGGCACCCGTCCAGTCGCGCCGCGCCTGCAGCAGCGACAGCAGTCGCAGGAGTCGCGCCGAGGTGTCCATCCAGAGAACCTATCGCGGCTTAGGACGAGTGCTGTCCGAACCGCTCAGTACGGTGCATCCCGGTCGTCGCCACCGCGACGGCACGGGACGTACTGGCGCCGCCCCACGGTCGCCGGGCCGCGACGGCGGCCAGAGCAGAGGAGCTCGGATGACCCCCACGACCTCAGGCGTGACCGTTGGTGACGCGCGCGCCATGATCGCGGCGCACGGCCTGGTCAAGCGGTACGGCGACGTCGTCGCCCTCGACGGCCTCAACCTGGTCGTGCCCGAGGGGGCCATCCTCGGTGTGCTCGGACCCAACGGCGCCGGCAAGACCACGGCGGTGCGGATCCTGACGACGCTGCTCGAGCCCGACGAGGGCGGTGCGACCGTCGCCGGCCACGACGTCCGTCGCGACCCGCAGGCGGTGCGCGAGTCGATCGGCCTGTCGGGACAGTACGCGGCGGTGG
>CAYVGE010000032.1:0-2030 GCA_964450395.1 uncultured Actinomycetota bacterium
CCTCGACGTGCACCACGTCGGGGTCCTCGAAGCACCGCACGACGTGGATCACCGCGTCGACCTCGCGGATGTGCGACAGGAACTGGTTGCCGAGGCCCTCACCGACGCTGGCGCCCTTGACCAGCCCAGCGATGTCGTGCAGCTCGATCACCGCCGGCACGGTGCGCGCCGCCGACGCCAGCCGGGTCAGCACCGGCAACCGGTCATCGGGCACGGCGACGATGCCGACGTTCGGTTCGATCGTCGCGAACGGGTAGTTGGCCGCCTCGGCGCCCGCGGCGCTGACGGCGTTGAACAGCGTGGACTTGCCCACGTTGGGCAGCCCGACGATTCCGGTGGTGAGGCTCATGCGAAGCGATCGGTCGGAAGGGGAGCGGTGCAGCGGCCAGCATGCCCGTGATCACCCAGGTCTGCAGGTCGGCGGCGGAGGATCGCGGGAGTTGTCCACAGATGCTGAAACACCACTTGACGGCATGAGATGGAGAACATACGTTCGATCCATGAGCGCCACGATGACCACCGAGTCCCCCGCCACCAGCGCAGTGCCGGCAGCAGAGCCACTCGATGTCATCGCCGAGCTCGCCGAGGACCTCGCCGACCGTGGCATCCGGGCGAGCTGGCGGGGGGCCGACGACGGGACGGACGCGTCCGGGCTGGCCGAGGCGGGCCGCCTGCTGCGGGCGGTCGACCGCCTCGTCGCGACCGTCATCACCGTGCTCATGCGGCTCGACCGGACGCAGGTGATCGCCGCCGAGGGGTTGACGGTCGAGTCCTGGCTACGGGCCGCCGCGGGCCGCACCGGCGCCGACGCGGGCATGCTGCTGGTCGCCGCGCAGCGCCTGGCCGACATGCCCGCGACGCTCGCCGCGTTTCAGCGTGGCGTGGTGTCGTGGGGCACCGTCCGTGGGATCGTCGCGGCCACGCGGTCGCTGACCGTTGAGCAGCGACGGTGGCTCGACGAGGTGATCTCGCGCGACGACGAGCGACTGGCGCGGGTCGACGGCGACACCCTCGTCGCCGACGCCGAGCACGCCGCCGACCGTGCCCGCCCCGATCTGGCGCGCGACCGGGTCGACCGCAGTGCCGCAGCGCAACGGCTGCTGTTCCAACCCGGCCTGGACGGCGGCGGCACCGCCGTCGCCACGTTGGATGCTGAGACCTTCACCGCGGTGCAGACCGCGATCGAGTCGTTGACGCACGATGCGACGGGGCGGCGCATCGCGTCGAACGTCGAGGCCCTGCGCGCGTTGGCCCGTCAACGCGTGACCCGCACCACGTCCGCCGACCCGGCGAGCAGTGACGCCGCGAGCACCACCGATGCGACAGGCGGCATGGGTGCGCCCGCTGCGGACGGCGTCGCTGCCGCCACCGGGGGAACCGCCGGCGGGGCGCCGTCGACAGCGCGGCCCGAGATGATCGTCGTCACTGACATCTCCCTGCTGGCCGAGCCGCTCGACGGCCTCGACCACCGCGGTCTCGACGGCATGCTGCTGCAACAGACGCGCGCCGTCGCGCGGCTGCTGTGGCGCCAGGATCGGCCGGCGCCCCGCCTGACGCCTGCTGCGGCGCGGCGGCTCTCGTGCGACGCGACGATCCGGCCGGTGCTGACCGACGGAGCCTGCGTGCTGGGCACCGCCGAGCCCTACGCCAGGGTGTCCGCGCCGCTGCGGGCGGCGCTGATCGCCCGCGACGGCGGGTGCCGCTTCGCCGCGTGTCACCGTCCCGTGGACGTCTGCGAGGCGCACCACATCCACCACCGCGTCGACGGCGGGCCGACGGTGCTCGCGAACCTGGCGCTCCTGTGCAGCGCACACCACCGTGCGGTGCACGAGGGCGGCTGGGCCCCGGTCCTGCACGACGACGCCAGCATGACCTTCACGCGCCGCGGAACCACCCTGCACAGCATGCCCCGGCGCGCTACGGCGCGGCCCGGGGTGCGCCAGCCGCCGGCCGGCCGACCACGCCGGATCCGAGACGCCGACCGGGACCGCCACGTGACCGCCACGGCACCGGGCGATCCGCAGCCGGAC
>CAYVGE010000032.1:2130-24736 GCA_964450395.1 uncultured Actinomycetota bacterium
CCCGGACCGCTGCCGTTCTGACCGACGCACCCGCGCACCCCCCACCCGGCGCACCACCGCACCGCGTTCCGACCCTGACGTCGGTGCGTGGTGCGCCGGCGCGTCCCCGTCCGCGCGGGGCGTCGCGGTGTGTGTGCGCTGGCGCGTCCCCGTACGCGTGGGGCGCCGTGGCCTTTGTGCGCCGGCGCTCCGCGACCGCTGGGCGTCGCGGCGAGGGCGTGGGCAATGGTCCAGCGGTCTACCCTGTCGACATGCACGTCGACACCAGCGGGACCGAGGACGGCCCCAACCTGATCATGCTCCACGGGGGCATCGGCACCGGCCAGTACCACTGGGGCAAGCAGGCCTCGGCGCTCGAGGACCGCTTCCGCGTCCACCTGCCCGACCTACCGGGTCACGGCAGCAGCAGGCTCGACGACCCCGACGCCTACTCCCGTGAGGTGCTGGTCGACGCCGTCGCCGACCTGGTCGACGAGCTCGGCGCGCCCGTGCACCTGGCGGGCTTCAGCATGGGCGGGCACACCGCGCTCGCACTGGTCGAGCGGTCCCCGGAGGTCGTCGCCTCGCTGGTCCTGATCGGGGTCAGCGTGCGCGAGCACGACGGGTTGTCAGCGTGGCGGGGGTTGTTCCACCCCGACCAGCTCGAGCGGGACTACCCGTTCTGGGCGAAGACGTTGTCGAAGCTGCACGCCCCGCTGGGCGACGAGGACTCGTGGCGGGACGTGTGCCTGCGCGACTCGAAGGGCCTGCGGATCGAGGTCGACGTCGACGCGTTCGCCGCGGTCGACGCGCCCGTCCTGCTGATGCGCGGCGACCGCGACACCACGGTTGACCCCTCGCAGTACGCTGAGTTGCGTCAGAGCTTCGGCGAAAGCGAAGAGGCCGTGATCCCGCATGGGGGCCATGACGTGCAGTTGACCCGAGCGGATGTGGTCAGGCCGCTGCTGGGCGACTTCTACGACCGCGCGCTGAAGCGCTGATGGTCGGCGACGGACCACTCCAGCGACTGCGCGCCGACCGGATGCTGCGCGACGGGGTGCTGGTGACGGCGTTCGCCGGCTGGAACGACGCCGGTGAGGCGGCGACCGGCGCGATCGACGCCATCACGCACCTGCTCGACGCGGTCCCGACGGCTCAGATCGACCCCGAGGACTTCTTCGACTTCCAGGTCAACCGCCCCACGACGCACCTCGACCCCAGCAACGGCCGGGTCCTGCAGTGGCCGGACAACCGCTTCCACCTGGCGGAGGTCGGCGATCGCGACGTGTTGCTGCTGTCGGGCACCGAACCCAACCTGCGCTGGCGCACGTTCACCGAGGCGATCCTGGGCTATGCGGGTGACCTCGGCGTGCGGACGGTCGTCTGCGTGGGCGCGCTGCAGGTCGACACGCCGCACACGCGCCCGGTGCCCCTGACGGGCCGCGGGTCCAACCTGCAGGAGGTGCGCACGCTCGGCGTCCGGCGCAGCGACTACGAGGGCCCCACCGGCATCACCGGAGTGCTGACCCATCGCGCCACCGAGCGGGGCTTCGAGACCTGGAGCATCTGGGCGGGTGTGCCGCACTACCTGGCCAGCACGACCTACGCGTCGGCCGCGCACTCGCTGGCCGAGGTGCTCACGCGGGTGCTCGACGTCGACATCGACCTGCAGCCGCTGTCGGATGCGGCCTCGGAGCAGCAGCGCGAGATCGCCGAGGTCGTGGCCGCCGACGAGGACCTGTCGACCTACGTCGTCGAGCTGGAGCAGCGGGTCGACGCCGAGGACGACGAGCCCGACGGGATGGACGAGCTGCACGCCGAGAGCGTCACCGGCGACGAGCTGGCGGCCGCGTTCGAGCGGTACCTGCAGGACCGCGACGACGAGGTCTGACCGGCGCCCCCGGCGTCAGGTCGCGGTCAGCCGGTCCTTGACCAGTGCGTTCACGCGGCTGCCCGACGCCTTGCCCTGCACGCGGGGCATGATCGCGCCCATCACCCGGCCCATGTCGCCGGGACCCGAGGCGCCGGTGTCGGCGATGGTCGCGTCGACGATCTCGGCGAGCTCGTCGTCGGTCAGCTGGGTCGGCAGGTAGCGGCGCAGCACCGCCAGCTCGGCCGTCTCGTTCTCGGCGAGCTCGGGACGACCGTGCTCGGTGTAGGTGGCGGCGGCCTCCTCGCGCCGCTTGGCCTCGCGCCCGATCAGATCGCGCACCTCGGTGTCGGTCACCTCGGCGCCGTGGCCCGCCGAGGTGCGGGTCTCCTTGATGCGTGCGAGCACCATGCGCAGCGCGGCGACGGTCTGCTTGTCGCGCGCCTTCATGGCGGTCTGCAGGTCGGTCTGGATCTGGTCTGCCAGCATCACTTCACTCCGCGAGATCGGAGACCGTCGCCGCCGGTCCCCAGGTCCACCGCACGTTGACGACGTAGTTGAGCCCCGCGCCGCTGAGCACCCCCACCAGCTGGGCGAGGCGCGGGTCGATGAGCTCCTTGACGATCGTGGCGACGACCACCGTGACGCCGGCCGCCAGCAGTGACGACATCTGGTACCGCAGCAGGCGCCCGAGATCGAGCCGTCGGATGTGGAAGGTCCACAGCTCGTTCCACACGTAGTTGTGCAGGATGGCGGCCTCGGTCGCGAGCGCGGACGACCGGGTGAAGCCCCACCCGAGCACGGAGTGCAGCACGTGCAGGATCGCCACGTTGACCACGATGCCGAACAGGCCGACCATGCCGAAGCGCGCCAGCTGTGCGACCCGGGGCCGGCGCAGCGTGCCGAGCAGGGCGCTGGCGGGGGCCAGCCAGGCACGGGTGCCCGGCTGCGGCTCCGGTGGGCCCGCCAGGGGGATCTCGGCGGTGGTGGACCTGCCGGTGCGGTCGCGGGGGTCAGTAGGCGGCATCGGCACCACTCGCCTCGGCGCAGGCCCGCGCAACGCGTCGCAGCTCGGCGCGTTCCATCGCGTCGGTGGCCGCCTGGACGAGGTCACGCAGCTCCGTGGCGAGGTCCACGCGGACCTGTCCCGGCTCGCTGTCGACGTCGACGTCGACCTGGTCGGCGTGCAGGCTCAGGCGCACGTCGAGCGCGGGTGGCCACTCCTCGGCCACACCCTGCTCGTCCGACAGCCACTCCCAGGTCTCCGGTGCGATCTCGCCCACGAGGCGAGCGAGCTCCGGCAGGTCGTCGAGGACCCGTCCGAGCGTGGCGCCGACGCGGTGCAGGCGCTCGTCGACCTCCGCCGCGTGCTCGCGGCAGTAGACGTGGTCGGGCGGCAGGGCCGCGCCGCACACGGCGCACTGGTCGTCTCGGTACACGGGCGAAACCCTACTGCGCGACGGCGGGGCGCGACGACTCTCCGAGCGACGCGCGGAGGAAGTCGAGCTGCACCTGCAGCAGCCCGGCCTGCTGGGCGGGGTCACGGGTGACGTGGGTGGCCGACGCCAGGGGCAGCACCGTGTGCGGCCGGCCGGCGGCGAGCAGCGCCTGTGACAGGCGTAGGGTGTGGGCGGCGACGACGTTGTCGTCGCTCATGCCGTGCAGCAGCATGAGCGGGCGGCACAACCCCGGCGCGTCGGCCAGCAGCGAGCTGCGCTCGTACGCCATCGGGTCCGCGCCGGGATCTCCCAGGTAGCGCTCGGTGTAGTGGGTGTCGTAGAGCCGCCAGTCGGTCACGGGTGCGCCGGCGATGGCCGCATCGAACACGTCCGGGCGCCGGAGCACGGCCAGCGCCGCCAGGTAGCCGCCGAACGACCACCCGCGGATCGCCACGCGGCCGCTGTCGAGCAGGCTCCACTGCTCGGCCGCGGCGGTCAGGCCGTCGACCTGGTCCTCCAGCGCGGGGGTGGCGAGGTCACCGTGCACGGCGTGCTCCCACGTCAGGCCCCGGCCGGGTGCGCCGCGGCCGTCGATGACCAGGACGGCGAACCCCGCCTCGGCGAACCACTGGCTGACGAGGAAGCTGCGCGCCGCCTGTCGGACCCGGCGAGCATGGGGCCCGCCGTACGGGTCGAGCAGCACGGGCAGCGCCCCGTCGCGGTACCAGCTGGGCAGCAGCAGTGCGGCGCGCAGCCGGGACGCCCCCAGGGTGGCGAAGATCGGCTGGGGCTGCAGGGGCAGCTCGATCGGGACCTCGGGCAGCGTCGCGATGACCACGCCGTCGCGCTGCAGCTCGGTGTGGCTGGACGTGTCGTGCGCGTGGTCGGCGTGCACCACCATCGCGGGGCCGGCGACGACCCCGCTGCGCACGCCCGTCAGCGGCGTCAGCGGGCGCGGCCGCCCCTCGTCGTAGGGCACCTGCCACAGCACGGTCGCCGTGGGGTCGTCGGCGCTGGCCGCGATCACCAGGTCGGTGTCCCGCGTCGCGAGCACCCGGTCGACGTACAGGCCCGTCGGCGTCCGCGGATCGCCGTCGACCATGACGTGGCGGGTGTCGGTCAGCAGGTCGTCCTCCACGGTGACCAGCCGGCCGTCGGGGGTCCAGCACGGCACCCCGGGGACGAGCTCGACCCACGGCTCGGCCATGATCGACCGTCGTGCGCCGGTCGCACCGGCGTCGTCGACGGTCAGGACGTCGACCCGCCGCTGGTCGCGGCTCTGGACCGCCAGCGTCAGGGGGGCGCCGTCCTGCCACCGCACGGCGGCGAGGTAGGGCAGCGCATCGCGCTCCCACGCGACCTCGGTCCGGGCGCCGTCGAGGTCGACCACCGCCAGGCGCACGTCGGCATTGGCGGTGCCGGCGGCGGGGTAGCGGACCATCCGCGGTGCCGATCCGGGGGCGACCGGTTCGTGCAGCCACCACGACGCCACCGGGGACGTGTCGACGCGGCAGGCCGCGATGCGCCGCCCGTCGGGCGACCACCACCACCCGCGCAGGCGGCCGAGCTCCTCGGCGGCGACGAACTCGGCCAGCCCCCACGTGATGTCCGGGTCGTCGTCGGCGGCGAGCACCGTGACGCCCTCGTCTGCGAGGTCGACGACGTGCAACCCGCCGTTGGCGACCCATGCCACATGGGTGCCCGTCGGCGACGGCCGCGGATCGACGACGGGTCCCGGCACGTCGAGCGCCCGGCGGGTGCCGTCGACCGTGGAGACCACCTGCAGGACACCGTCGTGGACGAAGGTCACCACCCGCAGGTCCGGGGTCGCCGCGAACGCGGTGATGCCGCTGGCCTGCTCGCGGGTGCGCTCGCGCAGCGCGCGCACGTCGTCGGCGACCGTCGTCTCGGTGCCCAGGTCGCGCGGGTCGACCAGCAGCCGCGGCTCACCGTCGCCGTCGGCCAGCCACAGGGCCTGCGCGGGATCGGCGCGGTCCAGCGCGCGCAGGTAGCACACGCGGCCGCCGTCGGCGCTGAGCACGAACCCGCCTGGACGGCCCAGCGTGCCGCGCCGGGTGACGGCGAACGCCCGGGCCAGCTCGGCGAGCTGGTCGTCGGAGACCGGCCGCGATGCCCCCGCGGTCCTCACTCCGCTGCCGCGGCGGACCGGGTCACCTGGTCCCTGGCGACGTCGGGCTGGTCGGGTGCGCGCGGCGAGCCGTTGCCACCGGCGGACGTCGCCGCCTGCTGCGGCTGCGCCTCGGAGGGCGGAGCCCCCTGGGCGGCGAGGCGCGGGCAGCGCTGTTCGTGCCCCGGTCGGACCCACGTCCACGCCCGGCAGGCCGGGCACCGGGTGCCGTCACGCACCATCGGGTTCGCCTCGAGCTCGGTCGGCAGCCCGACGTCGAGCCCGGCGCACACCATGGCCTCGTAGGCCTTCTCGGCGAGCTGGCGGTTGGACGAGGCCAGCGCGCGCAGCAGCGCCTGCACGTCGGGTGCCCGGCCGCGCCGGACCAGTTCGGCGAGCAGCTCGGCCGTCTCGGGTCGCGCCAGGTCGAAGGCGTCGATCGGCGTGTCCAGCAGCGTCTCGGGCAGCGCGAGGTCCACGCGGCGTGCGCGCCACCCCCACCAGGCGGCCAGGCCGGCCGCCGGGTCCGCGACGGTCTCGGTCTCGACCACGCCGACGATCTTGCGGTGCAGCGGATCGGCCACCCCACGGTCACGCGCCCACGCCAGCACCGCGTCGATGTCGTCGCGTGCCAGGTCGACGTCGCCGAGGACCGACGGCAGCGCGTCGGGCAGGTGGGTCCGCAACAGGTCGAGGTTGACGATCGTGGGCGGCAACCGGTGTGCGTTGGCCAGCAGGCGCTGCTCGACATCCGGCGCGAGCGTGCCGGTGGCCCGCGCGTCGGCCGCCTCGCGCAGCCAGTCGGCGTCCGGTTCGGCCGGCAGGTCCAGCGGGACGTCGGGGTCGCGCAGCAGCAGCGCCGATGCCACGGCGGGCCGCCGCGCGACGAGGGCGAGGTGCTCGTCGAGCACCTCGCGCAACCACTGCCAGATGAGCCCGCGTGCGCGGGCGACGTCCTCGGCGACCCGGGCGGCATGGCCGCCCAGCCCCAGCACCGTGGCGGTGCGCAGCTTGGCGCGCGCGCGCTCGAGCGCCTCCGGACGCTCCTGGAGCACCGGCCGACAGATGTCGGGGTCCCTGCTGAACAGCTCCCACAGCCCGAACAGGTCGCGGTAGCGCCCGGTCGCGGCCGACGCGATGAAGTGGCGCGCCAGCGCCGCTGTGCCCAGCAGCGCCCCCGCGGTGACGGGCGGCACCTCCGTGATCAGCTCCTCGCGGGCCTTGCGGGGCAGGCGGTCGAGGGCAGGGTCGGGCTGCGCGACGTAGGCGAGCGCCGCGTCGTTGGTGACCCCGATGCGCCTGGCGAGGTCGGCGGCCGTGACGGTTGCAGCGGCGGATGCAGCCATTGCTCCTCCTCAGACACCGACGCGACGGTCGGCACTCGCGGGATGGGCCCGCATCGGCGCTCGGCACCCGTGGCGGCCCGCCCGTGGACCCCATCCGTGGCGGTCGGCGGGTCTCGTGGTGGGTGTCCGACGATGCGTGGCAGGCAGGATACCGCGCCCGCCGGGCCTCACGGCGACGGCGGGATGCGCAGCGCCTCGCCGACGGTGAGGCTGTAGGGCTCGCGCAGGTCGTTGGCGCGGGCGATCGCCCGCCACTGGGTGGGGTCGCCGTAGACCTCCTGGGCGATCGCGGCCAGACTGTCGCCGGACTGGATGACGTAGCGGCGGCCGCGCGGCTCGTCCTCGTCCGCCTGCTGCTGCCGGCCGTCGTCCCGTCCGCCGGACGCCTCGCCGTCCCCGCCACCGCCGTCGTCGCCGCCGCCGCCGTCGTCGTCGTCGCCACCGCCGTCGTCGTCGCCAGCGGCGTCCGTGCCTGCCCGCGCGTCGTCGGCCGGCGCGTCGTCGGCCTGCGCTTGCTGGCCGGACGGCGTCGGCTGCCCGTCGCGGCGCTGGGACGCCTCGGCCGACGCCACGGCGGACGGCATCGCGCTGGCCTGCTCGCTGGTCTGGTCGGCCGCGGCGTCCAGCGCCTGGATCTCGGCCTCGAGGCCGGCGATCTGGGCCTGCAGGCGCGCGATCTCGTCCGCCTGGTCGCGGATCTCCCGGCGCGAGCCCTCGTCGCCGCCGAACGTCGTGCCGAGCCAGAACGCCAGCGCCAGCGCCGACAGCAGCACCAGCACCCGGCCCCACAGGATCTGGGCGCCGGCGTACGGGACGTCGTCGTCGACCTCGTCGTCGAGCTCTGGTTCGTCAGTCATGGTCTCTGCGTCCGGCGGAGCCGCGCCACCGTCTTCGCGGACCCGGGCCGCGCCGGGGCGCGCGGCGGTCGGGCATCGGCGGCCCTCAACCTATCGCGGACCCCGCGCCGACGGTGTGCGGTCGCACGCACCGTCACGCTCCGGTGCCGGTCGCGCCTGGTCGGGCGGTCGCCCCGATCCAGGCGATCGTGCGGTCGGCGATCAGCTCGGCGTCGTAGTCGAGCGTGGCCACGTGGAAGCTGCGCTCCAGGTGCACCTGCTCGCGGCGCTCGGCGGCGATGCCGTCGAGCACCACCGTGCTGTCGCCCGGCGACACGGTGTGGTCGACCCGTGACGTCAGCACCAGCGTCGGTGCCACGACCGAGCCCAGGTCGGCGCGCACCTGCTCCTGCAGGGGGAAGACCGACGCCACGGCGCGCAGCGGCACCCGGTCGTAGGGCTGCTCGTCGGCATCGGGTCGCGCGATGTCGTTGCCGACGCCCGGCAAGGTCGGCACGACCCGCCCGACCAACCCGACGACCCGCTTCAGGGGGTGGCTGAACGTCAGCCAGGGGTTGATCAGCACGAGGCTCGCGACGTCCGCGGGTCGCAGCTCGGCCAGGCGCAGCGCCAGCAACCCGCCCATCGACAGCCCGACGACGGCGCGGGGGCGGTCCCCGAGGCGGTCGAGTGCGGCATCGGCGGCCGCCACCCAGTCGGGGTGGCGGGTGCGGGCGAGGTCACGCCACGACGTCCCGTGCCCGGGCAGGCGGGGCAGCTCGACGGCGTGGCCGGCGGCGGCGAGGCGCTCGGCGAGCGGGCGCATGGCGGTGGGGTTGCCGGTGAACCCGTGCAGCACCAGCACGCCTGCACCGTCGCCGTCGGCCGACCAGCCCTCGGCGCCCGGCGTGACGCTGGTCACGGGGCGACCTGCGCGCCGGCCTGGGTCACTGCGCCTTCCCGCGCGCCTTGCCGGAGAACTCGCACTTGGCGCGACCCGTCTCGCCATCGCCCTCTGCGGGGTCACCGGTGACGTGCTCGGACAGGTCCACGACGACCTTGCCGGCCTCGTAGCTGACCTTGTACTGGTCGAGCCCGCGGTCGGTCGGGCCTCCGGCCCACGACCCGTCGGTGTCGAAGCGTGCCGTGGTCACCGAGCCCTGCAGCTGCCCCGCCTTGGGGCACAGCCCGACGTAGCCCATCGGCGGGGTGTCGAGCGGGTGCGGACCGTAGCCGGCGTGGGCGAGGACGTCGCCGAGCTCGTCGAGGCTCAGCCACACGCACATGGTGCGGTTGCCCGGCTCGCAGACGCGCAGGGGCCCCCGGTCGAGCTTGTCGAGGATCTCGCGCACGCTGCCGGCGACGAGTTCGTAGTCGTCGGAGTGGTCGGCCTGGGCCGCGGAGCGCGTGGGACCGACGCCGCGCTCGGCGACGACGTCACCAGTGCCGTCGACGAACACGACGCGCAGCGGGTCCTGGTCGCTGACGGCCTCGTTGAGCGTCAGCAGCGCCCAGCTGGTCTCGGACACGTCGTACGCCAGCCACCAGCCGCCGCGTGGCTGCACCGCCCACCGGGTGCCCACCGGGATCGACACCAGGCGGGTGCGGATGGCGTCGGTGGTGCCGCGGTTGGGCGGAGGGCGGTCACGTCCCGCGAGCGTGGCGCCCGGCCGGCCGTCGAGGGCGAAGTCGAGCAGCGGGCGGAACGGCATCCGCCACTCGTCGCCGTCGGGCTCCGCGATGCAGGAGATCGCGACCTCGCGCGGGTAGCCGGGTGGCGCGTCGTCGACGGCGATCGACAACGACGTCAGCACCTCGGGCCCCAGGTGGGACGCGCTCACGTCGCTGCCGGTGATCAGCTCGTGGAGCCCGGCGCGGGGCGGATCGTCGTTGGCGGCGAACGACTCGCGGCAGTCCCGGTCGACGGCTGGCGGCACCTCGTCGAGGCGCCGGGCCACCACCACGTCCTCGCCGAAGCGCGAGGTCAGCTCCTCGGGCACGTCGGGCAGCGGGCTGCCGTCCGCGAGCTGCCCGGGCTGCGGCGTCGTCGGCTGGGCCCGGCCCCCGAAGGCGCTGACGTCCTGCTCGCGGAACTGCTGGACAGCCCACAGCAGCGCGACCGCGAGCACCGCGATCGTCAGTGGCAGCAGCCAGAGGGGCGCCGGCTTGGGTGCCGGTTCGTACTCGACGGTCATGTGCTCACAGGCTAACGGGCGTGGGGCGCCCGTGGGCGGCATCTGCCGCCGGGGCGCCCCGCGGGTGGTCGGTGCCGGGCCGGCGTCAGCCCCGCTCGACCGGCACGTCGACCAGCGAGCCGTACTCGGTCCACGAACCGTCGTAGTTGCGGACGTTGCCGTAGCCGAGCAGCTCGTGCAGCACGAACCAGGTGTGGGCGCTGCGCTCGCCGATGCGGCAGTAGGCGACCACGTCGGTCCCGGGCCCGCCGACGGTGTCGCCGTAGATCTCCCGCAGCCGGTCGACGGCGAGGAACGACCCGGTCTCGGGGTCCACGGCGGTCGACCACGGGATGTTGCTGGCACCCGGGATGTGGCCACGGACCTGCGCGTTCTCCTGGGGCAGGTGCGGCGGGGCGGCGGCCTCACCGCTGAACTCGGCGGGGGAGCGGACGTCGATCAGTGCCCGGCCCGCCGGGGCGCCGACGTAGTCGCTGATCACCTGGTCGCGCAGGGCGCGGATGCCGGTGTCGGGCTCGGCGGCCTCGTAGCCGGAGGTCGGCTCCACGTCGGCGGCCTCCGCCGTCAGTGGCCGGTCCTCCAGCTCCCACCGCTTGCGCCCGCCGTCCATCAGGCTGACCTGCTCGTGGCCGTACAGCTTGAAGTACCAGTACGCGTACGCGGCGAACCAGTTGTTGTTGCCGCCGTAGAGCACGACGTGGGTGTCGTTGGTGATGCCCTTGGCGTCCATCAGGTCGGCGAACGCCTGCCGTGACACGAACGCCCGCCGGACGCCGTCCTGCAGGTCGTCCTGCCAGTGCAGCGGGACGGCGCCGGGCAGGTGGGAGGTGTCGTACAGGCTAGTGTCCTCATCGACCTCGACGATGCGGATCCCCGGGTCGTCGAGGTGCTCGGCGACCCAGTCCGGCGACACGAGGGGGGCGTTGTCTGCCATTGCTGCTCTTCCTCCGGGCGTGGTGGCACAAGGGGGTGCAGAGGTCGGCAGGATCGTAGCGGAGCGCCCGCGGTGGCCGGCACGGGAAACCCCGCTAACCCCCGGCCGCGGTGTCGGGCAGCGCCAGTTCGACCACCAGTGGGAGGTGGTCGCTGGTCGTGCGCGACCCGGTGCGCACGGCCAGCACCTCGACGCCGCCGTCGACCAGTGCCTGGTCGACCTGCACCCGCGGCCGCCACGCCGGGTAGGTGGGCTGCCCGCCGGCGTGCCGCCACGTCGGCAACACCGCGCGGACGACCGCCGCGGGCAGGTTGAGGTCGCCGATCAGCGCGCGCGGCCCGGTGCCCTGCGCGGCGACCACGTGCAGCTGGCGCACCGCGCGCCACGGCAGGTACGACAGGTGGGTCACGGCGAGCGACAGCGCGCCGCCCGGCACCCCGACGTCGGCGATCAGCGCGGCGCGCGGCTCGTGGTCCCACCCCGGTCGCGACGGGATCGCCCCGGGCCGGCGCGTGCCCGGCCCGCCGCCGGGCAGCGCGACGCGCCGGTGGGTGCGCAGCGGCACCCGCGAGAGCACGCCGACGCCGTACGCGGGGCCACCGGTGTCGCCGTCATCGACGGACGTCCACGCCGTGCCGGGGTCGCCGAGCAGGGCGGGGCAGAACACCCCGCCCATCCCCAGGCGCCCGGCGAGCTCGGCGACCTGGTCGACCTCGCCGCTGCGTGGCAGGCCGCGGTCGACCTCCTGCAGCGCGACCACGTCGGCGTCGAGGTCCGCGATGGCCGCCGCGGCCGCCCCGAGGTCCACCACGCCGCGGCGTGCCAGGTGCATGCCGTGGAGCAGGTTGTACGACGCGATCCGCACGCCGGTCACCGGCCCGCCACCGGTTTGCGGCCCCGAGGTCGGGGAACGTGTCCACTCACAGGCAGCGGCCCGACCGGCGACGCGGGCAGCACCCGCACCAGCACCGGAACCGACCGCAGAGGGCCGAGATGGCGCAGATCGAACTGCAGCTCACGCTGCCCCGGGATGCCCGCTTCGTCGCGATCCTGCGCCGGGTGACGGCGTCCCTGCTGGAGGGGCTCGAGGTCCCCGTCGAGTCGGTCGACGACGTCACCGTCGCCCTCAGCGAGGCGTGCGGCAACGTGATCCAGCACGCCCGCGGCACCGAGGAATACGGGGTCCGGTTGTCGGTCGAGGCCGACCACTGCTCGATCGAGGTCTGTGACCTCGGCCCGGGCTTCGACGCGTCGGCGCTGGACGAGGACGCCGCGCCGCTCGAAGCGGTGGCCGACGCCGAGGACGGCCGGGGCATCCCGTTGCTGCAGGCCCTCATGGACGACCTGCAGTTCGTGCGGCACGAGGACACGACGACGGTGCGCCTGATCAAGCGTTGGGACGCCGTCGCGCTCGGTCGCGCGGTGTGAACTCCGACGTTGCGGAGCCGTTCGCCGACGGTGGTGGCAGGTGCAGCGAGAGCACGTCGCCCAGCGCCATCTGCACGGGCCCGAACCGCAGGTCGTAGACCCGCGAGGCCAGGTCGATCATCGTGCGCCACCACCTGGGGTGGCGCTCGACGGTGCGCAGCGGCACGAGCAGGTGGGCGACGTCGCTGACGTGGCCCACCGCCGCGGTCCCGACGACGGCGTACCCCAGGTCGGTCACCGCAGTGCGGTCGCGTGCGGCCAGCTCGACGTCGTCGAACGACACGGTCACCGGGTGCGTCGCGGGTGCCGGCGGCAGCCGTTCGACCCAGGACCCGTCCTCGATCGCGACCTCCACGCACAGGTTGAGCTCGTGATCGTCCGTCGTGACCATGTCGGGCGTCGGCCCCCTCGTGAGTACCCAGCGCGAACCGGCGCTGTCCAGGGATGCGCCTGCAACGACGGCGCGGT
Source organism: uncultured Actinomycetota bacterium (assembly GCA_964450395.1). Classification (GTDB taxonomy): domain Bacteria; phylum Actinomycetota; class Nitriliruptoria; order Euzebyales; family JAHELV01; genus JAHELV01. The sequence goes on from CAYVGE010000032.1 coordinate 14,754, forward strand.
GCATTGTGCACCGCCGTCCGGTCAGGTTCACGGATCCCGCGCGCGGCGCGGCGCTGCGCCACCCGTGCCCCGCGGGTAGACAGGGATCACAGCCGCCCTCGACGCAAGGCGGGGACATGACGACAGGCACTGGCAGGTCGGCAGATGGCGGGGGCGGGGCGCTGCCGTCGACCGTCGGGCAGCTGCGGGCCTCCGGCTGGGTCGACCGGACGGTCAAGCAGGAGGTCGCAGCCAATGCCGCGCAGCGGCTCGCCGAGGGCCGCCCCGTCGTGGACGGCCTGGTCGGGTTCGACGACACGGTGCTGCCGGCCCTCGAGACGGCACTGCTGTGCGGTCACGACCTGATCCTGCTGGGCGAGCGGGGCCAGGCCAAGAGCCGCATCCTGCGCTCGATGGCCGGCCTGCTCGACGAGTGGCTGCCCGTGATCTCCGGCAGCGAGGTCAACGACCACCCGTACCGGCCGTTCTCGCCGGCCGGCCGCGCGCTGCTGGCCGAGCACGGTGACGACACGCCGATCGCCTGGATCCACCGCGGGGACCGCTACGCCGAGAAGCTGGCGACGCCCGACATCTCGGTCGCCGACCTCATCGGCGACGTCGACCCGATCAAGGTCGCCGAGGGCCGCTACCTGTCCGACGAGCTGACCGTCCACTACGGGCTGGTGCCCCGCCACAACCGCGGCATCGTCGCGATCAACGAGCTGCCCGACCTCGCCGAGCGCATCCAGGTGGCGATGCTCAACGTGCTCGAGGAGCGCGACGTGCAGGTCCGTGGCTACAGCCTGCGCCTGCCGCTGGATCTGCTGGTCCTGGCGTCGGCGAACCCAGAGGACTACACGAACCGCGGGCGCATCGTCACGCCGCTCAAGGACCGCTTCGGCAGCGAGATCCGGACGCACTACCCGCGCACGCCCGGTGAGGAGCTCGCCGTCATGCACGCCGAGGCCGAGGTCGCGACGCTGCCGCGCAGTGTCGAGGTGCCGACGTTCCTGGCCGAGGTGCTGGCGGCGTTCACCCGGGCGCTGCGGGCGGCGTCCGAGGTCGACCAGCGCTCCGGCGTGAGTGTCCGCTTCTCGGTGGCCAACTACGAGACGCTGGTCGGTGCCGCGCTGCGTCGTGCGCTGCGCACCGGCGAGGAGCGCGCGGTGGCGCGCCCGGTCGACCTCGCGCAGGTGCTGGCCGCCGGTCTCGGCAAGATCGAGTTCGAGACGTTCGAGGAGGGCCGGGAGATCGAGATCCTGGCGCGGCTGCTGCACCGGTCGCAGCTGGAGGTCTTCCGCTCGCGCATGACCGGGGTCGACTTCAGCGGCCTGCTGGCCAGCTTCAGCGAGGGGGTCGTGGTCGAGACCGACGACGTGATGTCGGCCGCCGACCTGCTGGGCCAGCTCGACCGCATCCCCGGCTTCGCCGCGATGCTCGCGGCGCTGGACGTGCAGTCCGAGTCGCGGGAGCTGGCGGCGTCGGCGCTGGAGTTCGTGCTCGACGGCCTGTACCTGTCGCGGCGGCTGGACCGCGAGGCGCGGGCGTCGTCGGTGCGGTACGCGGCGGCGTAGGGGAGGGACGACGGTGCGGCTGCGCTACTCCGACTGGACCGGCGGCACCGAGCCGTTCCCGGCCGGGGTGTCGGCCGAGGACGTCATCGAGGAGCTCGCCGACGACCTGCTGGCCGGTGACGACGTCAGCTCGGCGCTCGGGCGCCTGGCGCGCAGCGGCATGCAGGGCCGGATGGGGCTCGACGAGCTGCGTCGCCGCGTCGCCGAGGCGCGGGCACGGGAGCTCGAGCGGATGGGCCTGGACGGCCCCGCCCAGCAGCTGGCCGACGCGCTCGAGCCGATCCTCGACCAGGAGCGTGCCGCGGTCGACGCCGCGCCCGATGACCCGGTCGCGCAGGCCCGCGGTGACGAGCTCGACGCACTGCCCGACGACCCCTTCGCGCAGCTGTCGGCGCTGCGTGACGGCGAGTGGCTCGACGACGGCGCGCGGGCGGCCTTCGAGCAGCTCCTCGAGGGCTTCCGCCGTGACGTCGCCGAGGCGACGTTCGGGCAGCTGGCCAGCGGGCTGGCCAGCCTGCGGCCGGAGGACATCGAGGCGACGCGGCGCATGCTCGACGAGCTGGCCGACCTGGCGGAGCGCCACGAGCGCGGCGAGGACGTCAGCGACGACTACGCCGATTTCGCCGACCGCCACGCCGAGCAGCTCGGGCAGCTGAGCGCCGACGGCCAGCCACCCGGGTCGTTGGAGGAGCTGCTCGAGGAGCTGGCCCGACGCATGGCGGCCATGTCGGCGCTGCTGGCCGGCATGGACGATCAGCAGCGCCGGGCGCTGGCCGAGCTGGCGACCGAGGCGCTCGGCGAGTCGGGCCTCGGCGACGCCGCCGACCGGCTCCGCTCCTCGCTCGAGCGCCAGTACCCGCAGCTGCGCTGGAGCCAGCCCCCGTCGGCCGCGCCGCAGGTCTCGCCGGAGGCGACGTCGCTGTCGGGCGCCGTCGACTGGATGGACCGCGTCGCGCAGATGGACGAGCTGGACCGGGCGCTGGGGCAGCGGTACGCGGGCGCCCGGCTGGAGGACGTCGACGCCGGGGCCGTGGAGGAGCTGCTGGGCGAGGAGGCCGCCGAGGACGTCCGCGCGCTGCGCGAGATGGAGCGTGCCCTGGAGGAGGCCGGCGCGGTCCGCCGCTCGCGCGGCCGGCTGGAGCTGACCCCGCGCGGCATCCGCCGGCTGGGTGAGGCGTCGCTTGCGCAGATCTACCGTCCGGCGCGGCCGGGCCTGGCCGGTGAGCACGCCGCCACCCAGGTCGGCGGCGACAGCGAGCTGGCCGGCACCACCCGGCCATGGGCCTTCGGCGACCCCTTCCGCCTGGACGTCACCCGCACGGTCGGCAACGCGCTGCGCCGCCGCGCCGGCGCCGGCCGGGTGGGCGCGCGCGTCGACCTCGCCCCCGGCGACTTCGAGCTGGCGGAGGCCGAGCAGCGGGTGCGGGTGGTCACGGCGCTGCTGCTCGACATGTCCTTCTCGATGCCGCTGCGGGGCAACTGGGGACCGGCCAAGCGCGTGGCGCTGGCGCTCGAGGCGCTGATCGCCAGCCGCTTCCCGCAGGACCGGCTGATCATGATCGGGTTCTCGGACCTGGCGCGGCGGCTGCAGCCCCGCGACCTGCTGGTCGCCGGCTGGGAGCGCGTGTACGGCACCAACATGGAGCACGCGTTCTCGCTGGCCCGGCGCGAGTTCGAGCGGCACCCCGCCGCCGAGCGGCAGGTGATCATGATCACCGACGGGGAGCCGACCGCCCACCTGGAGGGCTCGCGGCCGCTGTTCTCGTGGCCGCCCGCGCCGAGGACCCTGCAGCGCACCCTGCGCGAGGGCCAGCGGCTGCGCCGCTCGGGCGCGACGCTCAACGTCTTCCTGCTCGACCACGATCCCGGCGCCGGCATGTTCATCGAGCGGCTGGTGCGCGAGGTCGGCGGGCGGTTGCTCTATCCTGACCTGCGCAACCTGGGGTCGGTCGTGGTCCGCGACTTCCTGTCGCGACGCCGCGGCTGACGGCGTTTTTCCGTCGGGGGCGACGGGCAACGTCAGCCCAACAGCCGGCACCCGGCTCAACCCGACGATGCGTGGCGCACCGCCCCGTCGTGGCCGGCCCACACGATCACCCCGACGAAGGCTCGACGAGGAGACCAGATCATGGCAGTGCTCCGCAAGAAGACGAAGGCCAAGAAGGCCCAGCTCGAGGCGTCCGCCGCAGCGGCCGAGGCCCGCCGCGCGGCGCAGGAGTCCGCCGTTGCCGTCCGCGATCTCGCGCAGGCCCTCGTGACCCAGATCAAGGACCTCGGGTTCGACGAGCGGGCCGCCGAGACCGTCAAGCGCGTGAAGGCCTCCGACACCTACGGCAAGGCGCAGGCCAGGGCCACCGAGGTCAGCCGGAAGGTCGCCGAGAACGACTCCTTCGCGGCGGCCAGCGAGAACGCCGCCAAGCAGTCCGCGGCGGCGCTGACCGCTCTGGGCACCTGGCTGGCCACCGGCCCCAGGGGTGACAAGCTGGGCATCACGACCGCGAAGAAGAGCAAGGGCGGCGGCTGGTTCCTCGCGCTGCTCGGCGTGGGCGTCGGCTACGGCATCGGTATCCTCACGGCGCCGCGCGAGGGCCGCGAGATGCGCGAGCAGCTCGTCAGCCGCAGCTCGCAGTGGAACGGTGGCGGTGACGTGACCTCGATCGACGGCGACCCCGGCGTGCTGGCGCCGTCGGGCGACCCCGTGCTCGCCGACAAGGTCCGCACCCGCCTGGGGGAGGACCCCCGGACGTCGGACCTGCCGTCGCTGAACATCAACGTGGTCGACGGCACGGTCGTCGTGCGCGGTCCCGCCGACGTCGACGAGTCCGCTGTCCGTGAGGTCGTCTCCAGCGTCGACGGCGTCACCGCCGTCGACCTCGAGCTCGGCTCGACCTCGGCCTAGGCGCCGCCATAGCACCACCGTCCTCCCTCGCCGACGAGGCGATCCTCGTCGGCGAGGTCTCGTACGTCGTCTACGCCGACGACCGCACCGGCTTCGGCGTGGTCGAGCTGGGCAGCCTCGAGGGCGTCGACCGGATGGTCGCCCGCGCCGCCGGGCCGCTGGCGCGACTGACGGCGGGGCAGGCCGTCGAGCTGCACGGCCGCTGGACCACGCACCCGCAGCACGGGGAGACCTTCACCACCAGCTACTTCGCTCCGAGCGCGCCGCGCACGACGAAGGGGCTGGAGACGTTCCTGGCGAGCGAGCACTTCCCGGGCATCGGCCGGCGCCTGTCCGCCGCCGTCGTCGACGCCTTCGGGCTGTCGCTGCCCGACGTCGTCGCCGATGACCCCGACGCGTTGACCGGGGTCCAGGGGATCACGCCGCGCCTGCGGGACGTGATCGTCGACGGATGGCAGCAGGCCGGCGCGCTCGCCGGCGTGGTCCGGCGGCTGGCCGACGTCGGCATCGGTGCCGGGCCGGCCCGCTGGGCGGTCAGCCAGTTCGGCGACCGCACCGACCGGATGCTCGACGACGATCCCTACGTGCTGCTCGGGGCTCCCGGGGTCGGGTGGGCCGCCGTGGACCGGCTGGCACGCACGCAGGGGCTGGAACCCGATGCTGCGGTGCGGCAGGTCGCCGCGGTCGTGTGGGCGGTGCGGGAACGCCGCGCCGACCGTGGCGATGTGGCGATCGGCACCGACGATCTGCTCGACGCCGTCGCCCGCCGGCTCGGGACCCACCCGGGGGCCGCGGCGCAGGCGATCGGGCGTGCCCACGAACGCGGCGCCCTGGCCACGTGGGCCCCCACCGACGACCCGGGCGCGGTCGTCCACGCGCTGCCGGCCGACGCGCACGCCGAGCAGGAGATCGCCGACGCCGTGGGCAGGCTCGACGCCGAGGCCGACATCCGGACGGTGACCGACGAGCAGGTCCGCGCGGTCGACGGCGAGCTGACCGACGAGCAGGTCTCGGCGGTCCGCATGGCCTTCACCAGCGCGGTGTCGGTGCTGACCGGAGGGCCGGGCACCGGCAAGACGCGGACCGTGTCGACGATCCTGGCGTGTGCGGTCGCCGCTGGTGACCAGGTTGCGCTGTGCGCTCCGACCGGCCGGGCGGCCAAGCGCCTCGAGGAGCTGACCGGCCATCGGGCGACCACGGTGCACCGGTTGCTCGAGGCCCGGCCCGCCGAGGACGATGACGGGTTCACCTTCGGCTACGACCACGCGCGCCGCCTGCCCCACGAGCTGATCATCGCCGACGAGTGGTCGATGGCCGACCTCGGCCTGGCACACGCCCTGGTGACCAGCGTCGCCGACGGGGCCCGGGTGGTGCTGGTCGGGGACATCGACCAGTTGCCGCCGGTCGGACCCGGCGCCGTGCTGCGCGACCTGCTCACGGTCGCCGGCATCGAGGGCTCCGGGGTGACGGCGACCACGCTGCGCACGGTCCACCGCCAGGCCGCCGCCAGCCGCATCATCACGCTGGCACACGAGCTCAAGGCGGGGGCCGCGCCCGCACCCCGGGGCCGCGACGGCGACGTCTTCGCGGTGCCGCAGCCGACGGCCGGGGTCGCCGACCGGGTCGCCGAGATCGTCGCGGTCCGCGCCCCCGACTTCTTCGACCGCGCCCCGGCCGACGTGCAGGTCCTGGCGCCCCGCTACGCGGGGCCCGCCGGGGTCGACCGGATCAACGAGGTGCTCCAGGCGCGGCTCAACCCGCGACGCGGCCGGGCCGCCGTGGCGGGCTTCTGCGAGGGGGACCGGGTCGTGCAGACCCGCAACAACGTCGAGCTCGACATCGCCAACGGTGAGGTCGGCGAGGTCGCCGGTATCGACCGCGACCGCCAGGAGCTCGAGGTGGCCTTCGCCGCCGGCACCGTGGTGCTCGGCGCCCGCGACGCCCGTGACCTGCGTCCGGCGTGGTGCCTGACGGTCCACAAGTCGCAGGGCGGGCAGTGGCCGGTCGTCGTGCTGGTGCTGGATCCGACCCACCGGCGGATGCTATGGCGTGAGCTGGTGTACACGGCGGTGACCCGTGCCGTCGACGGGCTGCTGCTGGTCGGTGCGCCCGAGCTGCTGGCGGCGGCCGCCCGGCGCACCGGCGACGGTGTGGGGCAGCGGGTCACGTCGCTGGGCGCCCGGGTGCGCGCGAGGCTCACCGACCCCGCGTGACCGGCGGGAGAACCGCCCACCCGGGGCCGTGTGGGGCGTACCCTGGGACCTCGGAGGTGCGCACCGTGCTGACCCGCAGCTTCGTGTCCCGTGACCTGCCCCAGCCGGGGGGTCACGCGTTGCGCGAGCTGCTGTTGCGGGCGCATGCGCAGGACCCGTTCTCGCCGGCCCGCCCGCGTGCCACCGCTCGGCGGGTGGGGGCGCTGGCGTCGGGCGTCGGGCTGGGCGCGCGGCTGTACCGCGGTGGCGTCGACGTGTGCGGCGCCGAGGTCGACCACGTCTGGCTCGCCGTCGACGACGTGGTCATCGACGTCGCGTTCCCACTGTTCGTCCCGGCGTTCCGCCGGCTGCTGCCCCGCTTCGTGGCCGGCGAGGTCGAGGCCGACGAGCTCGAGTCGGCGGCCGCGGAGACCGGCATCGAACAGCGCGTGCTGGGCGTCCTGCCGCCCCACACGCGCTACATCGGCCAGCCGGTCTGGGTCGAGCGGGACACGGCGCAGCCCGGTGGGTGACGCCGCGCCGACGGTCAGCTGCTGGCCGCCCGGCGCAGGCGGTCCATGACGGCGCGGCCGACGCCGACCTCGGGCACCGCCGCGCACAGCAGCACGTCGATGTCGGCCTGCTCGGCGTCGCGCAGCGCGCCGTACAGGGTGCGGGCCAGCTGTTCGACGTCGGCGAAGTCGGCGATCGGCACGGCGCCGCGGACGCGCACCTGCGTCGGCGCGACCATGCCCGTGCGCAGCCCCTGTGCCATCAGCACCTCGGCCCGTGCGGCCAGCTGGTCGGGCTGGACCACCTCGACGGCGCAGGCCGGGGCGTAGTGGCGGTAGCGCGTGCCGGGGGAGGGCGCGTCGGGCTGGTCGGTGCTGATGGCCGGCCCCAGCTGCTCGCGGGACAGCGCCCCCTCGCGGTAGACGACCGGGCGGCGGCCACGCGCGTCGACGACCGTCGACTCGACCCCGAGCCCCGTCGGCCCAGCGTCGACCAGCACGTCGATCCGCCCGGTCAGATCAGCGGCGACGTGATCGGCGGTGGTGGGGCTTGGCCGGCCGGAGCGGTTCGCGCTCGGCGCCGCGACCGGGACGCCCGCCGCGCCGATGACCGCGCGGGCCACCGGGTGGTCGGGCACCCGCACCGCGATCGTCGACAGGCCGCCGGTGGTGACCCGCGGCAGGTCCGGGGCGGCGTCGAGCACGATCGTGAGCGGCCCGGGCCAGAAGCGGCGCGCCAACGCGCGCGCCAACGGCGTGATCGTGGCGGCGACGCGGCCCAGCTCGGCGGCGTCGGCGAGGTGGACGATCAGCGGGTTGTCGGCCGGACGGCCCTTCGCGGCGAAGATCCGCCGGACGGCCCGCGCGTCGTGGGCGTCGGCGCCGAGGCCGTACACCGTCTCGGTGGGCAGCGCGACCAGCCCGCCGTCGCGCAGTGCCGCGCCGGCCTGCGCGATCACCGCCGCGGCGCCGTCGACGTCGGTGACGCGCAGGCGCAGCAGTGGCAGCTGATCGGTGGTCGCGGGCATGCCGCCAGGGTAGTCCCGTGCGGGTCGGGCGGAGGACGGCCGGTGGTCACCAGGCCCGGTCGTCGAGCTCCATGGGCCCCAGGTCGGCGCGCTCGACGATCTCGCGCCGTGTGGCGAACCGGGGCAGCACGTTCGCGACGAACCACCGGGCGGCCGCGACCTTGCCGACGTAGAACGGGTCGTCGTCGCCGGCCTCCTGCGCCGCCAGCGCCACCTCGGCCTGGCGCAGCAGCAGCCACGCGATCACCAGCTCGGCGACCGTCTCCAGCAGCCCGGTCGTCTGCAGCCCGACGCGGTGGACGTCCGCGGCGGCCGCGGCAGGGTCCGATGCCGTCATCGACCGGGCGAGGAACCCACCCAGCGTCGTCAGCATCGCGCCGGTGTGCTCGAGCGCCTCGCCCAGCTGCGCGCGCTCGGCGGCCAGGGCCCCGTTGCCCGCGTCGCCCTTGACCAGCGCGTGGATCTCGCCGAACAGCGCGGTGATGGTCGCGCCCTGGTCACGACCGATCTTGCGGAAGAACAGGTCCAGCGCCTGGATCGCGGTCGTGCCCTCGTAGAGGGTGTCGATCTTGGCGTCGCGCAGGTACTGCTCCATCGGGAGGTCACGGGTGTAGCCGGCACCGCCGAACACCTGGAGGCTGTCGGCCAGCAGGTCGAACGACTTCTCCGACCCGTAGCCCTTGACCAGTGGCAGCAGCAGGTCGTTGCGGCGTCGCAGGCCGTCCAGCTCCGCCGGGTCGCCGGCACCTGCGGCCTGCCGGTGCTCGAGCAGCCCGATCCGGTCCTGCAGGGACGCCGCGTACAGCGCCAGCGCGCGCATGCCCTCGACGTGGGCCTTCTGCTCGAGCAGGCTGCGGCGCACGTCGGGGTGGCGGATGATCGGCACACGGGGGGAGGTCTTGTCGGCGGCGTGGGCCAGGTCGGGACCCTGGACGCGCTCCCGGGCGTACGCCAGCGCGTTGAGGTACCCGGTCGACAGCGTCTCGATGGCCTTGACGCCGACCAGCATCCGGGCGTACTCGATCACCCGGAACATCTGGCGGATGCCGTCGTGGCGGTCGCCCACCAGCACGCCGCGCGCGGGGACGCCGTCGGCCCCGAACACCAGCTCGCAGGTGGCGGAGGCCCTGATGCCCATCTTGTCCTCGAGGCCCGCGACGCGGACGCCGTTGCGCGCGCCGAGCGACCCGTCCTCCTCGACCCACCACTTGGGGACCACGAACAGCGACAGGCCCTTCGTGCCCGGCCCGTGGAGCGGCGTGCCGTCGTCGTCGACGGCCCGCGCGAGCACCAGGTGGACGATGTTGTCGGGCCAGTCGAAGTCGCCGTTGGTGATGAAGCGCTTGGTCCCCGACAGGTGCCACGTGCCGTCGTCGGCCAGCCGCGCCGTCGTCCGGGCAGCACCGACGTCGCTGCCCGCCTCCGGCTCCGTGAGCACCATCGTGCCGCCCCAGCGCTGCTCCACCCATGGGGTGATCCAGCGCTGCCGCTGCTCCTCGGTGAGCAGGGGGTCGACGATCGCGGCGAAGAACGGGCCGGCCGTGTACAGCTGCGCGGACGCGTTCGCGACCGCGAGCATCGCCGTGGCGGTCCAGTTCAGGCTCGGGGTCGCCCCGTACCCGCCGAGGTGCTCGGGCAGCTGCAGCCGGTACCACTCGCCGTCGAAGTACGCGTCGAGGCTCGCACGCACGCCGGGCGGCAGGGTGACGTCGCCGTCGTCGTCGAGCACGAGCGGGGTGCGATCGCCCTCGACGAAGCTGGCGGCGAACGGGCCGGACGCCAGCCGCTCGACCTCGCGC
>CAYVGE010000033.1:0-15395 GCA_964450395.1 uncultured Actinomycetota bacterium
AGCCGGCCGAGCGTGCCGAAGAACTCGTCCCAGTCGACCTCGCCCTGCCCGATGTCGAGGTGCTGGTGGACGCGTGCGGTCGACCATGGCGGGTTGACGATGTAGCGCAGCCCCGACGAGCCTCGGTGGTCGAACGTGTCGGCCACGTGGACGTGGGTCAGCAGGTCACCGGCGTACTCCATGATCCCGGTGGCGTCGTCACCCTGGTGGAAGGTGTGCGGCGCGCAGTACTCGAAGGTGACGTTGGCGGAGTTGATGCCACGGATCATGTCGACGGCAGCGCGGCCGTCCTCGATGAAGTCGTCGGGATGCGGCTCGAGCCGGAGGTGCACGCCCTCCCGCTCGAAGATGGGCAGCAGTTCCTCCATGGAGCGCCAGAACTGCGCCTCGCTCTCGTCAGGCTGGTCGGGACGGCCGTTGAACTCCGACAGCATCACGTCGCAGTTCAGGTCGACCGTGATCTCGATCGCCCGCTTCCAGTACCGGACGGCGGCCTCGCGTGCGTCCGCGTCCGGCCCGGACCATCGGTACAGCGGCAGCACGCACGCCACCTGCACGCCCGCAGTCTCCAGCGCGGACCGGAACGAGGCGACGGTCGCGTCGTCGGCGCGGGGATGCGTGAAGAACGGCATCAGGTCCTCACGCGGTGACAGCTCGATGTGTTCGTATCCGAGGTCTGCGACGACTCCCGGCAGTTCTGTGAGCGGCACGGTCCGCAGCATGTGCGGGTCGAGTGCGATCTGCATGTGTTCAGCCTCTGGTCGGTCAGGCGTACAGGCCAGGACGGTCGATCATCTGCACCGCGACGCGCTCACCGAGCGTCCGCTGCGCCTCGACACCGGCGTCGGCGATGACGGTCGCGGCGTAGCCGTCCCACGAGTCCGGTCCGACGTGGGTTCCTTGCGCGACCGCGTCGACCCAGGCCTCGAGCTCGAGCCGGTAGCTCTCGCCGAACCGCTCCTTCCAGCCTTCCGGAACCCGCTCCGACCGTGCGTTCGCGCCGGTGCGCAGCGATAGGCGCGGCGTGGTCAGCTCCACGGTGCCGTCGGAGCCGAGGACCTCGCACCGCACGTCGTAGCCGAAGCCGTTCGCGACGAACGCCTCGGCGAGCACGAGCGCGCCCCCTGCCAGCTCGAACACCAGGACCTGCGGGTCGTGCAACCCTGCGTGCGCCCTGGGCGTCGGCCTGCCGGCCAGCACCCGCACACCCGCCACCTCGTCGTCGAACAGCCACCGCGTGACGTCCATCTCGTGGATGAACGCGTCGTTCATCACCATCTCGTCGCCGAAGTCCGGTGGGACCTCGGGGTTGCGGTGGAACATGTGCGCCATGACGGGCTCGCCGATGGCGCCCGACGCGATCGCCTCGCGCACCTGCAGGTACCCGGGGTCGAAGCGGCGCATGAAGCCGACCTGGATCAGTCGACGGCCGACCTCCACCTCCGCCTCGAGGATCTTGACGCAGTCCTCTGCCTTCGTCGCGAGCGGCTTCTCACACATCGTCGGCTTGCCCGCGTCGATGCACTCCAACACGATGTCGGCGTGCGTGAACCCGGGCGTCGCGACCAGCACGGCGTCGACCTCGTCGGACCGCACCACCTCGCTGGCCGACGACGCCGCAGCCGCCCCGACGCTCGTGGCCACCTCACCCGCCCGGTCGCCGTCCACGTCGAACACTGCGGCCACGCGCGCGCCGCCGACGTGGCGTGCGAGGCTCTCGATGTGCTCCGTGCCGATCATGCCCGTGCCGATGACGCCGACGTTGACGACCACGTCGTGCTCCTTGCTCCCGTTGCCTCCCGGATCCCTGTGCTCAGCGTTCCAGCTCGTGGGACAGCTCCTCGAGCTCGTCGCCGCCGGCCATCATGTTGGTCAGCTCCTCGAGGCTGGTCTCCTCCCGCCTGCGGTCGAGCACCATCTCTCCGAGCTTGAGGATCACGAAGTGGTCACCGACCAGGTACGCGTGGTGCGGGTTGTGGGTGATGAAGATCACCCCCAGCCCGGCGTCGCGCGCCCGGTCGATGTACTTCAGCACCACGCCGGACTGCTTGACACCCAGCGCGGCCGTCGGCTCGTCGAGGATCAGGATCCGTGCCCCGAAGTAGACCGCCCGTGCGATCGCCACACATTGGCGCTGCCCGCCGGACAGCGTGTCGATGCGCTGCTCGACGTCGGCGACGTCGATGCCCATCTTCAGCAGCTCCTCGCGGGTCGTTTGGCGCATCTTGTCGACCTCGAGCCTGCGGAAGGGCCAGGTACCGGTCGTCCGCTCGAGCCCCATGAAGAAGTTGCGCCACACGGGCATCAGCGAGACGACCGCGAGGTCCTGGTAGACGGTCGCGATCCCCAGGTCGAGCGCGTCGCGTGGCGAGTCGAAGGTGGTGGGCTCGCCGTCGACCAGGAACTCGCCCTCGGAGTGCTGGTGCAGTCCGGCGATGATCTTGATCAGCGTCGACTTGCCAGCGCCGTTGTCGCCGAGCACACAGGTGATCTCGCTGCTGCGGACCTGCAGCGACACTCCCTGCAGCGCGTAGATGTGGCCGTAGTTCTTGCCGACGTTGCGCATCTCGACCAGCTGCTTGTGTTCGCCCGGCGTGACGACGGCGCCGTCACCATGCCCGTCGGTGTGCTGGCTCATGGCGTCATCCCTCCGACGCGTACTTGCGGACCTGGTTGTTCGCGACGGTCGCGAGCAACAGCATCAGGCCGAGGAAGAAGAAGTACCAATTGGCGTCCCAGCCGGCGTAGACGATGCTCTGGCGGGCCATCCCGAAGATGTACGCACCGATCGCGGCGCCGACCGCGGATCCGTAGCCGCCGGTCAGCAGCGTCCCGCCGATCACGGCGGCGATGATGTAGATGAACTCCTCGCCGACGCCGCCGCCGGACTGCACGGTGTTGAAGGCGAACAGCTGGTGCATGCCGAGCACCCACGCGCAGAAGCCGACGAACATGAAGAGCCCGATCTTGACCCGGCGGACCGGCACACCGACGGCGCGCGCGCTGGCGGCGTTCCCGCCGACGGCGAAGATCCAGTTGCCCACCTTCGTCCGCAGCAGCACCCAGGTCGACAGCGCCACGAGGACCAGCCAGTAGATGACCGTGACCCGCACCGTCTGTCCGACGACCGTGAAGTTTGAGGCGAAGAGCGCGCGTGCGCTGGAGAACCCCTCCATGTCGCTGATCGTCGGGCTCGCCACCCCGCCGGTGACGAGCTTGGTCACGGCGATGTTGGCGCCCCGCAACATCAGGAACGTGCCGAGCGTGACCAGGAAGCTGGGGATGCCAGTGGCCATCACCACCCAGCCGTTGAACAGCCCGACCGCCAGCGAGAACAGCAGCGCGACCAGCACGCCGACCCACACGTTCGCGTTGAGCTGGAAGGCGAACATCGAGGCGACGAGCGCCGAGCTGATCACCCCGACGCCGGTGGACAGATCGAACTCGCCACCGACCATGAGCATGGCGACCCCGACCGCCATGATCCCGATCGTCGAGGCCGAGTAGAGCACGGTGAACTGGGCGGGGAGCGTTCGGAAGGTCGGGGCGACCACCAGGAAGAACGCGAAGATGACGACCGCCCCGACGGCGGAGCCGATCTCGGGTCGGCTGAGCAGCCGGCGCCCCAGCGACCTCCGCTGCGCTCGTTCGTCTCTCTCGGGGGTCTTGTCGGTCGTATCGAGTGTCTGGCTCATCCCGAACCTCCCAGTCCGGTTGGTGGCCGGCGGAGCCACGTCGCACGGCTCGCCGATGCCAAGATCAGGCCCATGCGACGGCCGTCGTGGGGGACGGATCACTCACTTGCCGCGCCCTCCGCGCCGCCGACGCCGAACGACTCCATGACGGCGTCGATGTTGCCCTCGTCAACGAACGCCGGTCCGGTGAGCACCGGCTCGCCGCCGCCGATCGTCCGCCCTTCGTTGACGTTCAGCCACAGCGAGTCGACCGCCGCGTAGCCCTGCACGAACGGCTGTTGGTCGATCGCCCAGGGGACGGTGCCCGACTGGATCGCGTTCAGCAGTTGGGGATTGAGGTCGAACGTGACGACGGTCGCGTCACTGCCCGCAGCCTCGACGGCCTGCAGCGCCGTGAGTGCGAACGGCGCGCCCAGCGTCACGATGTGGTCGATGCTCGGGTCCTCCTGGAGCTTCGCCGTGATCGTCGACTGCACCGTCGGCATGTCGGTTCCCTGGACGTACAGCTGCTCGGCCTGGCCGTCGAAGCCCTCGTCGATGCCCGCGCATCGTGCCTCGAGCGCGACCTGGCCCTGCTCCTGGTTGACGCAGATGATGTTCTGCGCGCCTTCGTCGCTGAGGCGCGCGGCTGCCGTCTGCCCGGCGAGGTTCTCGTCCTGCCCGAAGTACATCGGGATGTCGTAGTCCTGCCATTGATCCAGACCGGAGTTGAAGGCGACGACGGGGATGCCGGCCTCCATCGCCCGCTGCGCGGCGGGCCCGACGGCGTCGGGGAAGGCCAGCGTCACCGCGATGCCGTCCACACCCTGGTCGATGGCGTTCTGCACGAGGTTCGCCTGGTTGCCGGCGTCCGGGTCGTTGGCGTAGTTGAGCTCGACGTTGTTCTTCGCGGCGTTGGCCTCGGCGCCGTCTCGCACCTGGTCCCAGAACGTGTCACCCGGTGCCTGGTGCGTGATCATCGCCACCGTCATCCGGGGCGTGTCCACACCGCCCGCGCCGCCGCCACCATCGCCGCCGCTCTGCGCCTGGGCGCCGCCGGTCTCACTGCACCCGGCGACCACCAGCGCCAGCACCGCGATCAGTGCGGCCATCCACCTGCGTCGTCCGCTTCGGCTCATTGCCAGGTCCTTCCTTCGGTCGCCCGGTCGCCCGGCGACCGGTGGGGTGCCGACACGGGTCAGCTGTGCTGGGAGCTCCGCAGTCGGGTGCCGAACCCGCACGCCCGCAGGTGCCCGCGGGTGCGCCGCGCAATCGGTTCAGGCAGATCGGGGTCGCAGGGGAACAGGTCCTGCTCGACGATCGCGAACAGCTCCGCATCCAACGCGTGCAGCGCATCGCTGATCAGCCGCATGTCCGGCACGCCAGCGGGCGGCTCGACGCAGACACCCTCCTTGACCGCCTGCGCGAACGACAGGGGTTCCTCGACGACACGCCGCAGCACCTGTGGGTCCATGCACTTGAGGTGGACGTAGCCGATGCGATCGGGGTGGTCAGCGATGATCTGGAAGTTGTCTGCGCCGCCGTAGGCCACGTGGCCGGTGTCCAGACAGAGCTGGACGTACTCCGGGTCGGTGTCGGCCACGAAGCGGTCGATCTGCTCCTGGGACTCGACGTGGCTGTCGGCGTGGGAGTGGAAGACCAGCGTGCAGCCGTACTCCTCGGCCAGCAGCTTGGCCATGCGGTTGTTGCCGTCGACGAGCCGTTTCCACGCGTCGGTGTCGAGCTCCCTGGGTTCGACCTGCTCGCCGAACTCGTCGGTGTGCAGGCCCGGCAGCAGGATCACGTAGCGCCCGCCCATGGCGCTGGTCAGCTCGGCGACCGCGCGGGCCTCGGGCAGGGCCGAATCGAAGCCGTCCTCGCGATGGAGCGCCGCGAACACCGCCTGGCCGGACACGCGCAGACCGCGGCGGTCGAGCTCGTCACGCAGCTGCGCGGGATCTGTCGGCAGGTAGCCGTACGGTCCCAGCTCGATCCACTCGTAACCGCAGGCGACGACCTCGTCGAGGAAGCGGTGCCAGGGCGTCTGCAGGTGGTAGTCGGGCAGCCAGACACCCCACGAGTCGGGGGCGGTGCCCAGCGTGATCTGTGGTCGGTCGGTCGTTGTGTCGGTCATCGCCTGCCCCCTGCTGTCGCTATTCGGCGGTCGGCATGTCGTAGCTGGCGCCGGAGGTGTGGTCGACGTGGGGCCAGCGGGAGGTGATGACCTTGCCGCGGGTGTAGAACGACACCCCCTCGGGGCCGTGGACGTGCTTGTCGCCGAACAGCGAGTCCTTCCAGCCGCCGAAGGAGTAGTAGGCCATCGGCACCGGGACCGGCACGTTGATGCCGATCATCCCGACGTCGACCCCGCGGTGGAACCGCCGGGCGGCCTCACCGCTGTTGGTGAAGATGGCGGTGCCGTTGCCGTAGGGGTTGGCGTTGATCAGCGCGATCGCCTCGTCGACGCTGTCGCTGCGGACCACCGTCAGCACCGGCCCGAAGATCTCGTCGGTGTAGACCTCCATGTCGGTCGTCACGTGGTCGAGCACGGTCGGGCCGACCCAGAAGCCGTCCTCGTGGCCCTCGACGACCAGGCCGCGGCCGTCGACGGTGACCTTCGCCCCCGCCCGCTCGCCGGAGTCGATGTAGCCGAGGATGCGTTCCTGCGCCTGCTTCGTGACGACGGGACCCATCTCGCTGGCAGGGTCGCGTCCTGGCCCGACCCGCACCGACGTGCCCTTGTCGTACAGGATCTCGTTGAGCGGGTCGCCGGCCGGCCCGACGGCGACGGCGGTCGAGATCGCCATGCAGCGCTCCCCGGCCGAACCGAAGGCGGCGGCCACGAGGTGGTCGCTGGCGAAGTCGAGGTCGGCGTCGGGCAGCACGATCGCGTGGTTCTTCGCACCGCCCAGCGCCTGCACGCGCTTGCCGTTGCCACTGGCCCGCTGGTGGATGTACTTCGCGATCGGCGTGGACCCCACGAAGGACACGGCCGCCACCTGCGGGTGGTCCAGCAGACCGTCGACAGCGTCCTTGTCGCCGTGGACGACGTTGAACACGCCGTCGGGCAGGCCGGCCTCGGCCCACAGCTCGGCGACGACCGCCGAGACCGACGGGTCACGTTCGCTGGGCTTGAGGACGAACGTGTTGCCGCAGGCGATCGCGACCGGGAACATCCACATCGGAACCATGATCGGGAAGTTGAACGGCGTGATGCCTGCGCAGACGCCGAGCGGCTCTCGGTAGCTGAACGCGTCGACGTTGGTCGACACCTGGTCGGAGTACTCGCCCTTGAGCAGCTGCGGGATGCCGCAGGCGAACTCGACGACCTCTAGCCCACGCTGCACCTCGCCAGCGGCGTCGGAGAGCACCTTGCCGTGCTCGGAGGACACGATCTCGGCAAGCTCCTTGACGTGGTCGTTCACCAGCTCGCGAAAGTTGAACAGAATCTTTGTCCGCCGCGACAGCGACACCTGCGACCAGCTCCGGAAGGCAGTCGCGGCCGCACGGACGGCCTCACCGACGTCGCCCTCCGTGGCCAGCACGACCTCCGCCTGCTGCTCGCCGGTCGCCGGGTTCCAGACGGGGCCGGTGCGGGCCGAAGCGCCCGCCGTGAACTTGCCGCTGATCCAGTGCTCGATGATCCTCATGGCGTGTGTCCTTCGGTGCTGGCGGGCTTGAGCGTCCGTGATGTAGGGGCACTGTCGCTGCTTGTGCTCTGCGCAGCTCTTGAGGCCTGCTTGCAGGCCTGGATGGTCGAGTCGAGATCGGCGACCTCGGAGGCCGGCACCTCCCACCACGACCTGCTGTCAGGAGCGTGCATCAGCAGGTTGGTTTCGGCATGGACGCGCATCGGGCCGCCCGCCGGCAGCCGGCGCGACGCCCGGGCGGCCGGCAGCGCGAAGCGTCCGCCGCCCTCGCTGCGGACGGGCGCCGGGAGCGTCCCGGCCGACAGTCGCTGATCATCAGCGGGTGGTGAAGATGGTGTCGTGCCAGGTCTTGTGGGGTTGCCGGGACAGGGCCGACATGACGTGCTTGATCTGGGTGTACTCGTCGAACGAGTAGGTGGACATGTCCTTGCCGAACCCGGAGGCCTTGTAGCCGCCGTGCGGCATCTCGCTGATGATCGGGATGTGGTCGTTGATCCACACGCAGCCCGCGGCGATCCCGGCGGCGGCGCGTTGTGCGCGGAAGACATCGCTGGTCCAGGCGGACGCGGCGAGCCCGTAGGGGGTGTCGTTGGCCAGCTGCAGGCCCTGGGCGTCGTCGTCGAAGGGCAGGGCGACCAGGACCGGACCGAAGACCTCCTCCTGGACGATCTCGGAGTCCTGTGCGGCGTCGACCACGAGGGTGGGCTCGTAGTAGGCGCCGACGGCAAGGTCACCGGTGCCGGCACGGCCGCCGGTGACGACCTTCGCACCGGCGGCGCGGGCACGATCCACCATGCCGGCGACATCGTCGCGGTGGGCGGTGGAGATCAGCGAGCCGAGGTCGGTGGCCGGGTCGTAGACGGGGCCAAGCACCACCTGGGACATCAGCTCGGCGACCCGGTCGACGAAGGCGTCGTAGAGCGGGCGCTGAATGTAGGCGCGGGTGGCGGCGGTGCAGTCCTGCCCGGAGTTGATCAGCGATCCGGCAACGGCGCCGCGGGCGGTGGCTTCAAGGTCGGCGTCGTCGAAGACGACGAAGGGCGCCTTTCCGCCGAGCTCGAGGTGCACCCGCTTGGCCTGGCCGGCAGCCAGCGAGCCGACCCGGCTGCCGGCTCGGGTGGAGCCGGTGAAGGAGATCATGCCGACGTCGGGGTGGGTGATCAAGGCCTCGCCGACGATCGAACCGCGGCCGGCGATGACGTTGATGACGCCGTCAGGGATGCCGGCGCGCTGGGCGGCCTCGGCGAAGGCGACCGACGTGGTCGGGGTGAGCTCGGCGGGCTTGAGCACGATGCTGTTGCCGGCAGCGATCGCGGGCAGGATCTTCCAGGCGGCCATCTGCAGCGGGTAGTTCCAGGGGGCGATCGAGGCGATCACCCCGATCGGCTCGCGGCGGATGCTGGAGGTGTGCTCCCCGGAGTACTCGGCACTCGCCTTGCCGTCCAGGTTGCGCGCGGCACCGGCAAAGAACGCGACGTTGTCGATGGTGCCGGGCACGTCGAACTCGGTGGTGAGCCGGATCGGCTTGCCCGCCTGGCGGCTCTCGGCGGTGGCCAGCTCACCGGCCATGGCGTCGAGCTCGGACGCTAGCCGGTGCATCGCGGTCGATCGCTCCGCGGGCGTGGCGCCGGCCCATTCGGGCAGGGCGGTCTTGGCCGCGGCGACCGCCTCGTCGACGTCTTCGATCGAGGCGAGGGTGTCGGTGGCGACCACCTCCCCGCTGGCCGGGTTCGTCACCGTCAACGGGTCGGAGGAGCTGCCACGGCGGCGGCGCCCATCGATGAACTGCAGGCCGGTGTCGTCTACCGGAGCGGACATGGCACCTCCAGGGGATGCGGGTCGATGACAGATCTATGAGCAGGACCGAGACGGCGGTCAGTCACCGACGGTGGACCAGATGTCTCCGACCGTCAGGCCGGTCGGGAACGGGTCGTCGGGCCGTAGCACGTGCTGGACGTAGCCGGTGATCCAGGCCCGACCCTGGATGCTGGACACCACGGCCGGCTGCTCGCCGACGGTGGTGCGCTCGTGCAGCATCCCGATGAAACGTGTGCCGAGCACGCCCTCGTGCACGAAGGGAACGCCGAGGTCGAGTTCGCCGCGCGCGTACAGGGCGGCCATCCGGGCCGACGTGCCGGTGCCGCAGGGCGACCGGTCGAGCGTGCCGCGCCACGACTGCGGGTCGTCGGCGCGGATCCGCCCGGACGGCAGCACGACACTGTTGCGACCGTCCGCGTCCGGCGAGTCGGCCGGGCCGTGGAGCATGACCAGCGCGATCTCGGTGACGTCCGGCCGCGTGGGGTGGGCTACCGGCACCTGCTCCCGAGCCGTCGACAGCAGCGCCATGGCGGCTCTGGCGATCTCTGGTGCGTGGTCAGGGCCCAACGCGACCTTCATGTCGGCGGCCCGGACCTGCACGTAGAATTGGCCCCCGAAGGCGATGTCGACGGCGACCGTTCCGTACTCCGGGACAGTCAGCTCCTGATCGAGGGCCAGCGCGAACGATGGCACGTTGCGCAACCGCACCCAGCGCACCCGCCCACCCTCGACCCGAGCGGTGGCCTCCACCAGTCCGACCGCGGTGTCGATCCGCACCACCGTCTCCGGCTCGTCCGCGGGCAGGCTGCCGGTCTCCAGCAGGGCTGTGACGGCGCAGATGGAGTTGCTGCCCGACATGGGCCGAAACCCGCCCTGCTCGAGGATGATCAAGCCGACGTCGGCGGTCGGGTCCAACGGCGGCAGCACGAGTACCGCGCACGTCGACGGGTGGCCGCGCGGCTCGCGCAGCAGCAGCCGCCGCAACCACTCCAACCGCGTCCGACACCACTGCATCCGCTCCGACCAGGTACCACCGCGCACCAACAGGTGCGAACCGAGCAGGACCCGCCCCGGCTCGCCCTCCGCGTGCACGTCGATCGAGGCGATCATCCTCGGGGCGGTGCCTGCCGCTTCGTCCACGTGCCGCCCTCCCGTCCACATCCGACGGCCCGCTGCCGCTGTTCTGGTCGATGGTTCGCAGCCGGGTCGACGGACGCCGCAGTTGCCTCAAGTCATTGTCGCAATGAGCTGCAGATTGTCAAACATTCTGACTGAGACGGGTTAGATTGGGCGTGCGACACTCGCCGATCGTCGCGATCCCGGCTGCACGGACCATCCCGAAGAGAAAGCACATCGTCGTGATCCAGACCGAACTCACCGGTGTCCTCGTCGCGCTCGTCACCCCGTTCACCGCCGACGGCAGTGAGATCGACGCCGGGGGGCTGGAGGCACACGTCGACCGGCTGATCCGCGAGGGCGTCCACGGTCTCGTCCCCGGCGGCAGCACGGGCGAGTTCGCCGCGCTGACCCTGGCGGAACGTAAGCAGCTCACCGAGGTGGTCGTGAAGGCTGCCGCCGGGCAGGTGCCGGTGGTGGCCGGGACGGGTGCGCTGTCCACCCGCGACGCGGTCCAGCTCGCCGAGCACGCCGCCGCCACCGGCGCGTCAGCGCTGATGGTGGTCCCGCCGTTCTACGACGCGATCGAGCTGGATGCCTTCAAGGAGCTGCTGCAGGAGATCTGGGAGGCCGCGCAGCTGCCGATCATGTTCTACAACATTCCGGCGGCGACCGGACTCCACCTGAGCCCTGAGGAGATCGCGTCGCTGGCCGAGGTCGAAGGCGTTCGCTACCTCAAGGACACCTCCGGCGACGCGGTCGCGCTGACCGAGCTGCTGCAGTCCCACGGCGACAGGATCACGGCGTTCAACGGCTGGGACACCCTCACCTTCTACGGCATCGCGGCCGGGGCGAAGGGCTCGGTGTGGGGGGCGACGAACGTCATCCCGGAGCTGTCACGGCAGTTGTGGCAGGCCCTCGCCGTGGATGGTGACCTGGTCCGCGGCCGCGAGCTGTGGGCCAGGATCTACCCGATCTGCCGGTTCCTGGAGCAGTACAACTACGCCGCCGCGGTCAAGACCGGCCTCGAGCTCACCGGGTACCCGGCCGGGCCGGTGCGCAAGCCGTTCGCATTGCTGCAGGGCGAGGCGCGCGCCGAGTTCGCCCGGCTGCTGCGCGCGGCCGACGTCGAGGTCGTGGAGTGAGCTCGGAGCACCCGATCGTGGAGTGAGCGCCGGCTCACCCGACCCGCGGCCGGAGGTTCCCGGCGCCGGAGAGGAGGGGCAATGAAGATCGTCGTGGTCGGCGCGGGCATCATCGGCCTCGGCTGCGCCTATGAGCTCGTCCGTGACGGGCACGACGTCACCATCGCCGACGCCGACGCCGCCGGGGCCGGCGCCTCGCACGGAAGCGCCGCCAAGATCACCATGGCGGAGGCCACTCCGGTCCCGGCGCCGGGGATGGTGCTGCAGGGTCTGAAGTGGATGCTCAAGCCCGACAGCCCGCTCTACGTGCGCCCCTCGCTGTCGCCACAGTTCCTGCGGTTCATGTTCACCATGGCCCGTGCCTGCAACGAGGCCGACTTCGCACGCTCCCTGCGCGTCCACCTGGAGATGGCCTCGACCTGCAACGACGTGCTCGATGAGTGGGCCGACGACGGGTTGGCCTTCGAGATGCACCACAAGGGGGTGCTGCTCGTCTTCGAGCGCCGGGAGCGCTTCGAGCACCGGGTCACGCTGGCCGACGCGTTCCGACCGTTCGGCCTGGAACCAGAACTGCTCGACGCCGACGCGCTGCACCGGCGCGAGCCGTGCCTCTCGGAGCGGGCCCGGCACGCGATCTTCTATCCCGACGACCGCCAGGTCGAGCCCGCCTCGCTGACCAGCGCGCTAGCCAAGCGGTTGCGCGAGCTGGGAGCCGAGGTCCGCGAGCACACCCGGGTGCTGGACTTCGAGCACACCGGCGACCGGGTCAGCGGCGTGATCACCGACGGCGGCAGCATCGCCTGCGACCAGGTCGTCCTGGCGGCAGGCACCTGGACCAGCCAGCTCGCCTCCCGGCTCGGCGCGGTCCTGCCGATCATCCCGGGGAAGGGCTACAGCGTCGACTACTTCCCGTCGCCGGTGCCGCTGACCACCCCGCTGACCTTCGACGAGGCGCACGTCGCGGTCACACCACTGGACGGGCGGCTGCGACTCGCCGGCACGATGGAGTTCGGCGGGACCGACACGAAGATCAACGCGCGCCGGGTGGCCGCGGTGAAGCGGGCCGCCGAGGTGGGCTTCCGCGACTGGGACCCGGCCACCCCGCACGCCGCGCCGTGGGCCGGCCTGCGCCCGATGACCGCCGACGGGCTGCCGGTCGTGGGTCGGCTGCAGCCGGACGGCAACGCAGTGGTCGCCTCCGGCCACGGCATGCTCGGCCTCACGCTCGCTCCGAGCACCGCCAAGACGGTGCGAGATCTGGCGCGCGACGTCGCCTCAGGCCGGCGGAGCCCGATCACCCCATACGGACCGGAGCGGTTCCAGTGAGCACAGCGGGGGTGGGCTCGCAGCCGATTGCCATGCTGCGTTCACCGCAGGAGCGAGGCCTGGACATGGATGCGCACGACTCGGCGACCACCTTGCGCGGCGGCGCGGCCGTCTCCCAGGCACGCCGCGATGAGGTCGCCACCCGGGCGCTGCTCACCGAGCCGTGGCGAGTGCACTCCCTCGCGCCACGTCACTGTCGCCGACGATGAAGGGACCAGCTGATGCGTGACAGACCGGTAGCGCTCGTCGTGGGCGGCGGCTCGGGCATCGGCGCCAGCGCGGCACGCAGGCTCGCCGACGCCGGTTACAGGGTCGGTGTCATGTCGTCGTCCGGCAAGGGCGAACAGCTCGGCGAGGAACTCGGTGGACTCGGGTTCACCGGATCCAACCTCGACCCTGACGACCTGGCCGCGTTCGTCGACGCCGCCACGGCCCGGTGGGGGCGCATCGACGGCGCCGTCAACTCCACCGGCCACGGGCCGAACGGTGACCTGCTCAAGATCACCGACGATGAGTGGCACACCAGCATGGAGGTCTACCTGCTCAACGTCGCGCGGATGGCCCGCCTGGTCACCCCCGCGATGGTCGAGCAGGGCGGCGGGTCGATCGTGAACATCTCAACGTTCGCAGCGTTCGAGCCCGACCCGGACTTCCCCACGTCTGCGGTGTTCCGCGCAGGCCTCGCCGCCTACACGAAGCTGTTCGCCAACCGGTACGCATCCGACGGCGTGCGGATGAACAACGTGCTGCCCGGCTTCGTCGATAGCCTGCCCGAGAAAGCCGAGCGCGTCGCTCGCATCCCCGCCGGCCGGTACGCGACCGTCGGCGAGATCGCCGACACCGTCGCGTTCCTCGTTTCGGACCGCTCGACCTACGTCACCGGGCAGAACCTGCGTGTCGACGGCGGCCTCACCCGCGCGATCTGATGCACCGCGTATCGATGCCGATCAGCGACACTGTGGTCCGCGTCCAGGCCCCTGCGCGCAGCAATGCGATGCTCCTGCCCGGCAGGCGCGCCAAGAGCACCGGCTGGGCTGCCGCGGTCTCCGACGCGATGAGCGACATGAGCTGGCGACCGCAGCGCGGCTGACCACGCGGCCGGTCGGTGGGCTGGACCGCCGTTCCGCGCCGGTCGCGGCCAACCAACTCCTCGCTTGGTCGATCGCCACCGCGACAGCCGCGCCGGACACGCCGCTCGAGGTGGCGCTCACCACACGCAGCACAACCACGCCCACGACAGCCCGGTGATCGAGCTGCCCGATGAGACCCGACCCCGCACCAGCGACCACGCCGCAGCGGACCGGGAAGCGGTTCGATGACGCGTACACCACGCGATCAACGTCTCGAGGCACGACACGGCACCCACGATCCGAAGCTTGAAGGAGGCAGCGCTGCACCGTAGGCACCCGTACGGCCTCACCCGCAGCCGCCCCGAACCACCCTCCCTGCACGTCACTGGACAGCCAACGACACACACTTGACCAACCGAGTGCAGCCCGCGCTCCTCTCGATGAGCAGATGTTGAGGTGCCGCCAAGGGTGCTCACGGCGCCCACGGCGACGCGATGTAGGAAGCCGCTGCGCGCGAGCGAGTCCTACAACTCCGGGTCGTCGTGGCCGTGGTCGATGTCGCGTTCGAGTGTCCGCTCGACCTGGCGGCGCCAGCGTCGACCACGCCAGTCAGCCGCCGGCGCTCGTCCGGGCTCACCCGCGGGTCCTCCGGCGTGAACCGCCGAAACGACGCCAACGCCTCGATGAACCGGGGCCGGTCGAACCCGGGTGTCCTTGCGCGCAGCCAGCTCCACGAGGTCGGACAGCGGATAGACGCGTGTCATCGCGTCGAGGTCGGTGAAGTCTCTGGCTCGGCGCGCAAAGATTGCCAGCACCTTGTTCGCCGCGAGCTCTTCGCGCACGAGCGTCGGGCCCAGCGCGGTCGTCTCGACTTGCGCACGGTAGCCGATCGCCAGGTCCACCTCGCAGCGATCGCGCTCGTCGCCCACCAGCCGGATGAACGGGGACTTCTCCTCAGGCGTGTACCGCCGCGTGGGCGGCCTGCCGGCACTGTGTTCTCTCGGCATGACTCCATCCTCGTTCGCCGGTACATGACGTCGCGGACTGCGCGGCGCGATTTCCACAGGGGCTGTTTGTTCACCTGCGGTGGCGGGCACACAAGACGAGCACCGTACCGGCGGCTCCAGACCACAGGTCGTCACCTGCGACAGACGACCTGAAAGGTCTGATCCATGACTACCTCTGACCGGCGAGCCTCGAACGACCGCGCCACCAAGAAGGGCGCCGTCGTCGTCGGCTCACCCAAGACCAGCGTGGCGGCGACGTTCGCACTGGTGTTCGGCCTGTCGGCGCTGTTCACCGCGCTGCTCGCCCTGCTCGCACCACTCGCCGTCGTCTTCGGCCTGATCGGCTTGATCCTGGGCATCGTCGGCATCAAGAAGGCCAAGGAAGTCGACGTCACCGGCAGGGGCGTGGCGATCGGCGGGCTGGTCCTCAGCGTCTTGGGCCTGCTGCTGGGCATCGCGCTGCTGGTCGGCGCCACCATCTTCGTCAACACCGGCGGGCTCGACCAGCTCGAGCAACGCATCCAGGACGTCCGTGGCCAGCTGCCCGAGAACGTCGACCTGCCGAATCCGTAGCGGCGACCCGCCGTCG
>CAYVGE010000033.1:15495-24062 GCA_964450395.1 uncultured Actinomycetota bacterium
CGGGCCTCGACCTCGCCGAGGCTGGGGGCGGACGCGTGGGTGAGCACATCGAGGTTGCGGAGGACGTCCTTCGATTCCCGGAGCCGGATCAGCCAGAGAACGCTGGTGAGCAGGCCCGGTCGGCGGATCCTGTGCCCGAGCCGGCCGATGATCCGGTCCCGCGAGGCGACGGGCCCCGCCCAGTCACGCGGTTCCAGCGGCGCCAGCTCGACCGCGAACCACCACGCCTCGGACCGGGCGATCTCGATGCTGAAGTGCACGATCTCGTCGTCCGTGCGTCCTCCGAGCGCGTCGAGTAGTCCCAGCCACGGGGAGACCATGGCGAGGCTTTCCTGGGCGCGGCGCGTCACCGACGCAAGGATCTCATTGATCCGGTCGAAGTCGCGACGCAGTCCGGGCAGTGCGTCGCCGGGTGCGGCGTGCGCGGTCGCGATGCCCAGGTCGAGGTTGATGTGGGCGCTGATGCCGACGAGCAGGTGCTGGAGCACGGTAGTCGTCGCGTCGTCGGCGGCCGCGAACGCGACGTCCCATGACCGAGTGGGGCGACCGCCGGCCCGGAACGTGTCCAACGCGTCGAGGTAGCGCTTCGCGAACGCGACGTCCAGTCGTTCCATGCGCTCCCCGTCGTCGAAAAACCCTGCTTGGATGCCCTCTGCGACCTTGGCGGTCACCGACCGGTACAGCGCTGCGAAGTACCCAAGCGGACTGGCCTCGGCACGCGCCCACGACAAGACGGCATCCAGCGCCTCGATAACGCTGTCGATGCTGTCCGGCTCGACCCTGCCAATCATCTGCGCACCGTATCGGCCGCCAGGTCCGCCCACAACGTCGGTGCACGAAAGTGGGTTCGTGCACCGCAGCGGCACCGGCTGCTGTCAGCTGCCGCGAACACGCCCGGCAGCGTGACCTCGTCGACCGTGTCGAAGCCATGCTTGGTTCCATCGCACGCCGATGCGCTGCCCGACGACCGGACCGTGCTGGCGTTCTCGTTCTCCGACGTCGAACCGGAGATGCGTGACTGGTGGCTCGTGTTGACCCCCGACGAGATCCACGTCTGCGAGCATGACCCGCTGAGCTACTTCGCCTCGGTCCCCTGGCCCCCCGCCGCCGGGTGACCTACGACCCACGGGTCCCTGGACTGTGCACGCTGCGTCGTCGGCCGGCGCGGCACCGCGGTCGGTGGGTAGCGGTTCCTGTAGCTGCGGGGCACAGGAAGGTCACCCGGCGCGTCCCGTAGGCTGACCCCTATGTCCGGCAGACCGTCGTCGCTGATCACTGCGCTGCAGCGCCGGCTGCCGGCGTTTGGGGCCGCGCTGTCCGTGATTGTGATCTTCGTCGCCGTGCTCAGCATCCCGCTGGCCGTCGCCTCGGAACTGCAGTTGTCGGCGGCCGAGACAGTCGGCTGGATCGTCGCGCTGTACGGCGTGTCCGGAGCCCTCAGCGTTGCCCTGGTGCTGCGGTACCGTCAGCCGCTGCTGTTGACGGGCAACATATTCGTGCTCATCTTCGTCGCCTCGCTCGGCGGCCAGCTCACCTGGCCCGAGCTGGTCGGTGCCGCGATGGCGGCAGGTGGGCTCGTGCTGCTGCTCGGCGCGCTGGGCCTGACCGACCGGCTCGCGGCGTGGCTACCCGCTCCGATCGTCTACGGGCTGCTCGCCGGCGCCGTGCTCCCGTTCTTCGTGGACCTGTTCACCGCGCTCGGCGACGCACGACTTGTGGTCGGTGGCACGCTCGCCGCCTACCTGCTGGGCCGCATCCTCGCCGGTCCGCGGCTGCCCGCCATCGTGCCCGCCATCGTGGTCGGTCTACTCGTCGCCGGACTGCTCGGACGGCTCGGGGCCGCCCCGACGACGGTCATCTGGCCGGTCCCGGCGGTCACCGCGCCGGTGTTCTCACTACCCGCGCTACTCACGGCAACCCCGGTGATCGTCGTGCTCGTCACCCTCCAGGCCAACGTGCCGTCGGTGGTGTTCCTCGACGCACAGGGCTACCGGCCCCCGGAGCAGATGATCACAGCCGTCAGCGGCATCGGCACGCTCGTGGCCTCGCTGCTGGGACCCGCCGGCATCTCGCTGTCGCTGCCCGCAACGGCACTGTGCGCAGGACCCGACGCCGGCGCGCGCGCCATTCGGCACTGGGCGGTGACCGTCGCGGCCGGCGCCGCGGTGGTCGTCGCCTTGCTGGCCGGGCTGGCGGCGGAGCTGACCGCGATGATCCCCGAGCCACTGCTGCTCGGCATCGTCGGACTGGCGGTGGTCGACGTGCTCGCCCGGGCGCTACAGCAGATGGCACGGGGACCGTTGCTGCTCGGGCCAACGTTCGCGTTCGCGGTGGCGCTCAGCGAGTTGACGTTGTTCGGCCTCGGCTCGTTCTTCTGGGCGCTTGTGGTGGGCCTGACCGTCTCGTTCCTCCTCGAGCGGTCCGAGTGGAGGACACTGCGCGCTGACGCATCCCAGGCCACAACGCCAGCCGACTGACGTCGTCAGGACCCACGTTCAACATCGCTATCTCCCAGCTGTCGGTGACATCGAGGTTGCGGAACGTTGGCTCATCGTCACACAGCTTGACGAACTCCTGGAACATCGCATCAGTCTCGGTCGCGCGGACTTGCGCACCGCAGCGTCGTACAAGTGTCTGTGCCCGGGCGCTCGGTGACTACGCCCTCGTGTCGGCGGCGGCACGAGGCGCGCCGAACCAAGGCCCTGTCGTCAGTCGCGCAGAGCGGATCGAGACGGACCTCCCACCGCGCTACCGGTGGCGGTTGTGGTACGAGGTGGCCCGGCTCCGTGACCGGCTTCAGCGCCTGTCCCCGCCCTGACGTGCGCCGCTGGTAACGGCGGGGTGCGAAGCTCAGGGTTCGAACCCAAGGGCCTCCGTCCACCCGGAGGCTACCGGTGAGGGGGATCGGGCGGGCAAACGCAAGTGAACCTTCGATGACGCCTCGTCAAGGTGAGCCGCGCGGGTGGGATGCACGGCGCGGGGTGCAGGGGCTGGCCGCTGCGAAACGGCAGGCGGCGGCTGGGGGCACTTGACCAGCCGTGCGAACACCGCCGTCCCCGGGGTGTAGGAGGTGCCCAACCCGGTCGCACTTTGCGCATGTGGAATGTGGAAACCCCGTCGGGCGTCCAACTGGCCGGATACCGGGCACGGACGACCACGACATTCTTCTGGTACACGCCCACTGCCGGCAACGCTGATCGGGGTGTGCGGCGAGACCGGTGATGTGCTCGCGGTGCGTGCGGGTGGCGGGTCGGCCAACGACGGTCGGGCGATGGGCCGGTTCATCGGCGAGTGCGTCGGCGCGATCCCGGCCGCCGTCCGCCGCGGCAAGCGCCGTCGATCCGGGTCGACTCGGCCGGCTACCAACACCATGTGGTGCACGCCGCGGAGCGGCACGACGCGTACTTCTCGGTGACCGCCCGGCACCTAGACAACGTCAAAGGCGCGATCCACGATCTGGCCACCAGTCCACACACCCACTGGCGGCCGGCCGCGGACGCCGAGGCCGATGAGGGCAGCGAGATCGCCACCCCACGCTCGTCGGGTTTCACTCCGGTCGCGCCGAACCCGGCCCATCGCTTCTGCGGTGCACGACGATCGGCACCTCGCCCGCCTCCCCCTCGGGCGTGACGGGCTCGAGGTAGGTGAACCGGCCGCCGTCGTCGACGTCAGTGATCGGATGGATGGTCATGCGGTCGCCGTCGATGTCGACGATGAGGAAGTGGCCGCGGTCGGCCCAGCAGTGGGTGCCGGCCTCATCCAAGAGGTCGGGGCGTCCCTCGCGGAGCTTGCCGGCCGCACCGGTCACGATGAAGTCGATCCCGTCGACCTGTTGGTGCTGGAAGTTGTGCTCGTGCCCACTGAACATGACCGGCACGTCCGCGTCCTGCAGCAGCGGGACGAGGTGGTCGATGAGGTACCGGGCGTTGTGGTGCTTCGGACCGGCGCAGTATGGCGGATGGTGGGAGAACGGGATCCGCCAGCCGACGTCGTCCAGCGAGACGTCGAAGGTTTCCTCGAGGAACGCCTTGTGGTCGGGATGTTCGATGAAGTGCTCGTGGTCGAGCCCGGAGGCGGTGGTGCTGTCCACCGCGACGAACTCGATATCCGACCCGTACCGGACCCGGTAGAACAGTCCCGGATCGATCGACGCGCGCCCCATCTCGGCACGGGAGGTGAACCGCAGCTCGGTGAACAGGTTGTCGGCCAACTGGTCGCGGTTGTCGGCGACCTCGGTGTCGCCGGTGTCGTGGTTGCCCACCCCGGGGTAGACCGGCACCCGGCTGATCGCGTAGCGGTAGGGCTCGTAGAAGCTGTAGTACCAATCGTCGTCGTGGTTGCCGGTCCCGGCGACGGTGTCCTCCTCGCCGAGGTAGATGTTGTCGCCGGTCGTGATGATCAGCCGGACTCCGGCGTGGTCGACCGCGCGTTCGAGCGCCGCAGCCAGCCGGCTCTGGCGTTCGCCGCGGCCACCGCCGGCGAGTATCCCCACGCCGTAGTCGCCGAGCACGGCGAACCGCAGCGGCGCCGGCGTGTCCGGGTCGGGAAAGGTGCGAAACCTCGTGTCGTAGGTCAGCCCCGACGCCTCCAGGTCACGCCCGCGGCTGTCGAGCCGGTCGGTGACCCAGTCACGACGAGGACCCTCCGCCCACGGCTCATCATCGACGAAGATGCGGTACCGGTACCAGGTGTCCGGCTGCAGACCCGACACCCACACGTGGTTGGACTCGGACGTGCGTTCCTCGGCGACGACGTCCCCCGTGGCGAGCTCGATCACCTCCACCCGGGCATCCCCGAACGGCTCGGACGACACCCCGATCGACCCGCGCTGGCGTCCGTCCTCGACCTCGCCCAGTTCAGGGTCCTCGACGATGTGCCACGCGTCGTCGTCACGGTCGGGGTCGCGGAAGTAGAACCCACCCCACGCGATCAGCGCGTCGTCGTGGGTCAGCCCGGCCAGGTGCACGAACGGTTCGAAGTGGACCTGGGTCATCTCGTCCTCGAGCGGCGGGTCGGCGGCCGCCTCCACCCTAGATGGACCATCATCATCGGTGTGATGCCCGCGACGGTCAGCAGGCCGACGATGCTGGGCAACTACGGGCCGGGTCGGCCACCCCCGGGCCGGTGCAGCACGTCGATCACCAGCGCCGCGGTCCAACTGAAGTCGTGGCTGCCGAAGCCACCCCGGCCAGACCAGGGCCACGCGCCGTGCCACCGGGGATGCAAGGACTCTCTGCAAGGTCGCCAGCGGCCCGCGGCCCACATCCTGGCCGGCGCGGCGCATCGCGTGCCAGAGCTATCCGGCGCCCTCGTGCGTGCCAGGGTTCTGCAAGTTCGCGGATCCGTCGACTCATCGGGCCCAGTGGTACGCAGCACGCGCATACCGAGGCCGTCCGACGGCGCCAGTCGCGTGCAAGGTCGACCTTGTCGCCGCATCCCGCCTGAGCGGCCTCGTGCAAGCCATGGCGGGTCTGCGTCTGCCCGCCGTGCCAGCACCGTGCACGGCGATGAGTCCTACGGCGCCCGGCAGTCGTACTGTTGACCCCGCGACCGACAAGGGACTGTGTGATGCGCAGCGTGACCTACTCGATGAACGTCTCACTCGACGGCTACATCGTCGGCCCGGACGGCGACTTCAACTGGACCGCGCCCGACGACGACGTCTTCCGCTTCTGGATCGACGAGATCCGACAGGTCGGCGTCCACCTGATGGGACGACGACTGTACGACACGATGCTGTACTGGGAGACCGCAGACCAGGCCCGGACGCTCAACGACGACGAGCTCGAGTGGACCGCGCTGTGGAATCCGCTCCCAAAGGTCGTGTTCTCCACCACACTGTCGACCGTGCAGGGCACCGCCCGCCTCGCCACCGGCGGCCTGGCCGACGAGATCGAACGACTGCGAGCCGAACCCGGCGACGGCGAGATCGCGATCGGCGGCGCGACGCTCGCCGCCGAGGCCGCCGCGTTGGATCTGATCGACGAGTACCGGACCATGGTTTACCCGGTCCTGGTCGGCGGTGGCATCCCCTACTTCCCCCACCGCGAACGCCGGGCGGACCTCGACCTTGTCGAGCACCGCACCTTCACCTCCAACGTCGTCTACCTCCACTACCGCGTCGCGCGCTAACCGGCACCGGTCACAGCTGATCGCCGGGACTCAGGCGGCGGTGCGCGTCTCGGGCGCGCTCGTCCGCAGCCGACGCCCCGTAGCGCTGGAGCATCTGCGGCGACCGCCAGCCCGCGAGGCGCATGAGGTCATCGTCTGAGCCGCCCGCGGCCTTCCACAGGTGCGCGAAGGTGTGGCGGAACATGTGCGGGTGGACCTTCACGCCCGCGTCGCGGCCGCGGCGGGTCAGCATCTGGCGGATCCCCGACGTCGACAGCGGCCCGCGGTCGCCCAGCCACACCTCAGGCAGCTTGGCGTGCTTGTGGCGGCCGCGGACGCGCAGGTAGCGGTCGAGCGGCTGGCCGGTCTTCGCGCCGAACGGACACGCCCGCGGACGCCGGCCCTTGCCCATCACCACGGCGACCTCGTAGTCCATGTCGAGATCCGCCACGGTCAGACCCGTCATCTCCGCCAACCGCATCCCGGTGTCGAGGAACAGCCGGATCATCGCGGTGTCCGCCGCTCGGCGAACCCGACCCCTTGCACGCAGCCAGCAGCGCCTTGAGCTGATCGCGCGACAACACCGGCACCGGCACGATCGAGCTCAGGACGTGTGAAGAGCCTCAGGACCTCGAGCAGGGCGGGTCCGCCTTCGTTCCCGCCGACGAGGGCCCACTCACAGCCCGTGGTGCAGGCACGCTCGTGGCGGTAGGGGTGCCAGCTGGCACCTGACCGGCGCTATCGCGAATGGTCGCATCGAGATCACGTTCTCATACCCGGGCAGGTGACTGCGGCGGCGCTGTCGAAGGACGCGCCAGTCGGACGCCTACGGTATGCGCGTGACGCATACCGTAGGTCGGCGCAGTGCAAGGTCAGCCCGGTACGCCGATGCCATGAGCCGCTGTGGAAGGCGAAGCTTGACGCGGCCGTGTGTCGGCGAGGAAACGCGTGTCCTTGTTGCGGGTTGCTGGGGTGGCGGCGCGCTGCACGAGGCGGCCAAGCAGCTGGGGGCGGTCTTCGTACTCGGCGCCGACCTCGTCATCAACCCGCGGACGACGTCGTGTAAGCCCCGGACGCCACCTGCGATCATGGGACCCCGCCCGCCGGGGTCGTTGACGCTCGCGCTGACCTTGACGGCTGGCGCGGCATGAGCGGACGGTGCGGCGATCGGAAGGGTGGCTGATGCGCATCGCGGTGATGGGCGCCGGCGGGGTGGGTGGTTACCTCGCCGCCCGCCTGGCGACGGCCGGCACGGACGTCTACCTCATCGCTCGTGGCCCGCACCTCGACGGGCTGCGTCGCGACGGATTGACGCTGCGCAGTGTCGCGGGCGACGCGCACGTGCGGGTGCCGGCGACCGCGGACCCGGGCGAGATCGGCCCGGTCGACGCCGTCGTGTTCGGCGTCAAGGCGACCGACACGGATGCCGCGGCCGTCGCGTGCCGGCCACTGCTCGATGCTGACACGGCGGTGATCAGCTTCCAAAACGGCGTCGACAACGAGGAGCGCGTCGCCGCCGCGGTCGGGGTCGAGCACGTCGTCGGCGGGGTCGCGCTGATCTTCTCCACGATCGCCGAGCCTGGCGTGATCGAGCACACCGGCGGCCCGACCCGGTTCATCGTCGGAGAGCTGGACGGGACCCGGTCGACGCGGCTCGAGCGGTTCGTCGCCACCTGCACCGACGCCGGCATCGATGCGGTGCCGACCGACGACATCCACCTGGCGTTGTGGCAGAAGCTTGCGTTCATCTGCGCGGTGGCGGGGGCGACCGCCGCCGTTCGGCTGCCGCTCGGCGAGATCCGCGAGGACCCGGCGGGACACGCGCTGCTGCGGGGGCTCGTCGCCGAGGTCTGCCAGGTCGGACGCGCCAACGGCGTCGCATTGCCTGACGACCTCGCAGACCAGCACCTGGCGGTCATCGACAGCCTCGACTCAGGTGCGTTCTCCTCGCTGCACTACGACCTCGTCCACGGCAAGCCGATGGAGCTGCAGGCCCTGCACGGCACGGTGCTGCGGTTGGCCGGGGACGTCGGCGTCGACGTCCCGTGGACGCGGGCGATCCACGCCGTTCTGTCGCCCTGGGCACGCCGCAACGCGCGCGACTAGGCCGGCAGGCTCGCGTTCGCATCCCGCGCAGCCACTTCAGGCCTCACGTTGGGACTTCGTGCCACGAAGGCAGCGGCTCCCCGGCATGTCTCATCGAACAATGATCGAAGCGAAGACGGCAACCCCTGGCCGCCAACGAACGTCAACGGCAACAGCGAAGACGACGGCCGCACGCATGTCCCCGACCGTGGACGGGACGAACCGCCTGCTCAAGCTGCATTTCTGCTCGCCGACGGCGACGTGTTGAGCTGGTCATTACGAGCAGTCCGGTCGGCTGTTGCCGGTGGTCGTGAGAAGTGTTGCTGACCAGCGGGTTTGCGGGCAGAGGCCAACTCCGGCGGTTGCCGGAG
>CAYVGE010000034.1:0-14788 GCA_964450395.1 uncultured Actinomycetota bacterium
TAGGGCTAGCCGGACCGGGGTGGGCGACTCCGCGGACCGCGCGCGTCGGTGAGGTCGTCGTCGAAGCCGGCCCGGCCAGCGGCCGCCACGTGCTCGCCGTCACCCTCCGCTGACCTTCCGCCACCGCCCACCTCGAACTGCCGCCTCCCACCTCGACGTTCCCGATCCCACCTCTGGACCCCGAGTTCGAGGTGGGCGGCCAATGTCGGCCAGCAGCCGAACTTCGGCGTCCACCTCGAACTGTTGTCCGAAGGTGGGATGCCGAACTTCGAGGTGGCCGACAACGTTCGAGGTGGGCCCCGGCCGTTCGAGGTGGGCCTCGGAAGTGGGGGTGGGTCGGGGGTCAGCCGGCCGTGGCGGCGGCGACGATCTCCTTGGCCTCCTCGAGCAGCCGCTCGAGGTGCTCCTCGCCCGCGAAGCTCTCGGCGTAGATCTTCGTCTTGTCCTCCGTGCCGCTGGGACGGGCGGCGAACCAGCCCTGCGACGTGACGACCTTCAGTCCACCGATCTCGGCGTCGTTGCCGGGTGCGCGGGTCAGCATGCGCTCGATCTTGTCGCCGGCCAGCTCCTCGGCCTCGACGTCGTCGGGGGACAGCTGCTTGAGCTTGGCCTTCTCGGCGGATGTCGCCGGCGAGTCGATGCGCCGGTAGATCGGAGCGCCGTGTCGCTCGGTCAGGCGCTGGTAGTGCACGCCGGGGTCGTCACCGGTCCGGGCGAGGATCTCCGCGCCCAGCAGGCACAGGATCAGCCCGTCCTTGTCGGTGGTCCACACCGAGCCGTCGAACTGCAGGAACGACGCCCCCGCGCTCTCCTCGCCGCCGAAGGCGATGTCACCGTCGAGCAGGCCGTCGACGAACCACTTGAAGCCGACGGGCACCTCGACCAGCCGGCGGCCCGCGTCCTCGACGACCGCGTCGATCATGCTGCTCGACACCAGCGTCTTGCCGATGCCGCTGTCGGCCGACCACCCGTCGCGGTTGCGCAGCAGGTAGCCGATCGCCACCGCGAGGTAGTGGTTCGGGTTCATCAGGCCGGCGGGGGTCACGATGCCGTGCCGGTCGGCGTCGGCGTCGTTGCCGAACGCCAGGTCGTAGCGGTCGGCCAGCCGGATCAGGCTGGCCATCGCGTCGGGCGACGACGAGTCCATGCGGATCTGGCCGTCGGTGTCGAGCGTCATGAAGCCGAACGTGGGGTCGACGGTCGCGTCGACCATCTCGAGGTCCAGGCCGTAGCGGTCAGCGATCGTGATCCAGTAGTCGACGGCGGCGCCGCCGAGGGGGTGGACGCCGAGGTGCAGCCCGGCGTCGCGGATGGCGGCCATGTCGACGACCTGCCCGAGCTCGTCGACGTACCGACCCAGGAAGTCGTAGGTCCCGACGGTGCCGCTGGTGTGCGCGTCTGGCGTGCGTGGCACGTCGCCGAGTCCGGTCCGCAGCAGCTCGTTCGCGCGGTCCTGGATCCAGCCGGTGATCGACGAGTCGGCGGGACCGCCGTTGGGCGGGTTGTACTTGAAGCCGCCGTCGCGTGGCGGGTTGTGCGACGGGGTGATCACCACGCCGTCGGCGACCGTGTCGTGGGCGGCGTTGTGGCGCAGGATCGCCCGCGACAGGGCGGGGGTGGGGGTGTAGCCCTCCCGGTCGTCGACGAGCGCGTGGACGTCGTTGCCGGCGAAGACCTCCAGGCACGTGGCGAACGCGGGGGCCGACAGCGCGTGCGTGTCCCGGGCGACGAACAGCGGTCCGGTGAAGCCCTGGTCGCGCCGGTACTCGCAGATCGCCTGGCTGATCGCGACGATGTGCGCTTCGTTGAAACTGCCGTCGAACGCTGACCCGCGGTGGCCGGACGTGCCGAACGCCACCAGCTGCTCGGCGTCGTCGACGTCCGGTGTGCGGTCGAAGTAGGCGGCGATCAGGGCGTCGATGTCGATCAGGTCGTCGGCCGTGGCCGGCTGGCCGGCGCGCTCGTGGTCACTCATGCGATCGGCTCCAGGCATCTGGACGGTGGTCGCCGGCCGCTGCACCGGCGTCACCGTCACCATGCCCACGTCGGGCGTGCGCCTACCGGTCCCGCCCCGGTCGCGGCGTCGCGTCAGGACCCGTCACTGTCGGTAGTGCTCGACGGTCTCGACCGAGCGCACCGAGGCGCTGTCGGGGTCCTCGTCGAACTCGCGGCGCGCACGCCGCTGGCGCAGCAGGTCCCAGCACTGGTCCAGCGCGATCTCGATCTGCTCGACCCGGGCGCGCTCGTCGGCGCTCAGCGGCTCCTCGGCGTGCCGGGTCCGCAGCTGGTCCTCCTCGTCGGCCAGCGCGGTGATGCGGGAGAGGATGTCGGTGTCGTCCACGGTGGATGGCTCCTCGGTGGTCGCTGTCAGCCTGAGCCTAGCCCGCATGCTCGGACCGATGCGCCTGTTGTGGATCCTCGCCGCCCTGTCCGTGCTGACCGCCTGCTCGGTCCCGGCGATCCCGCCGACCTGATCACCGGCCTGGACAACCCCAGCACCTGCTGGTCGACGGTGCCGGTGCGCGCGGGTGCTACCCGGTGTTCTGCAACCCTGCGGCCACGCCGTTGACGGTCAGCTGCACCAGCCGCGACCAGCGCGACGCGTCATCGCCCTCGTCGCGGGCGTTGCGCAGCGCGTGCTGCTGCAGGAACGACAGGGCGTCGACGTAGGGGTTGCGCAGCTCGACCGCCCGCTGCAGGATCGGCCGGTCCTCCAGCAGGAGCCGTTGGTTGAGCAGCTCGCGCACCAGCGCACTGGTGCGGTCGTACTCGCGCGTGATCCGATCGGCCAGGTCGGGCCGGTCGCCGAGCTCCAGGTAGCCCTCGGCGATCAGCATGTCGGCCTTGACCAGGCTGAGCACGGCGTTGTCGATCGCGGTGCGCAGGAAGGGCCACCGGCCCATCAGGTCGCGCAGCGGCTGCATTCCGCCCATGACGGCGCGGCCCGCCGCCAGCCCGCTGCCCAGCCCGTACCAGCCCGGCAGGTTGATGCGCGCCTGCGCCCAGGCGAAGCTCCACGGGATCGCGCGGAGCGCCGCGAGCCCGCCCCCGCCCCCGCCGCGCTTGGCCGGCCGCGAGCCGATCTGCAGCGCGCCCAGCTCGTCGCCGGGGGTGACGGCGGAGAAGAACTCGGCGAACCCGTCGGCTTCGACGAGCTCGCGGTACACCGCCTCGCTCGCCGAGGCCATGGTGCGGATGAGCTCCCAGTTCAGCTCGGCCGGGTCCAGCTGGTCATGGGCGTGCAGCGACGCCCGCACGGTCGCGTTGGTCAGCTGCTCCAGGTGGCGCTGAGCCAGCGGCACCGTGCGGTAGCGCGAGAACACGACCTCGCCCTGCTCGGTGATCTTGAACCGCCCGTCGACCGATCCCGGCGCCTGCCCCAAGATCGCCCGGTTCGCCGGCCCGCCGCCACGGCCGACCGCGCCACCGCGGCCGTGGAACAGCGTCAGCGCGACGTGGTTGCGGCCCGCCCACTCGGTCAGCGCCGCCTGCGCCTCGAACAGCGCGATGTTGGCGGCCAGGAACCCGGCGTCCTTGGTCGAGTCGGAGTAGCCGAGCATGACCTCGAACCGGCGTCCCGTCGCGTCGAGCCGCTCCTGCTCGCTGGGCAGCGACAGCAGCCGGTCCAGCTCCTTGGGGGCGCGGCGCAGGTCCTCGCGGCTCTCGAACAGCGGCACGACGTCGACCTCGAGCGAGCCGTCGGGCACGGCGAGGCGGACCAGCGCGCGCACGGTCATCACGTCGACCGCCTCGCGGCTCCAGCTGACGGCGTAGCGGCGGCAGGCGTCGACTCCGTAGGTCGCCTGCAGCTCGGCAATCGTCTGGATCGTCGCGATGACCTCGCGGGCCAGGTCGGACCCGGGCTCGACCCCCTCGGGCCACCCCTCGGTGGCCAGCCGCTCGAGTGCCTCGAGGTCGCGCTCGGCCTCGGGGGCCAGCTCCCGGATGACCGTGTCGTGGGTGCCGGAGTCCTGGCGGATCTCCAGCGAGGCGAAGTGGAAGCCGAAGGTCTCGGCCTGCCAGCGCAGGTGCTGCAGCTCGCCGTAGGCCAGCCGCGCGGCCCCGGCGCGGGCCAGCGACTCCTGCACGCACACCACGTCGTCGACGAAGGCTCGGGCCGCCGGGTAGCCGTGGGGCGCCCGGGTGCGGGTGGCCACCAGCCGGTCGGCCATGGCCAGCATGCGCAGGCGGTGCGGCTGGTCTGCGGCGCTCTTGCGCAGGTCGTCCCACCGGGCGGGCCAGCGCTCGGCATCGGCCTCGAGCGCGCGGCGCAGGTCGTCGCTGGGCGGCGTCGACGCCGACGTGGCGGTCAGCATGCGTCCGATGCGGCGGGTGGCGTTCTCGAGCCCGTGCAGCACGTGCTCGGTCTGGATGGCCAGCGTGCGGTGGGTCACCTCGGCGGTGACGAACGGATTGCCGTCGCGGTCGCCGCCGACCCAGGTGCCCCAGCGCAGGAAGGCGGGGAACGCCGGCGGGCGCGCACCGACGGTCTCGGGCGCCAGTGCCCGGTCGAGCTCCCGGTACACGAGCGGCAGGACCAGGAACAGGGTGTCGTCGAACACCGCGAGGTTGCGACGCACCTCGTCGAGCGGGGTCGGGCGCTGCTCGCGGATCTGTGCGGTGCGCCACAGCACTGCGACCTCCTCGCACAGCCGGCGATTGATGTCGGCGACCGCCGTCCGCGGCAGCTGGGCGCCGTCGAACCGGTCGAGCTGCACCCCGATGCGGTGCAACGCCTCGGTGACGGCACGGCGCCGGGCCTCGGTGGGGTGTGCCGTGAAGACGGGGTGGATGCGCAGGCGGTCGAGCAGCTCCAGCAGCGCCTCCCGGCCGTCCTGCGCGACGGCCTCGTTGACCGCCGCGGCCAGCGAGTCGCTGATCGCCTCGCGGCGCTCCCCGCGCTCGCGCAGCGTGCGCATGCGCTGGCGCTCCTCGGCCAGGTTGATCAGCTGGAAGTAGCAGGTGAACGCGCGGGCGACCGCCTCGGCACGGCTGAGGTCCATGCCGGCGACCTGGCGGGTGATCTCGGCCCGCGCCTCCGGCGTGGCGGCGCGGCGGAACGCGATGGTGGCGGTGCGCAACGACTCGACGGCGTGGTACAGGTCGCTGCCGCCGGCCTCGCTGATGATCTGGCCGAGCACGTCGCCCAGGATGCGGACGTCGCGCCGCAGTTCCCTGGGCATGTCGAACCCGCGCTCGACGAGCCCCGATCCGTTGGTGGGTGCCATGGCTCCACGCTACGCGCGCTCTGTGACGACCACGTTTCCTGTGGACGATCACCGTGCGCGTTTCGCAGGCTGAGCCGGCGCGGCCTGGACCGTCCTCGTACCCGACGCCGCCGGGCGCGACCTCGTGCACCGCGTGATCTACCCCGCGCTAGCGGAAGCTGCGCAGCCGGGCCTCGTCCAGGTGCGCCGTGGTGTTGAACGTGTCCAGCGACATGCGGTCCCGGGAGAACGTCAGGCGCGTGAGCGAGCAGTTCTCGATGCGCCAGTTGAGCGCCAGCGCGGTGGTGTCCGGCGCGTCGAGCGCCCGCTGGACGATCCGGCCGATCACCCCGCCGGAGGTCACGACGACCACCCGCCGTCCCGACCGCCCCGAACGCAGGCGCGCGACCGCCGCGTCGACGCGCCCCGAGAACCGCCCCCACGGCTCGACGTCGTCATCCGCGACCTCGCCGCGCTGCCAGTGGTCAGCGACCCGCTCGACCAGGCGCTGGAAGTGCCGGTTCTGCTGGTCGGTGCCGCGCGCCGCCGCGGCGCGCTCCCGCAGGACGGCGACCTCGGGGTCCCGGTCGGCCAGGTGGGCGGCAAGCGTGGTGAACACCCCGTCCCCGTCGTACTCGTCGAAGCGCCGGTCGATCGTCGCGTCGGGCCATGGGCGGTCCGCGGCGCGCATGCCGTCGGCGACGGCCGTCGCCGTGTCACGCTGCCGGCGCAGCCTACCGGTGACGACCTGATCAACGTCGATGTCGCGCGCGATCCAGTGCGCGGCCAGGGCGGCCGCCTGGCGCCGCCCGAGCTCCGACAGCCGGTCGGTGTCGGCCTCGAACGGCGTCGCCTGGCCGTGGCGCACCAGCACCAGCGTGCTCACCGCGGGTCAGGCGTCGGCGAAGGTCGCGCCGTCCCGGGCCGCCAGCCGCTCGAGCAGCGGTGCGGGGCGCCACAGGTCGCCGTGCTCGTCGTGCAGGCGCGCGATGGTCGCGTGCACCTCGGGCAGTCCGATCAGGCCGGCGTGGAACATCGGCCCGCCGCGGTGCGCCGGAAAGCCGTAGCCGTAGACGTAGATCACGTCGATGTCGCTGGACCGCTGGGCGATGCCCTCCTCGAGGATGAACGCGCCCTCGTTGATCAGCTGGCCCAGCAGCCGGTCACGGATCTCCTGGTCACCGATGGTGCGCCGCTCGAAGCCCTGCTCGGCGGAGTGCTCGACGATCAGCTGCTCGATCTCGGGATCGGGGATCGGCGTCCGGCTGCCCTCCTCGTACCGGAAGAACCCGGCGCCGGTCTTCTGACCCAGCCGGTCCATCTCGACGATCTTGTCCGCGATGGCGGGGTAGCGCTCGTCGGGGTCGCGGTCGGCCGCCTGGCGCTTGCGGATGCGGTAGCCGACGTCGAGCCCGGCCAGGTCGCTGACGGCGAAGGGGCCCATCTTGAAGCCGAACCCGGTCATCACGCGGTCGACCTGCTGGGGCAGTGCTCCCTCCTCCAGCAGGAACGACGCCTCGCGCGTGTACGTGTGGAACATGCGGTTGCCCACGAAGCCGTCGCACACGCCGACGACGACGGGCACCTTGCCCATCCGCCTGCCCAGGGCGACGGCGGTCTTCAGTGCCACGTCGGACGTCTGCCCACCGCGGACGACCTCCAGCAGCTGCATGACGTTTGCGGGGCTGAAGAAGTGCATCCCGACGACCGAGCCGGGACGCGACGTCGACGCCGCGATCTCGTCGACGTCGAGCGTCGAGGTGTTGGTCGCCAGGATCGCGTCGCCGGCCGCGACCTTGTCGAGGCGGCCGAACGTCTCCTGCTTGAGGTCCATGTCCTCGAACACGGCCTCGATGACCACGTCAGCCCCGGCGACCGCGTCGAAGTCGACGGTGCCGCTGATGCGGTCCATGCGCGCCTGCATCTCCTCGGCGTCGATGCGGCCCTTGTCGACCGTCGCCTGGTAGTTCGACCGGACCTTGCCGAGCCCCCGGTCCAGGCTCTCCTGGTCCACCTCGACGACGGTGACCGGGATGCCCGCGTTGGCGAAGTTCAACGCGATGCCGCCGACCATGGTGCCTGCGCCGATCACGGCGCCCCGCGTGACCTGCCTGGGCTCCACGTCGTCGCCGACGTCGTCGATCTTCGCGGCGGTGCGTTCGGCGAAGAAGATGTGGCGCAGGCTGGCCGACTGGTCCGACTCCATCAGCTCCATGAACATCGCCCGCTCGCGCTCGATGCCTTCGGCGAAGCCGAGCTTGACGGCGGCCTCGATCGCGTCGATGCAGCGCTGCGGCGCGAGCACGCCGGGGGACCTGCGCTCCGCCTGCACGCGGGCGCCGTCGAGGATCTCATCGGCGTCGCCGTCGACCGCCACCTCCAGCTCGTGGGTCCGGCGCAGCGCGTCGGGCGTGCTGGCGACGTTGCGTGCGAACGCCACGGCGCCGTCGACCAGGTCACCGGTGACGACCTCGTCGACGACACCGGCTTCGAGCGCCTCCTCGGCGCCGACCGGCGACCCGCTCGGGATCATCCGCAGGGCCACCTCGAGGCCAGCCAGACGGGGCAACCGCTGGGTGCCGCCGGCGCCCGGCAGCAGGCCCAGCTTGACCTCTGGCAGCCCGAGCTTCGCGTCCGGTGCCGCGACCCGCCAGTTGCACGCCAGCGCCATCTCGAGCCCGCCGCCGAACGCGGTGCCGCGGATGGCCGCCACGACCGGCTTGGCCGACGAGGCGAGCGCCTCGATCAGGCCCAGCACGTCGGGTGCCTCGTCGCGGGGCATGCCAAACGTCGTGATGTCGGCACCGGCGACGAAGTGCTTCCCGGCGCCCGTGACGACCACAGCGGTCACCCGGTCGTCCGCCCCGGCCTCGCGCAGGTGCGCCATGACGCCTTCGGGTACGCCGGGGCTGAAGACGTTCAGCGGCGGGTTGTCGATGGTGATCACGGCGACGTCGCCGTGGCGGTCTGCGGTCACGAGATCAGTCATGCCCGGCATCCTGCCCAACAGCGCGGTGCCTGGACACGTCCGGCATGGCCCTCGTGCGCTGCACCGACGCCGGGTTGGGCGGCCGGGCAGGCGTCGCCACCGGTTATCGTGGCGCGCAGGTGTGATCCGGTGACCGGGGAACCGATGGCGACGCAACGACCGATGGTGACCAGGGGCGAGCGCGGGCCGGACTTCGTCGCGCGTCGGGGCGACGGCCAGCCCACCCGCTTCTACGGGTACGCGGGTGGTTCGCCGACGGTGGTCGTGTTCTCTGGCGGCGGCGGCCCGGCAGCCCGCGTCCTGCGCGACGACATCGTCGCGGCGCTCGATCACGAGGCGCGCGTCTACGTCATCGCCACGAGTCCTGAGATCGACGACGATGTGACGTTCCATGATCCTGAGGGGATGGTGCACGCGGCCTACGGCGTCAGCGCAGACGACGATCCCGCCGTGGTCGTGCTCGGTCCCAACGTGCGCGTCGCGGCGGCCGATGTGCACCGCGATCCGGACACGACCGTGTCGTGGGTCGTCTCGGCGGTCGCGGAGACCACCATCACCGGCGAGGGGTCGACGATCCGACGCCATGCGCCGGTGCTGTTGGTACCCGATGCACTCGACCGTGCCCTGTGCACGCGCCTGATCGACCTCTGGGCGTCCTCGGACACCGCGGAGACGGGGGTGGAAGCCACGGCCGACGGTGCGCGCGGTGAGGCGACCGATCGGACGCGCAAGCGGCGTCGCGACCACACGGTCACCGATCCCGAGCTGCTGCGGACGTTGTCGTCGCACATCGGGCGACGCGTCATGCCGGAGCTGCGCAAGGCGTTCGCCTACGAGGCGAAGCGGTTCGAGGGCTTCAAGATCGGCTGCTACCGCGCCGAGGACCGGGGCTTCTTCACCCCGCACCGCGACAACATCAGTCCCACGACGGCGCACCGCAGGTTCGCCCTGACGCTGAACCTCAACGACGACTACGACGGGGGCGAACTGCGGTTCCCCGAGTACGGGCCCGACCGCTACCGACCAGCGGTCGGGGAGGCACTGGTGTTCTCGGGCGCCCACCTGCACGAGGTGCTGCCGGTCAGTCGGGGATGGCGCTTCGTGCTGCTGTCGTTCCTGTTCGGAGACCTACCGGCAGCCTGAGCCAGGGCACCCCGCGTGCTCGTGACCACGCGTCTCCGGCACCCGGGGGCCGGGCGCGCCGCGGGACGCGGGCGGTGACCTCGGTGCGGCGCGAGCCGGGCCGTCGACCACGGCAAGCACCCCGTCGCCGGTCGACTTGATGCGTGCACCGCGGTAGCGCGCCAGCAGCCGACCGACCGCAGGAGCGGGAACCGAGCCGGCGGCGTCGTGCTCATGGGGAGCCGCGAACATGCACGCAATCGTCATAGCAGTCGCGAGGAACGGTGGATCATCGCGCTCTGGTGATCACCTGGATTCGTGCCGTCAATCTCGGCACGACGGCCCTTTGCCCATCCCACGGGAAGTGCTAACGTTTGGGCGCGTTCATTGGCGATGTGAGTTGATTGGACCCACATCCGGTTCATACGCGGGACACTCATGGATGCGACACGGTCAATGACTCGTACCCGGCTGCGCCGAGCCATCGC
This sequence comes from uncultured Actinomycetota bacterium, assembly GCA_964450395.1. Classification (GTDB taxonomy): domain Bacteria; phylum Actinomycetota; class Nitriliruptoria; order Euzebyales; family JAHELV01; genus JAHELV01. Next base: position 9,807 of record CAYVGE010000034.1, read on the forward strand.
GGTCACGTTGTGTGGCCTGCTGATGGCGGCGTGCAGCACCGCACAAGAGACCGGAGCGGGTGAGGCGACGACTGCCCAGCCCAGCAGCCGACCTTCTCCATCAGCGACTGATGTGGACCTCGCAACCTTCTGCGATGCGGCGATCGAAGGTGAGCAGATCTTCATAGCCGGACCGGAGCTCGATGAGGAAGGCAATCCCACGCCCGAGGGGCTCGAAACGTTCGCCCAGGAGATCACGCCGTTGCTCGACGACATGGAGAGCAACGCCCCGGCCGAGGTCGCCAACGAGGTCAACCTGGTCGTAGAGGCGGCGCGGCAGGCAGTCGAGCAGGATGATCCCTCGTCGACCGAGACCCTCGAGTACTTCCAAGCCGACGACGCGGTCGATGCCTTCGTCTACGAGAACTGCGAGCTCGAGACGTCACAGGAGATCGTTACCGTCGACTACGCCTACGAAGGCGTGCCTGCGTCGTTGCCCGCGGGCGAGGTGGGGATCCGGCTGGACAACCAGGGGGATGAGGTCCACGAAGCGGTGATCTTCCGGATCAACGACGACGTCGACATGGACATCGAGGAACTGCTGCAACTGCCGGAGGAAGAGGCAGAGCCTCAGGTCGAGTTCACGGGTGTGGCATTTGCTGCGCCCGGCGAGAACGGGTCGGCGGTCGTCGACCTCGTACCGGGACGCTATGCCCTGGTGTGCTTCATCCCGCTCGGAACGACGTCGTTGGAAGCGCTGTTCGAACAGCCGGCCGCCAGCGAAGGTTCGTCGGAGGGTAGTGCGACGGCGACCGAAGGTGGCTCAGAGGGCTCTGCAGAGGGTCCGCCTCACTTCACCCAGGGCATGGTGGCCGAGCTCGAAGTGGAGTGAGCCCCGCCCCGGTCGATGTCTCGGCCGATGAGTACCGCGCCGGTCTCGAACAGGCGCGCCTGCCCGGCTGGCTCACAGACTCCCTGATCCAGTTGTACCTTGCGGTCCGCGCTGGCCACACGGCGACCGTCACCAGCGAGGTTGAGAAGGCCACCGGCCGTCCGACGCGTACGTATCGCCAGTTCGCCGAAGATCACGCCGCTGCCTTCACCTGGGCCGCACCGCCAACGCCAAACGCGGCAGCATCGCGAGCGCGGACGTGGCGACGCGTGGCTCCGTTCGGCCTCGTCGATGTGGCCGGCCGCGACGTGGGGGGCGGACCGTACACTGACGCCCCGCCCCCCGCCGCGTCGTCAGGCGGGCGGATCGACTCTGCTCAGCTCAGTCCTCCAGGTGGAGCAGGCGGATGGTGTAGATCGAGTTCGCCAGGTCGCTGTCCTCGATCTCTTGGGATGAGAGGAAGATCTCCCCACCCGCGTCGCGGAACTTGCCGGTGCCTCCGGTGATCGGCAGCACGTCCTCCGGTGGGTCCGCGTAGGTGAACGAGTCCGCCGCCGCGATGTCACCGCGACCCTCGAGCGTGAACACATTCGAGCAGATCACGCTGGGAGCGTCCTCAGGGTCCTCGGGATCATCGCCCACGGTCACCACGGTGCACTCGGCCACCACCGTGCCGATCTGCTCGCCGCGTGGGCGAAGGTTGTCGGGGTCACGGTCGTCGAGCTTGAACAGGCGCTCACGGTACACGAACACCTCACCCGGGGTGATCTCGTGGTCCTCGGGCGGCGTGTCAGGACTCGTGAAGACCCGCCCATCCGCTGTGATGATCGAGGCCTCATCAAGTTCCTGCTGGCCGAACAGCTTGATGGTCGTGTCGCCGCGAGCGCCCTTGTCGTGCTTGTGGTGCTTCTGGTAGGTCGTGCCCTTCGAGTGATCCCTCCCATTCTTGTGGCCGTGGTCGTTGCCCGCGCTGGCGTTCACGACACCTACGCTGATGATCATCAACACCATCAGCATGATGCTGATGGCCACGCTTCGTCTGTGCATGATCCAGGCCTCCCGAGCCCGGGGACGCGCCCTCCACGCGTTACTGGACCTGGATTCGACCATCGGCGGCACTCGAATCACAATCGAACAAGTGATGACATCAGGTGTGCACAGGTGTCCGATCGGCCACGCGACGCGCATCCCTCTCAGAGGACGGCAGGTGGCAGGGCGCCTGCCCCACCTCGTCTGGTTTCGTGCTCGGTTCGTCTGACGCTGCGATGCGACGGGGACCAGAATGTCGAGATGTATCCGCCCCGGTAATGATTGACAGCCCCAGCGACCGGTTGGCGGCAGTGCACCAGCTTGTCGAGGAGCTTCCCTCAGTCATCCAAGGTGTGCGGACAGGCGCAGTGCAAGCGCGACGAGTGTCCGGACGGGGTTGGCCGCTGAACTGAAGGGCACGACCGACATGTCGCACACGTAGACGCCGTCTGCGCCGATGACGCGGAGGTCCTCGTCGACGACAGACGCCGCGTCGAACGGCGCGGTGTAGCTCGGGCGGTATGGCATGCGCAGGGTGCCGACGGCGTGGTGCACGGTGCCGTAGCCGAAGCCCTTGCCGGCCTGGCCGTACCAGACCTCGTCGACGGGGCGCGCGCTCGTCCCGTTGACCTGGAACTGTGAGAAGATCCGGTGTGTCACCTGGTTCAGCACCGCGAAGATCTCGTCGTAGCTCTTGTGCCATCCGGCGAGTGCCGGGAAGCGGGAGTCCCGCAGGTGGTCCATCCACCGCTGGTTGTGGAAGGTGATCTCGGGCACGTAGCCGAACGGGGGCGCGGGCTTGACCTCGTTGTCGTCATCGAGGCAGTTGCCGAAGCTGAACTTGATGTCAACCCTGGACGGACCCCCAGGGTCGTTGGTGGAGAACGACTCCGGGTCCGACCGGTGTGGGTCTGTGGGGTCGTTGTTCCGCAGATGCCAGTACTCGTGGTTGATGTTCATCTCCACGTTGAACGGATACCGGATTCCGTCAGCGCCATCGCGCAGGCCGCGGGAGTAGAAGATGATCTTGGCGTGTGCGGACTTTGGGATGGGCACGTCACCGAGGTTGGTGACGAACGCGGTGATCTCATTCGAGGTCGGGTGATCGGTGAGGCCCCTTCCCGCGAGCGCTCGCACCGGCTCCGGTAGCGCCGGATGCAGGCTTGAGCGGCGGAGCAGCTTCGGGCTCTCGATCGAGCCGCCCGCGAGCACGATGGTCGGCGAGTGAAACGTCCGCGTCTGACCCGTCACCGTGTTGAACACGCCCGTCGGCTCGGTGAAGAACTGGTCCTTGGGTACGCCGTCGGCCGTCAGGTACGGCTGGTGCAGTGCACGTGGGGTCTCGTGGATCGAGAAGTCGTGCGCCAGCTCGCTGCCGCGCAGCGCGGCGACGATCGCCTGGGCGGTCGACCCCATCGACCGCGACGCGTTCATCCTGTCGCCGGCCATGTTCAACAGACCGCTGTCCAAGTCGCGCTTGACGTTGTCCGGGAAGAAGTCGAGCTCCCAGCCCTGCAGCGTCGGTATCAGCCCGGACCAGAAGATCGACCGTCCACCGAAGTTCAGTTGCGGCTTCTCGCCGATGAAGAATTGGGCGCTGTCGTCCCCGCCCTGCCAGAACGTGTCGCAGCCGTAGTGCCTGGCCAGACTCGCGTTCGGGAAGCGGCAGACGTTGTAGACGTGGGTCGGGTAGATGAACGACCCCGCCTCCACGACGAGGATCCGTCTGGTGCCGCCAACCCGCTCCGCAAGGTCGTCGGCGAGGACGCCGCCCCCGATCCCGGAGCCCACGATGACCATGTCGAAGTCGTCGCGTGGTCCCACGTACTGCAGGAACAGCCGCTCCTGCGCCGCGCTGCGCGCGGAAACCAGGTTGCTGTACGTCGACGCGTCGAAGACCACAAGCCCCTCCCGAGCACGACACGTGACCCGCGGCGGTCACACGCTGCCTCCATGGCAGAACGCCATCAAGGCCGGCTGATACCTCAGCGGCGATGCCGGTTGGCGTGCGGGGCTGGCGTGGTCGTGTCTACCGCCGGTAGTGGTACGGCGGGTTCGCGGCCGCGCGGTTGGATGTGCGAACGATCGTCATCGACTTCACTCCCTACATCACCCCGATCGTGCGATCGAAGAACGTGATGATGTCCGCGGTGACCTCGTCACGGTTGGTCTCGTTGAGAATCTCGTGGCGCGCACCCGCGTACAGGTGCACCTCGACGTCGTGCAGTCCCGCGTCGCGGTAGCGGGACGCCAGCACGTCGATCGCGCTGCCGCCCTGCGCCAACGGGTCGGCGTCGCCGGACACGATCAGCATTGGCAGGTCGTCACGGACCGCCGCGATCTGTGCGGGGTCGGCCGCCGCGGAAAGTGTCGCAATGCCTGGGAGTGGCGGCGCCTCCCACCCGCACGCAGGATCGGCCACGTACGCGTCCACCTCCGTCGTGTCCCGGCTGAGCCACTCGAACCCGGTGCGGTCCTCGAATGGTTCGTTGAACGCGCTGAGATCGGCTGGCTCGTCGGCGTCCAGGACGGGGACGAGCCAGCCGACCTCGGTGCTTCCGGACAGGACGACGGCGTCAACGTCACCGGAGTGGTCGAGCAGGTACTGCTGGGTTGCGAAGGACCCCATGCTGTGTGCGAACAGTCCCAGCGCCAGCTCAGGGTTGCCCCGACGGATCAGTTCGCCGAGCAGGGCCACGTCGTTGACCCAACCGGGCCATCCATCCTCACCCCAGCTGCCGTAGTCGCCGCCCGCGGTGCGCCCCGACCCGCGGGCGTCCGGCGCGTACACCAGGTATCCCGCACCGGTCAACGCGTCGGCGAAGCGACGGTAACGCCCCGCATGCTCGGCGAGGCCGTGCTGGATCTGGACGACCGCCTTCGGTGGGCCGTCAGGCGCCCAGCGGTAGGTCTCGATCTCGATGCCGTCACGGCTGGTGAACACGGCGGTCGTCTCGTCCATGGGCCTGACTCTGGCAGCGACGCACCCCCTCCGCAAACCCTCCCAGGCCAGACCCGACGGCCGCTCCCGGCCTGCAGAGTGTGTGTCCCCGCCATCAGGACCTCGTCGGTGCTTCGGTCA
>CAYVGE010000034.1:14888-23876 GCA_964450395.1 uncultured Actinomycetota bacterium
CCCGGCCTGCAGAGTGTGTGTCCCCGCCATCAGGACCTCGTCGGTGCTTCGGTCAGGAAGCGGATCAGTGCTTCGGCGATAGCTCGGGGTTGGAAGGCGACTCCGAAGTGGCCGGCGTCTGGGATCTCTCGCGTCTGTGGGTCGTTGACGTGGTCGGCGATGTGGTCAATGCCATCGGTGAACCAGTCGCGACGGGCGCTGCGTGCACCGTGCATGAGCAGTGTCGGGGCTGTGACCGTGTTGAGCAGCGACGGGTCGGTGGCGCTCGGCGCATCGGACTGTGCGTCTTGCTCGAGCTCCTGGAGGAGGACCGGCATGTAGCGGCCGGCCTCGTCGAGGTACGCCGACTGTCTGAGGGTTGCGAGTTCGTCGTCGTTGGCGACGAGCTCGCTGAAGACTCGGGCAGCGTCGGTGAGCCTGCCGTCGGCCACTGCCTGACCGACACGTGAAAGGGCTCCGTCGAGGAGGTCCATGAGGTCCTGATCGGCCACGTCGAACACGACCGGCTCGTAGACAGCGATGGTGGAGACGGCGTCGGTGTGGGCAGCAGCGCCGAGTGCCAGCGTGCCGCCGTCGGACTCCCCGAACAGACTGACGGGTTCGCCGATGCTGCGCACGAAGGAGACGACGTCCTCGACCCGACGCTGCGGTGTGAGGTCGTCGGACTCGCTGCTCCGGCCCCGGTTGCGTGTACTCGGCGTGTAGCACGTGAAGTGCGCGCGCAGGAAGGGCAGCATCGCCTCCCAGCACAGGTCGCCGTCCTCGAGTGAGCCGTGGACGAGCACCAGTGGTGGGCCTTGCCCGTCGATGCGCCCGACGATCTCGGTGCCGTCGTCGGAGACGGCTCGATGCTGGCGGTCTCGGTCCATGGTCGTCCTCCCCGGTCGGCATGCCCGGTGCACACCGTAGATAGCACGTCCGTGCAATCTAGAGTGTGCACGGCCGTGCTATCTTGTCAAGATGGTCGACGCGAGCACAGACGAACCCCAGCGGCGCTCCGACGGTGAGCAGACCCACACGGCGATCCTCGGGGCGGCGATGCGTTTGGCCTCGATCGAGGGGCTGGGGAGCCTGACGTTCGGTCGGCTCGCGCGGGAGTTGGGGATCACCAAGAGCGGCGTGTTCGCCCACTTCCGCTCCAAGCTGGAGTTGCAGCAGGCGACCATCAACGCCGCACAGGAGGTGTTCGACCGCGAGGTTCTCGCACCGGGCCTGGCCGCCCCCGAGGGCCTCGACCGGCTCGAGCGCTTGTGCGAGGCCTACCTGTCCTACATCGAACGCGGAGTGTTCCCAGGCGGTTGCTTCTTCGCTCAGTTGCTCGCCGAGTTCGATGCGGCCGAGGGACCGATCCACGACCAGCTCGCAGTCGGACAGCGCGGCTGGCTCGGTCTGCTCACGCGCCAGATCGAAACCGCACAGCAGCAAGGCGCACTCGCCAGGACCGTCGACCCCGGACAGCTGGCGTTCGAGCTGTACGCGCCGGTGGAGCTGGCCAACTACCTGTTCACGCTCTTCAACGACCCTGCGATCGTCGGCCACGGTCGCAAGGCCGTACACGCCGCGCTCGCGCGCGCAACCCATGCGGATCGGCCCGCCGACGAGCCGGCAGCCAACGCCGACTGACGCCGTCCACCATCGGCTCGACACAGTGCTCGACGTCGCGGCTCCCCGGCAGTCCTGCCGTTGGACCTCCGCCGTGCGAACTCTGGCATCTTGACGAGCGTCGTCAGGGCGAGCGGGAGCATCGGACTCGAAGGACGCCGTTGGGGTCCGTGACCTGGAAGAACCGCATCCCTCGGGGTCCACATGGCGATGTCGACGTCTATGCTGCCGGTCGAGGAAGGCAGTTCCATGGTCAGGTTGCGCGCACAATGCGATGACGACGTCGAGGCGCTCGTTGCGTTGGCCAAGCGTGCCTGGAAGGACGTGGAGGCGTCGATCGATGTCATCCTCGCCAGCCCTCTCGATAGGTTGGCGACACCGTCCTGGGCGGTGCATCACGAAGCAGTGGTCCGCGACGCCTGTGGCGCCAGGGAGACCACGGTCGTGGTGGCAGAAGACGGACATGGGACGCTCCTGGGGTTCGTGGCCCACCGCGTGCACCCACCCACGGACGGGATGTCGACGTATGGTGAGGTCGTGGTGATCGCGGTCGACCCCGGCGCGCGCAACCGTGGGGTCGGCAGGGCGCTACTGGACCGCGCGGTGGCGGATCTGCGCGAGCGCAGGGTCCCGGTCATCATGCTCGAGACCGGTGGCGACGAGGGCCACACGCCCGCTCGGGCGCTCTACGAGTCCGCCGGCTTCACCCGTCTGCCCCTCGCCCAGTACTGGCTTCCGGGTGCCACGGACACCGGTCTGGCGGACCAGCGTCGCTCGTGATCTCGGCCGACGCGGTCGGGACGGTCCACCGCAGAGCATCCAGGCGACGGCAACGGCTGCAGCGGCGGGTTCGTGTCGTCTGTGATGGACTCGTTTCCGCCGGCGCCGGGCCAGCCGCCTGAGCGCAGCCCGACGTCGATCATCGCTCAGCGGTCGAGATGCCGCGGCACCCGCGGTCTCCGCCCCGCGGCGCGCCGCGCGAGCATCCCTGCCGAACGAATTCGAGTACGGCCTGCTTGCCGTCGTGTACGCCAGAAGGATGGCCTCATCGCCGACAACGCGCAGTACTACGTGTCGGGCAGGTTGCGCTCGTTCGCGGTCACCCGGATGTGGTGGCCGCGGGTGGCGTCGGGGTCTCGTCGTCCGCAGCGGTCATCCACTGCACGAGCTGGATGACGACGCCGTTGGGGTCCGTGACCTGGAAGAACCGCTCGCCCCACGGTTCGGTCTCGATCGGCGTCGTGATCGCGACACCCTCGGCACGGATCCGTGTGTACTCGGCATCGATGTCGTCGACCACGAACACGATCAACAGTCCGTCGGCGTGCCGGCCGGCCAGCGCCGCCGGCTTGAACGTCGACAGGCCGGTGCGCAGGTAGATCACGTTGAACCCCGCGTCCGGGCGGCTCAACGATGCGAACCCGTCGTCGCCCATGTCGCGGGCGAACCCGAAGTGGTCGACGAGGAACGACGCCGACGCCTCGACATCGGTGACGTTCAGCGAGATGGCCGAGGCGGTGACGTGCACATGCCCTCCGATCGTGACTGCCGGTCCCTGCTAACCTTGTACATTGTATCGAGATAGCACCCGGAGCGTTGATCGGTGACCGAGCGAACAGGCGCGGGGGAGCCCGGCCGGACACTGGCGCTGCTGTGGCGCGAGACGGCCCGTCGGCCAAAGCCCGGACCGAAACCCGCACGTTCGATCGACGAGGTGGTCGCTGCCGCGACGGCGATCGCCGACACCGACGGGTTGGATGCTGTGACGATCCGCGCGGTCGCCCGGCGTCTGTCGATCGCGCCGATGACCGTGTACACCCACGTGCCGAGCAAGGCAGAGCTGCTCGACTGCATGCTCGATGACGCCTACCTGCGCATGGACCTCACCGATACCGCTGCTCAGCCATGGAGGCACCGGGTCGCCACGGTCGCCGAGGACAATCGGCAGCTGTACCGTTCGCACCCCTGGGCCGTGACGGTGTCGACTGCACGTCCGCCTCTGGGCCCCGGGCAGCTGGCGAAGTACGACCACGAGCTGGCGGCATTCGACGACACGACCGTCGACGACGTCACCCGTGACGCCGCGCTGACGTTCGTGCTCGACTTCGTGCGCATCACGATGCTCGCGGAGATCGACGACGCCGCCAGGCAGGCCGCCAGCGGAGTCGATGACCAGCAGTGGTGGGACGCCACCGGGCCCTTGCTGGCCACCTACGCCGACGCCACCACGTATCCGGTGGCGTCGCGCGTCGGCACCGCAGCAGGCCACGCGCACCGCACCGCCCGTGATCCCGAGCACGCCTACCGCTTCGGGTTGGCTCGCGTCCTCGACGGCCTCGCCGCGATCCTCGAGGCCGGTCCAGCAGCACACCATCCACGCACCTGATGCCCTGCCGTGATGCTCACTGCGGGTGGTGTTGCGACGGTGATCGTCCTGCTCGCCTGACAGAGACTGGATGATGGCTGGCCGCGGATGTCGGCGGGCAGCCTGCCGGACACACGCCTAACCGGCATCCGCCGATGGATCGACTGCCGTCGTTGCGGTGGCACACCGTGGCGTCGTCCATGCCATGATGGACGCGGCGGCAGCGGGCGGGGCACGCTTCTGTCGCGGCGCCTCCGGCGTCCGCTGCCGAGGGGAAGGATCCGCATGGCCTCCCAGTCGGATGCACTGAAGCTGCACCTCGACAGCGTCATGGGCGCACGGCCATCGCGGGTGTTCGTCGCGCTGACCGATCCGGACCAGTTGGCCCGGTGGTGGGGTCCCCACGGGTTCACGACCTCGGTCATCGAGCTCGACCTGAAGGTGGGCGGGCGGTACCGGTTCGCGATGCAGCCTCCGGAAGGTGACGTGTTCCACCTCCACGGCGAGTTCCGCGAGGTGCACGCCCCCTCCCAGCTGGCGTACACCTTCCGCTGGGAACCGCCCGACCCGCAGGACGTCGAGACGGTGGTGCGCATCTCGCTGATGGATCTCGGTGGATCGACCCGTCTCAGCATGGATCAGGGCATGTTCACCACCGAGGCGCGAAGAGCACTTCACGAGCAGGGGTGGAGCGACAGTCTGGAACGGCTGAGAGCGTTCCTGTCCTCGTCCGGAACGCATGCGTGACGACCCGACGCCGGCTAGAGGTGCGCCTGGTCGTTCCAGGTCGTCAGCGTCCAGCCGGGCATCGGGATGCCGTCCATCACCCGGTCGGGGTGGTGTTCGAAGACGGTGATGCCGGTGTTGGCGTGTCCCATCCGATACAGGCCCGGCACCATCGCCGGCGTGAAGCCGTCGCCGAACAGCGTCACGCCCAGGAAGAAGTGCAGGAAGCCGAAGTGGCTGACGGCGACCATCCGCTGGGCGTGCGCGGCGTCGTGCAGCCGGTCCTGCACGCGGCGCACGCGGGCGACCACGTCGACGAACGACTCCGCGCCCGCCTCGGCGAACGTCGGATCGGTGGTTGGCATCCAGCGCAGCGTCGCGTGCCGCCCGTGGTCGATCGGTGGTGCGGCGTAGAACGCATCGGACTGGCGGACCTCGAACAGGTCGGGGTCGGTGGTGATCGGCAGGTCCAGGACCTCGGCGATGCCCGCCGCGGTCTCCTGCGCCCGCCGCATCGGGCTGGCGACGATCGCCTCGAGCCCCTCGTCGCGCAGCCGGACGCCCAGCTCGCGGGCCTGGGCCCTGCCACGGTCACTCAACCGGTCGCTCTCGGCGGGCCGATGCCGCCGCGCGCGGTCGGCGACGTTGGCGACCGACTCGCCGTGGCGTACGAAGCAGATGGCGGGGCGGCGGTCGGCCGTCACCGGTGCTTGCGCAGCTCGAGCTTGGCCACCGTCTCGGCGTGCACCTCGTCGGGGCCGTCGGCGAGGCGCAGCGCACGGGCGTAGGCCCAGGCCTCGGCCAGGAACGTGTCGCCCGACACCCCGGCGCCGCCGTGGATCTGGATCGCTCGGTCGATCACCCGCTGGGCCATCGCGGGGGCGACGACCTTGATCATGGCGATCTCGGCACGCGCCTCCTTGGCGCCGACCGTGTCCATCATGCGGGCGGCGTTGAGCACCAGCAGGCGCGCCTGATCGATCTCGATGCGCGACGCGGCGATGTCGGCGCGGACCGTGCCGTGCTCGGCGATCGGCCGCCCGAACGCCTCGCGGGCCTGTGCCCGCCGGCACATGGCCTCCAACGCCCGCTCGGCCTGGCCGATCAGGCGCATGCAGTGGTGGATGCGGCCGGGACCGAGCCGGCCCTGGGCGATCTCGAACCCGCGCCCCTGCCCGAGCAGCATGTTGGCCGCAGGCACACGGACGTCGTCGAACGTGATCTCGGCGTGCCCGTGCGGCGCCTCGTCGTAGCCGAACACGGTCAGGGTCCGCTCGATGGTCACGCCGGGGGTATCCACCGGCACCAGGATCATCGACTGCTGGCGGTACGCCTCGGCGTCCGGGTCGCTCCTGCCCATGACGATCAGGACCTCGCACCGCGGGCTGCCGGCACCGGTGGTCCACCACTTGCGCCCGGTGACCACGTACTCGTCACCGTCGCGGACGATGCCGGCCCGGATGTTGGTCGCGTCGGACGACGCAACGTCGGGCTCGGTCATCGCGAAGCCCGAGCGGATGGCACCGTCGAGCAGCGGGCGCAGCCACCGCTCCTGCTGCTCGGGGGTGCCGTAGCGGACCAGCACCTCCATGTTCCCGGTGTCCGGGGCGCTGCAGTTGAAGACCTCCGGCGCCCAGGCGACCCGGCCCATGACCTCGCACAGCGGTGCGTACTCGAGGTTCGTGAGGCCGGCCCCGAGGTCGCTGTCGGGCAGGAACAGGTTCCACAGGCCCTCCGCGCGGGCCCGGTCCTTCAGCTCCTCGACGATCCGCGGCGGCTTCCACCGGTCGCCCTCGGCGACCTGTTGCGCCAACGTGTCCTCGTTGGGGTACACGTGCGCGTCCATGAACGCCAGCAGGCGGTCGCGCAGCTCGCGCGCGCGGTCGGACATCTCCAGCTGCATCCCTGCCCCGGTGCGTGACGGTGACGGCTCCGCGGCGAGTCTTCCGTCGCCGCGGCCGTGGCACACGTGGGCGTCCACGGTCGCCCGGCGGCCCTTCGGAGACCACAGACGGCGCTCGGCCGCGCGCTCCGCCGAGCACGGGGTGTGGGGGGAGGACCGCGTGCGCCGCCGCGACGGTCACTCGAACAGGTTGCCGAGCGGGCCGAGGACGGAGCCCTCGCCGTCGCCCTTGCCCGTCATCCGTCATCACCGATGCGGCGACCCGCGCCACTGGCAGATCAGACGTGGCCGACGTCGTCGAGGTCGATCGACACGATCTTGCCGGGGTAGGGCGCGGCGAAGCTGACCTTGGCGGTGTCGGTGCCGTGGTCTGGCTTCGAGGATGGGCTCCATCGTCGCCGACGCGACCGGCCGAGGCCAGGCGGCTACACCGCCGTGATCCCGCCGTCGACCGCGATCGTCTGCCCGGTCACGTACGCCGAGGCGTCGGACGCCAGCAGCACCGCCACCCCCTTGAGGTCCTCGGGGCCGCCGACGCGGCCGAGCGGCGTCGCGTCCTCGATGAGCTGTTGGGCGTGGTCGAGCGTGCCGCGCGTCATCTTCGTCGGGAAGTAGCCGGGCGCGATGGCGTTGACGGTGATGCCGTGGCGGGCCCACTCGGCCGCGAGCGCCCGCGTCATGGCGATCACGCCGCCCTTGGACGTGTTGTAGGCGACCGTGCCGGCCATCCTCGGGTCGTTGCCCTTGAGGCCGGCGACGGACGCGACGTTGACGATGCGGCCGCGCCCGCGGGGGATCATCGAGCGCGCGGCCACCTGCTGGGTCAGCAGGAAGGTGCCCGTCAGGTTCAGGTCGATGACCTTGTGCCACGCCTCGAGCGGGTGGTCCTCGGCGGCTGACCCCCACGTCGCGCCTGCGTTGTTGACCAGGACGTCGATGGCCTCGTGGCCCTCGAGCACCTCGTCGACGAAGGCCGTGACCGCGTCGGGCTCGGACAGGTCGCCGGCGACGACCATGACCGCGGCCCCCTGGGCCCGAAGGTGCGTGGCGGCGTCGTCGAGCTGCTCCTGCCGGCGCGCGGTCAGCACCAGGCCGGCGCCCTGCTCGCCGAGCGCCTCGGCGATCTGCAAGCCCAGCCCCCGCGATCCGCCGGTGATGACGGCGGTCCGCCCCTGCAGATCGAACAGCTCCCTGACGCTCACGTACCGGTCCTTCCTCATCGGCTGCCGCGCACGCTACCCAGCTGGGGACCGCCCACCAATGGCCGGGCGTGGGGCACCGCTTGTCAAGCGTGACGGGCGTCGTGACACTGCGGGATGGTCACGAGCCGAAAGGGGTCGCCGAATGATCCACCGCAGCCCGTTCCCCGACATCGACGTCCCCGACGTCTCGCTGCCCGCCCTGGTCCTCGGGCGCGCGGAGGACCATGGTGACCGTCCGGCGCTGATCGACGGACCCACCGGCCGGACCTACACCTACCATCAGCTGGCCGGCACGGTCGCCCGGGCGGCGTCGGGGCTGGCGGCGCGCGGGTTCGCCAAGGGCGACGTGCTTGCGCTGTACAGCCCGAACCTGCCCGAGTTCGCGATCACCTTCTTCGCGGTGACCAGCCTGGGCGGCGTCGTGACCACCGTGAACCCGCAGTACACGGCCGATGAGCTGCACCACCAGCTGGTCGACGCCGGCGCGTCCATGCTCGTCACCGTGCCGCCGCTGCTCGACGTCGCCCGCAAGGCGACCGACCAGACCCGGGTGCGGGAGCTCATCACGATCGGCGAGGCGGAGGGCGCGACGCCGTTCGCGAGGCTGCTGGCCGACGGCGTCACCGCCGACCCGGCCGCGATCGACCCGGCCGAGGACCTGGCCGTGCTGCCGTACTCCAGCGGGACGACCGGGCCTGCCCAAGGGTGTCATGCTGACCCACCGCAACCTGGTGGCCAACGTCACCCAGCTCGTGGGCCTTGAGCCCCACGTGGCCGTGCCGGTCGGCCGCGACGACGTGATCGTGGGTCTGCTGCCGTTCTTCCACATCTACGGCATGACGGTGATCATGGCCTACGGGCTGTACAAGGGCGCATCGATCGTGACGATGCCGCGGTTCGACCTGGAGCAGTTCCTCGACCTGATCCAGCGCCACGGGATCACCTACATCAACGTCGTCCCGCCGATCGTGCTGGCGCTGGCCAAGCACCCCCTCGTCGATCGGTATGATCTGAGCTCCCTGCGGGGCGTGGCGTCGGGTGCAGCGCCGCTGGGTGGTGACCTGGCGCGCGCCGCCGGGGACCGCATCGGCTGCGCGGTGTTCCAGGGGTACGGCATGACCGAGCTCAGCCCCGTCAGTCACATCAACCCCGACGGGCCCGACGGCGACCTCGGATCGGACGGGCCGCCG
>CAYVGE010000035.1:0-3014 GCA_964450395.1 uncultured Actinomycetota bacterium
TGAGGCCGCCGCCAGCAGTTCCTCCGCCTGCCTCGACAGCAACGCGAAGCCCGCCAGCTTCTGCGATGGGTCGTCGCCACCGGTCGCGTCGATCGCGGTCGCCAGTCGGTCCTCGTATGCCTGTTGGCGATTGCCCTCCTGAGCGATGTCCAAGCCTTCGCGAGCGGCCTCCACGCCTTCTCGGGTGGCCTCGGCTGCGACCTTGGCCGCGTTCGAGGCGCCGATGGCACCCCATGCGGCAGTGATCGCGGCGATGGAGACGATGAGCTGGAAGACCAGCGACAGGCCGGACAGGCGGTTCGCGCGATGCTGCAGGTCGTTTGATCTGCGCTGGTTGTCGAGCTCCTCGCGGCGCAGCATGCCGACCGGCGGCGGGTTCTGCCCGCCCTGCTCTCCGCGACCGCCGACCCCCGCCGGTGGAGACATTGACCCCGCCTTCCGACGCTCTGCCAACTCTTCGGTGTGGGAAGGGCGGTGTCAAGGGCTGCGGCCAGCCGCGAATGCCGTCGTTCGCGGACGTTCGGCGGCGCGCCTGCGCGCTGGGGACTCGCACTCAGCCGTTCTCATCGGGCCTGGTTGGCCTCGACTTCGCCATGCCCGTTCGTGTTCGGGGCAGCGCTCGCGGCGGTTGGCGCGGGGGCGGTATGCGCGTGCACGATCCCGGCGCGGGCCGTGCGCAGACAGCGACGCGGCCGCCCCGGCCGGGGCGGCCGCGCCCGGTCCCTCCGGTCGGGGGACCGCGGTGGCCTACAGCTTGGCCCTACGGGGGCGGGTGGTCTTCCTGACGCGGCGTCCCTTGCGCGGCGTCTTGCCCGCCTTCCTGGCAGTGCCGGTGGCGGTACCGATGATTCGGCGGAGCATTCCCATGGTCGTCACCCTTTGGTCGTCGTTGACGGGGTACCTGAGGTACCCCGCCCGCGAAGACACAACCCTGCACCGCACAGCGGTCCCGTACCCCGGGGAGCAGCAGCGTCAGGTCCACGCGTTCGCTTCCCGGAGTCCGGGGTGTGGCGGGCGCCTGCTGTGTGGGGAGTGGCAGCGTCAGGTTGACGCGTTCGCTTCCCGGAGTCCGGGGTGTGGCGGCCGCCCCGGCACCACACGCCGCCAGGCTGGCGTCCGGGCGCTCACTCGGGGGCGCGGGCGCGGCTCGGGGCGACGCGCGGCGGCTCGTCGGGCTGCTTGGGGTAGACCGGTGGCCACGGGGCGTCCATGAGCCCGCGGTCGCGGTCGCGCCGGTGCATCTCGAGGAGCGGCTCGAGCGACTGCGGCGCGTCGTTGATCCCCGCCCACGGGTCGCCATCGGCCGCGACGCGCGCCGGGACCGTCGCCATGGTCAGCTCGTCCGGGTGGACGTCGTCGAGCTCGTCCCAGTACACGGGCGTCGACACCTGGCCGCCCACCCGGGACCGGACCGACCACGCCGCGAACACCGTCTTGTGCGGCGCGTTCTGGTTGTAGTCGAGGAAGACCCGCTCGCCGCGCTCCTCCTTCCACCACGCCGCCGTGATCAGGTCGGGGCGTCGGCGCTCCAGCTCCCGGGCGATCGCCACCGCAGCCGAACGGACCTGGTAGGAATCCCAGCGCGGCTCGAGGCGGACGTAGACGTGCAGCCCGCGCCGCCCGGTCGTCTTGGGCCACCCGACGACGCCGACCTCGTCGAGCAGCGTCCGCAGCTCGCGCGCGGCGGCGCGGACGTCGGCGAACCCGGTGCCGGTGTGCGGGTCGAGGTCGAGGCGCAGCTCGTCGGTGTGGTCCGGGTCCTCGGCGAGGTACGGCCACGGGTGGAAGCCCAGGCAGCCGAGGTTCACCGCCCAGGCGAGGTGGGCGATGTCGTCGGCGACCATCGCCCGCGACGGCGTGCCGTTGACGGTCTGGACGGTCGTCGTGCGCAGCCAGTCGGGTGCGTTCTTCGGCACCCGCTTCTGGAAGAACGACGGGCCTCCGGCACCCTCGGGGAAGCGCTCCAACATGGTCGGCCGCCCCCCCATGGTGCGCATGACGGGCTCGGCGAGGCGTTCGTAGTGGCGGACGAGGTCGAGCTTGGTCTCGCCGCGCTCGGAGAAGTAGATCTTGTCGGCGCTGGTGATCCTGACGACGTGGCCGTCGATGGTCAGCTCGTGCGCGGGTCCTGCCACACGCAGGATCGTACCCGCTCCCGCCCGGCCGGATCCCGCATCAGCGGGGCGGGAGCTCCTGCAGCGACCAGGCGTTGCCGTCCGGATCGGTGAAGTGCACGAACCGGCCCCACGGAAGCACCTGGACCTCACTGGCGTCGACGTCGTTCGCCAGGAGGTGATCCCGGGCGGCGTCGGCGTCGTCGACCACGATCTGGATGCCCTCGACCGATCCGGCCGCCATCGAGGTCATGTTCTGGTCGAGCACGATCGAGCACGCCGACCCCGGCGGGGTCAGCTGCACGAAGCGCAGCTGCTCGTCGACCCGATGATCATGGTCGGCGTTGAAGCCGACCCGGTCGACGTAGAACGTCTTGGCACGGTCGATGTCGGCCACGGGGACCGCCACGAGCTCGATCTTCCAGTCCATCAGCACGTCCTTCGTCGGAGGTGCCGACACCGTACCGACCACTTCGGTCAGGAACTGTCCTACGTGCGGGGGTTGGCGCGGCGCGGGATGCGCGGGTCGCGGAGCATGTCGCGCGTCAGCTCCAGGTGGCCGAGGTGTTGGGCCAGCTCCTCGTAGATGTGCAGCACGACCCCCGACTGCGTGCGTCCCAGCGGGAGATCGGCGTCGTCGGGCGCCGGAGGCCACGCCGGCGGCGCCGTGGGATCCATCACCGCCAGGTCGGCAGCCAGCCGGCGCCGCGCCGCGGCAGCCCGCTCCGCCAGCTCGACCACCGACCCGGAGGCGCTGAACTCCGCCGGTCGGTCCCGATGGACCTCCCGCCCGGCGATCATGCGGCCGCCCCACCACTCCATCACGCCGAGGCAGTGCGTGAGGATCACGTACGGCGAGTTGGCGCCGGGCAGGTCGGGCGCCGCGTTGGCGTCGTCGTC
>CAYVGE010000035.1:3114-13648 GCA_964450395.1 uncultured Actinomycetota bacterium
CCACGACGATCGCGAGGACCTTCGTGTGCCGAACGCCGTCGCGGGGCGCTGCCGGGTCGCTCAGCTGGTGCCGAGGCGCTCGGCCAGCGTGGCCAGCATGGCCATGGCCACCTCGGGCCGCCCGTCGAGGATCGCCCGGAACGAGGTGGCGTCGAGCGCGAGCCCCTCGACCTCCTCGTCGTCGGCCACCACGTCCGAGACCCGTGGCGCACCGCGCAGCAGTGACAGCTCGCCGACGTGCTCGCCGGGTCCGTACCGGCGCAGCACTTCGGTCCGGTCGCCGGCGTGGCGTGTGATGCGCACACGACCCGCGGTGATGATGAACATCTCCTCGCCCATGTCGCCCTGGCGGTAGATGACCTCGTCGGCGGCGTAGCGGCGCTCGACGCAGTGCTCGGAGATCCGCGTCAGGTCCTCGGGCCCCAGGCCCGACAACATGGGGACCTGCTGCAGCACCAGGATCCGGTCGATCAGCCCGGGCGCCTGCTCGGACGACGTCGTCGCGACCACCTCCTCGCCGAGTGCGCCGGCGACGAGCGGGGAGCCGTCCCGGCGGGCACGTTCCCACAACCGGGAGCGTAGCGACAGCACGTGATCGCGGGCGGCACGCAGCCCGAGCGCCCGCAGCCAGGGATCGTCGTCGTCGAGGACCGACCACGCCGTCGGGTCGGGCACGCCGGCGCCGGGGACGGGATCGTCCTCGAGCAGTGGCACGAGCCGTCGCGCGAGCCGCCGGTCGGCCAGGCTGTCGACCGCCTCGACAGCCTGTGCCCGCAGCTGCGGGTCACCCGCCTGGACGCCGCGGGCCAGCAGGTGGGCGAGGTGCCCGCCCGCCACCGCCTCGACCGCAAGCAGCACACCGCGGACCGCCTGCCACTCGTGCAGTGCGAGCACCCGGTCCAGGTAGGTGCGGACCGGCGGTGCTCCGACCGGTCCGGGCAGCTCGGTGCGGTACCGGCGCAGCTCCGCGGCGCGGGTCGCCTGACGCGTCGCCCAGGCGCCGAGCGCCTCCACCGCACCGGGACGGTCACGCAGGGCGTCGACGGCGGCCAACTGCGCGCGGCCCGAGCCGTTCCGCAGCCGGGCGACGAGCAGGTCGGTCACGTCGTCGCGGCGGCCCAGCGCTGCCGCGACGTGGGTGCGGACCCACCCGTCGGGGTCGTCGAGGAGCTCCAGCGCGGCCTCGACCGCCGCGCGGTCCGGCAGCGCGGCGAGGGCGGCACCGGCGGCGCGCCGCACCTCTGGCCGTGGGTCGTCGTGCAGGCCCAGCACCCGGGGTGTCGCCGCCGCGGCGGGCCAGCGGGCGACGGCGTCGAGCCCTGCCACCAGCTCCGGCCGCGTGCTCGCTGCGAGCAGATCGTCGAGCACCGCCACCGCACGGGCGTCGCGACAGGCGACCGCAGCGGTGGCGCGCACCTGCGGGTCCGGATCGGTCAGCGCGCCCGCCAGCAGCTCGGGGTCCGCGGCGGCCGCCGCCCCGGCCGCCGCCCGCCGCACCTCGACCGCCCGGTCGGAGAGCGCCTCGCGGATGGTCGCCACCGCCTGCGGTCGCGTCGGCGCGCTGGCAAGCGCCGCGACCGCGGTGGCGCGGACCCCGGCATCCTCGTCGCCTGCGGCGCGCACCACGAGGTCGAGCGGCGGATCGTCGACGAGCCCCACCAGCGCCACCGCAACCCGTCGGCGGGCCGCACGGTCGTCGGCCAGCGCGTCGGCGAGGACCCGGCGTGCGGTAGCGCCCAGCGCCGGTGGGCGGGGGCTGCGGCTCACCGCCGTGAACACGTCGCCGAGCCCGCCACGCAGGGCGGCGAGGAGGTCGGCGACGTAGGCCCGGCGCATCCGCCAGACGATCAGCGCAGCGGCGACGGCCACGGTCGCGCCCGCCGCCGCGAGCTGCCCGACCGGCAGGTCGGCGACGCCGAAGGTCAGCACGGCGCCACCGGCGACGACGCCCAGCTGGGTCGGCACCGCGGCGACGAAGGCGATGACGTGACCGCGGACCGGCGGGCGCACGACGTTGAACAGCGACTGCCACGCCGTGCCCCCCACGGCGTTGACGGCGATCCACTGGGCGCCCCGCACTGCCGCGGCCGTGGCCAGCGAGAACGAGACGGTCCAGACACCGAACCCGAGCGCGTAGACCAGCGGGACCACCAGCACGGTCCCCACGACGCCGAAGCGGGCCAGCAGGCGGTTGGTGCCCAGCAGCGACACCAGGAACGACGCCGCGGTCGCCGCGGCCGAGAAGTACCCGAGGAACGCCGCGACCTGGGTGTCGGACCCGAAGCTGTCGGTGACGACCTCGGCGAACGGCACGACCACGAGGAAGAACAGCGGTGAGAACAGGAACGCCACCACCGAGGTCAGGCGGAACAGCCGGGAGGTGCGGGTCGCCCGCAGCCCGGCGCGCAACTCGTCGAGCGGTCCCGCCCGGCTGCCGATCGGCGTGGTCAGGTACCCGGCGGCGATGCGCCGCAGCAGCAGGCCGGCGGCCACCAGCAGGGCCGCGTGGACCAGCAGCAGATTGGCGGTGCCGAGGCCGGCGGCGAGCGGCCCGGTCGCCAGGTTCCCGGCGAGGCCGCCCAGGATCCCGGCGCTGGCCAGCACCGGGAACAACCGCTTGGCCTGCCGGGTGTCACACGCATGACCGGCCGCGCCCCACATCATGGTGAACGTCACGAGCACGACCACCTGCTCGGTCAGCCAGATGCCGGCGTAGACCAGCGGGGCGCCGGTCATGGCCAGCAGGCGCTCGACCACGAGCACGCAGGCGAGCACCCACGCCGCGACGGGCAGCAGCCGTGCCAGCCCGAACCGGCTCATCGCCGCGGCGTAGCCCACGGTGGCGACGAGCACCACGACGCCCGAGAGCATGATCATCCGCGGGAGGAACTCGACGCCGAAGCGGGTGAACAGCAGCGCGTCACCGGTGTTGGACCCCAGGCCGTGGCCGGCCTGGGTCACCGCGAACAGGGCGATGAGCCAGCCGCCGACCGTCAGGTCGGTCGGGCGCAGGCCGAGCAGCCCGCCGGCCCGCACGACCGCCCTGCGCTCCCCGACGGCCGACGTGGTGGTCACGGTGCCGGGTCAGCCCGCGTACGGACCGGTCAGGACGCGGACGTCGACGGGGGACGCGCGGCCCTTGAGCCCGAGCCGCCGAGCGGGCAGTGGCGTCGGGTCGACACCGGCCTCGGCGACGGCGGCCTCGCTGACCAGCAGCTCTCCCGGTGCTGCCATCGAGGCCAAGCGGGCGGCGACGTTCACGGTGTCGCCGAGCGCCGAGATCGTCGTCATGTGCCGGGCGCGGCCGATCGCGCCGACGAACGCGCGACCGGTGTGGACACCCACGCCGATCGGCACGCCGAGGTGCGCGTCGGCGGTCGTCCCGCCGAGGTGCGCGTCGGCGGTCGTCCCGCCGAGCTCCAGCAGACGCACCCCGGACTCGATCGCGTGCCGCACGTAGCCGGCGCCCGCGAAGCCCTGGACGAAGATGGCGGTCACCTCGTCGCCGGCGAGCTTCTCGATCAGCCCACCGGCGTCGACGAGCACGTCGGTCGCGCCGCGGTAGAAGCGGTCGACGATCGCCGAGAAGGCGCTGGGGGTCAGGTGCTCGGCCAGCCCGGTGGAACCGCGGATGTCGACGAACAGCATGGCGACGTGCGCCTCCGCGCCGCCGGGGAAGTCGGCGCCCAGCCGCTCGCAGTGGTTGCAGAAGCGGGGGTTCAGGGTCGAGGGCCGCACGCCGGCCAGCGTTCGCACGAACGCACCGCCGACGCTGGTGAAGGGGGCCAGGCACAGCTCGCATCGGGGGTCCGACGGCAGCAGCCGCAGCCACCGCCGGTAGGGGCGGAAGTGCTCGCCCCGCTCGAGGATGGCGTTCCACTCGGTGGATTCGGCGTGGCGGTGGTCGGCGGTCATGGCGCTCTCGCCTGCTCCGGGCGCGGGTCTGGACCCCGCCGTGAGCGTAGAGCAGGGGTCAACAGGTGGCGGCGTCAGCCCTTCGCCACGCCGAGCGGACGCAGGCGGGCGACCCGGCGGGACAGCCCGGCGACCTCGCAGACGCGCACCACCTCGTCGACGTCCTTGTAGGCGCCCGGGGCCTCCTCCGCCACCCCGGGATCGCTGAGCGCCCGGACATCGATGCCCTGCTCGGCGAGCTCCTCGCGCAGGGTCGCTCCATGCCAGCGCTTCTTCGCGCCGCTGCGGCTGGCGGCCCGGCCGGCGCCGTGGCAGGTCGAGTGGAACGCCTCGGCGCCGCCGGGCGCGGCCGCCCCGGGGTCGGGCCCACCGGCGAGGATCCACGACGCGGTGCCCATCGACCCGGGGACGACGACCGGTTGGCCGACGCCGGACAGATCCGGCAGCAGGTCGGGGTGCCCGGCTGGCAGCGCCAGCGTGGCGCCCTTGCGGTGCACGCACAGCAGCCGCTCCGCGTCGTCGCCGCCGTCGACTGGATGGCGCTCGAGCTTCGCCATGTTGTGTGACACGTCGTACAGCAGGCGCAGGTCGCGGGTGCCCACCCCCGCGGCGAACGCGTCGCGGGCCGCCTCGCCCAGCACCTGGCGGTTGGCCCGTCCGAAGTTCGCGGCCGCGGCCATCGCGCCGAGGTAGTCGCGGCCCTCCTGCGACTCGACCGGCGCGCACGCCAGCTGGCGGTCCGGCACGTCGATCCCCAGCCGCGACATCGCCCGCTGCATGGCCTTGACGTGGTCGGAGCACACCTGGTGGCCGAGCCCCCGGGAACCGCAGTGGATCGTGACCGCCAGCCGGCCCTCGGCGAGGTCGAAGGCCTCCGCCGCGTCGGCGTCGAGGATCCGGTCGACGACCTGCAGCTCGAGGAAGTGGTTGCCGCCGCCGAGGCTGCCGACCTGCCGGCGACCGCGGCGCAGGGCGGTGCCGCTGACCTGGTCGGGATCGGCGTTGGCCAACCGGCCCCCGTCCTCGGTGCGTGCCAGGTCGTCGTCGGTGCCGAACCCGGCGGCGACCGCCGCGGCGGACCCGTCGACCAGCAGGCGGCGCATGCCGGCGTCGTCGACCTCCCACAGCCCGCCCGGCCCCGTGCCGCGCGGCACGTGCCGGTCCAGGTGGTCCATCACCGCGGTGATCGCGTCGTCGTCGACCTCGTCGCGGGTGACCGGGGAGACCAGCACCCGCACGCCGCACGAGATGTCGAATCCGACCCCGCCCGGCGACACCACGCCGCCCGCGTCCACGTCGGTTGCGGCGACCCCGCCGATGCAGAAGCCGTAGCCCAGGTGCAGGTCGGGCATCGCGAACGACGCGCGGACGATGCCGGGCAGGGTCGCGACGTTCGCCACCTGCCCGAGCGTCTCGTCGGCGTTGTCGGGCAGCAGCTCCTCGGACGCGAACACGACCCCGGGCACGCGCATCGCGCCGGTCATCGGGATGTGGTAGCGCGCCTCGCCGCTCCGTTCGTACTGCATCGTGTCCTCCTGCGCCTCGCTCCCGCCCCCACTACCCGGACCGCCGGCACTACACGGGTCGCGCGGCGGGTAACCCCTGTGCACGTCCACCGCCGCAGCGACCGCAGCGAGCACCTGTGCCCCACCACGGCGACGACCCGTTCCTGGCCGGTGCCCACCGGGTGACCGGTCGCGGCTCCGACCTGGGGATCGAGGTCGAGGGCGCGACGGTCGGGGCGTGCCTTGCTGCCGCCGTGGCCGGCCTGGCGTCGGTGGTCGCCGACGTCCCGGACGACGCCGCACGCCGCACCGAGGCGGTCACGATCGCCGGCGACGCCCCGGTTGAGCTGCTCGTCGGCGTGGTCGACGAGGTGATCGTGCGCCTCGACGCCGACGGCGCGCTCGCGATCGCCCTGACCAGCGCGGACTTCGAGGACGGGGCGGTGCGCGGCGAGCTCGAGCTCGTGGCCCTGGAAGACGTGACCGCCCGCGGCAGCACGCCGAAGGCCGCCACGTGGCACGGCGCGCGGCTGGAGCAGGACGGCGACCGGTGGACCGGTCACGTGATGGTCGACCTGTGACCCGGCTGGACACGACCGTCGGGGTGCCTATCGTGGCCCCATGACCGCGCGACGTGCGTCCGGCACGCTGGGGGACCTCCTGTCGTCCCGCCGGGGGCAGCGGTTCGTCGGACGCGACGCGGAGCTCGAGCTGTTCTCCGCAGCGCTGGGCGCCCCGGAGCCGCAGCTGCGCGTCCTGTACGTGCACGGCCCCGGCGGCATCGGCAAGACCAGTCTGCTGGAGGTGTACGCGCGCCGTGCGGCCGTCGCCGACGCGATGGTCGTCCGGCTCGACGGCCGGGAGCTGCCCGCCACGCCGGACGGCGTGCTCGACGTGCTGCGGTCGGCCCTCGACGTCCCGACCGGGAACGGGCCGATCACGGCACCGTCCGGGCGCCTCGTGCTGCTGGTCGACGGCTACGACCGGCTGGCGCCGCTCGACGACTGGGTGCGCACGGCGCTGCTGCCGCGCCTGCCCGCCAACGCGGTGACCGTCCTCGCCGCCCGCCGTCCGCCCGATCCCGCGTGGCGCGTGGACCCCGCCTGGCGCGACCTGCTGCGCGTCGTGGCGTTGCGCAACCTGGATCCCGGCGCCAGCCGACAGCTGCTGCGCCGCGCCGACGTCGACGACGCGGTCCACGATCGCCTGCTGGCCGTCACCCACGGCCACCCGTTGGCCCTCTCGCTGCTGGTCGACGTCGTGGCCGGTGGGGGAGCGATGCCGGGACCCGGCGATCCGCCGCCGCCAGACGTGGTCGCCAGCCTCGTCCGCCGCTTCGTCGACGCCGTCCCGAGCGACACCCACCGCCGTGCGCTCGAGGTCTGCGCGATCGCGCGGGTCACGACCGAGTCGCTGCTGCGCGACGTCCTCGAGGTCGACGACGTCCACGACCTGTTCGCCTGGCTGCGCGGCCTGTCGATCATCGAGTCGGGCGCCGACGGCATCTTCCCGCACGACCTGGCGCGCGACGTGCTGGACGTCGATCTGCGGTGGCGGGACCCCGAGAGCCACCGCCGCGTGTTCCGCCGGGTCCGTGCGCACATCCACCGGCGGCTCGAGACGTTGCACGGCCGCGCGCAGCAGCGGGCGTTGTTCGACGAGAAGTTCGTGTTCCGCAACCTGCGCAGCGTGTTGTCACCGGTCGACTGGGACGCCTGGGGCCGCGACCACCCCGAGCCGGCACGTGCCGACGAGCACGCCGCGGCGCTCGAGCTGATCCGCGCCCACGAGGGCGACGACGCCGCGGCGATCGCTGAGCGGTGGCTGGACCGCCAGCCGGCGAGCTGCTTCGTGCTGCGCGAGGAAGGCGCCGTGCGGGGCGTGCTGATCCTGCTCGATCTGACCGCGGCGTCGGCCCACGACCGCGCCGCGGATCCGGGGACCGACGCCGCCTGGGCGTACGCGCAGCGGCACGCGCCGCCGCGGACCGGCGAGGTCGTCACCCAGACCCGGTTCGTCGTCGACCGCGACGCCTACCAACAGCCGTCCCCGACGCTGAACGCGACGCCGATCATCACCCTCCAGCGCTACCTCGCCACCCCCGAGCTGTCCTGGGACTTCCTGACGCTGCACGAGCCCGAGCGGTGGGACGACTACTTCGCGGTCGCCGACCTGCCCCGGGCCGAGGGCGCCGACTTCACGGTCGGCGGGCGCCGGTACGGTCTGTTCGCCCACGACTTCCGCCAGGTGCCGGTCGACGCCTGGCTCGAGCTCGTGACCGAGCGCGCCCTGAGCCAGGACCCCACGCTGCCGCCGCCGGCGGCGCCAGAGGTGTCCGTGCTGTCCCACGAGGAGTTCGCCGACGCGGTCAAGCGGGCGCTCGGGGATCTGCAGCGTCCCGACCTGCTGGCGCGCAACCCGTTGCTGCGGACCGCCCTGCTGCGCGCGCGTGCGGGTGGCGACGAGCCGACGGCCGACGACCTCGCGGCACTCATCCGCGAGGCGGTCGACTCCCTGCGCGACCACCCCCGTGACGACAAGCTGTGGCGCGCGGTCGAGCGGACCTACGTCGATCCGGCGGCGACGCAGGAGCGCGCCGCTGCCGCGCTCGGCGTGCCGTTCAGCACCTTCCGGCGCCACCTCACCGAGGGCGTGTCGCGCGTGGTGGCGTGGCTGTGGGACCGGGAGCTGTACGGCAGCCCGCGCTGAGTGCCGCCGCCGGGCCCTGCGCCATCGTGCGACGCGCCGCCGGTGCACGACCCGGTGAGCACCGGTGAGCACAGCTGGGCACCGATCGATCTGGAGACCGGACACCGCGGCGTCCCATGCTCGCCTCCTTGGACGAGGAGGACGAGATGAGGGCAGGACACGAACGCATCGGACACCGGGCCGTGGTGCTCGGTGCCAGCATGGCCGGGCTGCTCGCCGCGCGGGTGCTCGCGGACCGCTTCGCCGAGGTGGTCGTCGTCGACCGCGACGAGCTGCCGCCCGCGGCCGCCCACCGGCGCGGGGTGCCACAGGGCCGGCACACCCATGCGCTGCTCGCCGCGGGCCAGGCGGCGCTCGAGCAGCTGCTGCCCGGCCTGACCGACGAGCTCGCTGCGGCAGGTGCGCCGGTCGGCGACCTCGTCCATGACACCCGGATGCTGATGAACGGCCACCGGCTGCGCCAGGCGCCGTCGGATCTGGTGTTCGTCAGCGTCAGCCGCCCGCTGCTGGAGGACCGCGTGCGGCGCCGAGTGCGCGCGCTGCCCGAGGTCCGGATCGTCGAGCGCTGTGACGCGGTCGGCCTGGTGACGTCGGCGGACCGGCGCCACGTCACCGGTGTGCGGCTGCTCCGGCGCGCGGACGGCAGCGCGCCCGAGGTGCTCGACGCGGGCCTGGTCGTCGACGCCACCGGCCGGGGCTCGCGGGCACCCGACTGGCTGGCGGCGCTGGGGTACCCGCCGCCCGAGGAGGACCGCGTCGAGATCGACGCCGGCTACGCCAGCCGCAGCTACCGCCTGCCGGTCGATGCGCTGGACGGCGACCTGGGCTGCCTGCACGGCCTGGCACCGGACCACCCGCGGGGCGCGGGCCTGTCGCGGCTCGAGGACGACCGCTGGCTGCTGTCGCTCATCGGCGTCTGCGGCGACCACCCGCCGACCGACCCTGACGGCTTCACGACGTGGGCCGGATCGCTGCGGCACCCCGACATCGCCGACGCCATCGCCCGGGGCGAGCCGCTCGACGACCCGCGGGCGCACCGGTTCCCGGCCAGCGTCCACCGCCGCTACGACCGCCTCGACGACCTGCCGGGCCACTTCATCGCGCTCGGTGATGCCGTCTGCTGCCTGGATCCCGCCTACGGGCAGGGCATGACGGTCGCTGCGCTCGAGGCCGTCGCGCTGCGTCACCACCTGGCGCGGGGCCACACGGTCGACCCACACCGGTGGTACCGCGAGGTCGCGCGGATCGTCGCGCCCGCGTGGGACATCGCGGCGGGCGGCGACCTGGCTTTCCCCGACGTGCCCGGCCGCCAGACACCACCGCAGCGGTTGGTCAGCGCCTACCTGGCCCGGCTGCACGCCGCGGCCGCCGACGACGGCATGCTGGCCCACGCGTTCGGCCGGGTGCTCGGGCTGGTGGACCCGCCGCCGGCGCTGCTGCGCCCAGCGGTCGCGGCGCGGGTCGCCACTCACGCGCTGACGGCCCGCTGATCTCTTGCACGGCGGTCCGCAGGGGAGCGGCGCATGCGGCGGGGCGTGCACCGCCCCGCCGCATGGTCGGGTCAGCGCAACGGCGTCCGCGCCCGCTCGACGAACGCGAACTGGTTGAGCCCCAGCCAGTCGTGCAGCTGGCGCTGCAGGCGGGCCGGCCCCTCCAGCGTGATGCGCTCGCCCCGCAGCGCCTCGCTGAGGCCGATGGTGCCCATCCAGACCTCGGTGAAGGTGCGAACTGTAGACCTCAAGTAGAGGTCTACAGTGAAGCCGCGGTCGGTCTGGCAGACGTCGGACTCCGGTCCAGGGCCGAGCACGAGCCACCAGTCACGCTCGTGGGGCTCGGCGTCGCGGAACGTGAACTGGATGACCACCTGGCGCGCCGGGAGCTGGTCGGGGTCGAGGCGTCGGTACAGGTCGGTCATCAGCAGCGCGGGGTCGAGTTCGTCGTCGGCGATCTCGTGCATCCAGCGCTGTCCCCACGTGCCCAGGCCCTCGATGATCGGGCGCAGCTCCTCACCCGCCACGGTCAGGTGGTACGTCGGACCGGCGTCATCGCGGTGGCGCTCGACCAGCCCGGCGAGCTGCAGCTGGCGCAGGCGCCGCGACAGCAGGCTCGGGGAGATGCGGGGCAGCCCGGCCTGGATCTCGCCGAAGCGCTCGCTGCCGCACAGCAGCTCCCGCAGGACCAGTGGCGTCCAGCGCTCAGCGACCACCTCGGTCGCCTTGGCGACGGGGCAGAACTGCGCGTAGATCGTCATGGGCGCACGCTAGCGGAGTGCTCGACGCGGGTACAGCTACAGATCTGGTAGTGGATCGGTGGACGATGCTCGGCCATGGTCGGCACCACCGCCACGGAAGGGCACGATCGTCATGACCTCCACGACCACCACCGCCGCGCCGACCACCGCCGCC
>CAYVGE010000035.1:13748-23341 GCA_964450395.1 uncultured Actinomycetota bacterium
CCACCGCCGCCACCGCGCCGACCCCGCAGCAGCAGGCCGGCGTGCTGCTGGCTCAGGTCGCCGGCCACGTCGGCGTCCGGACCGTCGAGATGGGCCTGCGCCACGGCCTGCTCGTCGCACTGGCCGACCACGCCGACGGGCTCACCGCCGACCAGCTCGCCGAGCGGTGCGGCATCGACCCGTTCTACGCCGCCGTCTGGTGCCGCGCCGCCTACGGCGCCCAGGTGCTCGAACGCGCCGACGACGGCGCCTACGTCCTGGGCCCGCACATGGCCACACTGCTGCTCGACACCGACCATCCCGGCTACGTCGGCGGCATGTTCACCGTGATGACCCGGCCCGAGCTGTTCGACTGGTTCTCCGAGCGGTTGCCGTCCGGCGAGCGGATCTGGTGGGACCAGACCAGCCACGAGTTCATCCGCGCGGTCGCGGGCACCGGCCGGCCGTTCTACACGCGCCTGATCCCGGGCGGGCTGGCGAAGGTGCCCGGTCTGGAGGCCACCCTGCAGGCGGGCGCCACGGTGCTCGACACCGCGTGCGGCGCCGGCACCGGCGTGCTGCGCCTGGCCCGCACCTACCCGCAGACCACCGTCGTGGGCGCCGACGGCGACGCCTACTCGTTGGAGGTCGCCGCGGAGCGCATCGAGGACGCGGGCCTGGGCGACCGCATCGAGCTGATCCACACCCCGCTGGAGGAGCTCGACGTCCCCGACCGGTTCGACCTCGTCATCAACAACATCTCGATGCACGAGTGCCGAGACATCGACGTGGTCACCGACAACATCCGCCGGGCCCTGCGCCCCGACGGGTGGTTCGTCATCTCGGACTTCCCGTTCCCCGACGACGACGAGGGCCTGCGGACGGTGCCCGGCCGCGTGATGAGCGGCATCCAGTGCTACGAGGCGCTGATCGACGACCAGCTGCTGCCGGTCGCGGCGTACCTCGACCTCCTGGGGCGCCACGGCTTCCGCGACGTCGAGACCGTCGGCCTCACCCCGGTCCACGCGCTGACGTTCGGCCGGCGCTGACACGCCCGCGGTCCCACGCCCGCTGTGGGTCGACTTTGGGCGTTATGCGTGGGGAGGTCGACCCGGCGGTTGGGGGTGGCGCCGTTGTGGGTCGACTTTGGGCGTTATGCGTGGCGAAGTCGACCCGGCCCGCGGGGGCCCGCGGTGCGCCCCGACCCGCGGGCGTCCGGCGCGTTCATCAGGTCGCCCGCGCGGTCAGGTGGCCCGCAGCGCGGTGATCGACTGCTCGAGGACGTCGACGCAGGCGTCGATGTCCGCGTCCCCGATCACCAGCGGCGGGCAGAAGCTGATGGTCGCGTCGCCGATCGGGCGCGGGATCATGCCGCGGCGCATGGTCTCCTCACGGACCGCGGGCGCCCGCAGATCGTCGCCCAGCGCCACCGCCCAGACCGCGCCCGTCCCCCGGACGCCCTCGACGACGCCGCGGTCGGCCAGGTCACGCAGGCCCGCCGACAGGCGCTCGCCGATCGCGGTGGCCCGGCCCAGCAGGTCCTCGCGCTCGGTGATGGCGATGGCCGCCAGTGCCGCCCGCGCGCACGCCGGGTGGCCGCTGTAGGTGTGGCCGTGGGCCAGCTTGGCTGCCGGCTCGGCCTCCAGCCGGTCGCGCACGCCGCGGCCGACCAGCACGCCGCCGAGCGGCTGGTACCCCGACGTCACGCCCTTGGCGAACGTCACCAGATCGGGCTCGATGCCGAAGTACTGCCCGCCCCACCAGGTGCCCAGCCGCCCGAAGCCGCAGATGACCTCGTCGAGGATCAGCCAGGCGCCGGTTTCGTCGCAGATGCGCCGCAGGCCCTCCAGGTAGCCGTCGACCGGAGGGTGCACGCCGCCCGCGCCGACCACCGGCTCGGCGATGACCGCCGCCAGCTGGTCGCCACGCTCCTCGGCGATGCGCTCCACGGCGGCGAGGTCGTCGTGCGGCGTCTGGACCACGTCGGGCAGCAGCGGCCCGAAGCCCGCCTGGTTCGCCGGCAGCCCCGTCGCGGTGACCGCCCCGTACGTGACGCCGTGGTACGACGGCGCCCGGCTGATCACCAGTGACCGCCGTCCGTCGCCGGCGCGGTGGTGGCTCAGCCGCGCCAGCTTCAGCGCGGTGTCGACGGCCTCCGACCCGCTGCCCACGAGGAACACACGCGCGTCGGGCATGGGCGCGAGCGCCGCCAGGCGGGCGCACAGCTCCTCGGTGGGCGGGTTGGTGAACCGCTCGAAGGTGTGGAACGCGTCGAGCGTGCGCAACTGCTCGGCGACGGCGTCGGCCACCTCGGCGCGGCCGTGGCCGATGTTGCAGTACCACAGGCTGGCCATCGCATCGATGTAGCGGTTGCCGGCGTCGTCGAACACCAGCGCGCCCTCGCCACGGACCATCGTGATGAAGTCCGTGGCGGTGGGCGGCGTGAACGGGTGGAGGAAGGCGGTGGCGGCCACGAGGGCCCCTTTCGGCGCGCTGGTCCGGGAGCGCGGGTGCGGTCAGCCGTCGCGGCCGACCAGCCGCCACGCCGCCGGCGTCAGGCCCGCCGCGGCGGCGATCTTGAGCAGGTCGCCGGCCAGGAACGGCACGACGCCCTTGGCGATGGCCTCGCCGGGGCCGAACCCGGTCACCGCCATCAGCCAGGGCACCCCGACGGCGTAGATCACCAGGTTGCCCAGCGCGAACAGCCAGACCGCCGTGACGAACCGCCGGTCGTAGCGCTGCTCGGCGAGCCAGCCGACCAGCGCCGCCGCCAGGACGAACCCGACCAGGTAGCCGCCGGTCGCCCCCAGGAATACCTGCCAGCCGCCAGACGCCTCGGTGAAGACCGGTAGCCCGACCGCGCCGAGGGCCAGGTACAGCAACTGGCTCGCGGCACCGGCCCGCATGCCCAGGGCCGCACCGCCGAGGACAACCGCGAAGGTCTGCCCGGTGATCGGCACGGGGGTGAACGGCAAGGGGACGCGGACCTGCGCCGCGACCGCCGTCAGCAGGGCGACCGCCACGACGGCGGTGGCGGTCCCGACGCGCGTCCTCGGCGTGACCTGCCAGGCCAGGGTGGGTGTCGCGGTCGTCACACGTCCTCCGTTCGGATCCTCGGGCAACGGGTGCCGGGCGCGACCCCCGCGGGGCCGGCATCGCACCACGGCGGTGGTACCCGCACAGGTGCGGCCGTGACGCTAACACGCCGTCCGACGGCCGTTCCAGCGATCCGGTGACGCGCCGCGGTGCCGAACCGGCGCGGGCGGCCCGGTCCGCGGTGACGCGTGCGCGTCACGGCCTCGGCGTCGGCGACCGGGGCCTGCGCGTGTCACCCTCGTGCCGACCACCGAGAAAGGGACGTGAGGCCATGGCCGACTGGCGTGAGCTGTGGGGCTGGATCCTGTTCCTGGTCTGCGCCGTCATCTTCGTCGCGGCGGGCCTCCGCGACGGCGACGTGCTGATGGTCCTCGGCAGCGCGGCCTTCCTGGCCGCCTGCGTGCTGTTCCTACTCGCGTACCCGCGCCGGTGAGGACGGTCAGTCCTCCGGCGCGTCGATCAGCTCGATCAGGTGGCCGTCGGGGTCGCGGACGTACGCGGTGCGCTGACCCCATGGCCGGTCGCGCGGTGGCGTGACCGGATCGGCACCCACCTCGACGAGCTCGGCGTAGGCGGCGTCGACGTCGGCGACCTTGAAGCCGAGCTCGAAGCCGGGCGCGTCACGGGGCGCCGGACGCAGCCGGGCGGCACCGATCGTGGCCGCCATCGCGTCCCGCTCGTACAGCGACAACCGCGTGACGCCGGTCGAGAACTGGGCGTACGGCCCGGAGCGGTGCCCCAGCGGCAGCCCGAGCACGTCGGCGTAGAACCGCACCGAGCGGTCCAGGTCGTCGACGACCAGCACGATGTAGTCGGGCGCGGACAGCTGCATGGCGGCAGCGTACGCGGCCCCGGCGTCGCGCGGCCGGATCAGGTCCAGCGCACGCGACGCCGCTGGCCGGTCGGCTGCACCGGCCATCCCGGCGCCAGCTGCGCGGTGGGCATGGCGGACCAGTGGCGAGCGAGGCAGCGCACGGACGTGCTCGACCGGGCCGTCGGTGCTCTCGAGCACGAACCGGCCGGTGATCTCGGCCGGCGTCGAGCACTGCGGGCAGCGGTGAGGGTGGTGCCGGGCGACGGTCCCTGGTCTCCCCACGGGTCGGGGCCTGCGTACCGCGTCCAGCCTGGCTCCGGACGGTGTGCAGGCCGGTACGTCCGCGGCACGGCGGTGTTGCTTCTCGAACCCGGCGCGACTCCATGGGGCACGAACGCGGATGCCCCACCCCCGCGTCCACGTCATCGTCGCCCACCCGGTCAGGCCTCCCGCAGTTGCAACGCGGTCTGGGTGGTGAGGTGGTGCAGCGTCGGGCGCGGGGGTGCGCTGTCGGGCAGGCGCGACGCCGCGGCCGCGGATCGTCGTCGGCCGGACACCAGTGCGACGAGTGGGCGCTGGCCGTGGCCCGGCGCCGTGCCGCGGCGGTGGCGGAAGTGGGAGCGCACGTACACCCCGTCGCGGTAGTGCCACCTGACAAACGCCATCGCTGCTCCCGGATCGACCACCGCCCATCCTAGAACGGGTGTTCGATTGATGCGACGGGTGATGACCGGTTCACGCCTGGGTGGGCACGTGGCGCGCGCGGAGCGCGCCGGTGGCGACGGTCGAGCGGGGCCGCGCGCCGCTGGCTGCGACCGCTGCCGCCGGGGAGGGTGCCGTGGCGCCCGCCCTCGGGCAGCCTGCGCGCCGATCCGGCGGTGATGACGTAGCGTAATCGACTGACGACTGAGAGGCGCAAGGCGGGAGGAGCGATCTAACGTGTCCGCGCAACCGGTGGCCGACGCCACGTCGGTCGACGGACGCCGGGAGCAGGTCGCCCGCGCGGTCCGCAGCTGGTCCGATCAGCTGGTCGACCTGTCCGGCCGCAACCAGCTGCTGTATCACCGGCTGCTGCGCACCGGATCGCTCGACCTGGCGGCGGCGTCGCCCCCGTCGGTCGCGGCGCTGCTGGGCGAGTTGCCCGTCCGCCTGTCGCAGCTGTTCCCGAGCGAGGAGGGGGGCCGTGACGCCGTCCGGCGGGCACGGGCGATCCACGACAAGGCCCGCGCCTACTTCGAGGAGCGCGGCATCGCGACGCTGCTGCTGGCCGTCGGCATGGCCACCTGGACGCCGACGAGCAGCTCGGCGACGCCCGCAGCGCCCGTGCTGCTGCGTCCGCTGCGCCTGGAGCCACGCGGGGCGGCCCGCGCGGACTTCGACGTCAGCCTGCATGGCGACTGGCAGATCAACGGCACCCTGCTGCACCTGCTGGCGACCGAGTTCGGCGTCGACATCGCCGCCGACGAGCTGCTCGCCGAGCTCGACACCGAGGGCGACCTGGATCCGGCGCCGCTGCTGGACCGCCTGCGCCGGGTGGCCGCCGACGTGCCGGACCTCGCCGTGACCGACGCCACGGTCGCCGGCACCTTCGCCTACACCAAGCTGCCCATGGTCACCGACCTGACCAGCCACGTCGACGAGCTGGCACGCCACGACCTGATCGCGGCGCTCGCCGGGGTCGAGGGCGCCCAGCAGGCGTTGCGCGAGGTCCGGGCCCGCGATGCGGACCCCCGCCGCCCCGAGGCCACGGCGCCCGACGAGGAGTTCCTGGTCCTCGACGCGGACGCCTCCCAGCACACGGCGATCACCGCCGCGCTCGACGGGCAGCCGCTGATCATCCAGGGTCCGCCCGGGACCGGCAAGTCGCAGACGATCGCCAACCTGATCGCCGCGCTCGCGGCACGCGGACGACGGGTGCTGTTCGTCGCGGAGAAGCGCGCGGCGATCGAGGCCGTCACCGGCCGGCTCGACCGGGCCGGCCTCGGTGACCTGGTCATGGACCTGCACGGTGGGGCGACCTCGAAGCGCCGGCTGGCCGACGAGCTCGGCGCGACGATCGAGCAGCTGGGGCGGGTGCCCGCCACCGACCACACCGGGCTGCACCACGAGCTGACCACCAGCCGCGAGGCCCTCGCCTCCCACGTCGAGGCCATGCACGAGGTCCGCCGGCCATGGGGGCTGTCGATGTTCGCGGTCACCGAGCGCCTGATCGGGCTGCCACCCGACGCCGAGACGACGCTGCGGTTCGCGGGCCCGCACCTCGAGGCGCTGGACGCCGACGCCCACCGGCGGGCGCACGAGGCCATCACCGAGTGGGCGACGCTGTCCGAGCCGGTCGTCAGCCAGCGCTCGCCGTGGGCCGGCGCGACCGTGGCGACGCGCGAGGAGGCGCGCGCGGCGCTGGAGCTGGTGGTCGAGCTCGACCACCGGACGGTCAAGGCGGTCCAGCGCCACCTCGACCGCATCGTCGCGGACACCGATCTGCCCGGCCCTCCGACGATCAGCACCTGGCACCAGCCGCTGGTGGTCCTGCGGGGTGTCGCGACGACGCTGGAGCTGTTCGACCCCGCCGTCTTCGACCTGGACCTCGACCGGGCGATCACGGCGCTGGCGCCGGCCACGGGCGGGCTGGCCCGGCGCGCGACCGCCGGCCTGTTCGACCGCGACTACCGCGCGGCCCGTCAGCAGCTGCGCGACCTGTGGTGCGGCGACGACGGCGCCCCGGTCGCCGAGCTGCGCGCCGCCGCCATGGCCGCCCGCGACCAGTTGGCCGAGTGGCGCCGGCTCGGCGGCACCGCGCCGCCGACCCCACCGCACGACCTCGACGAGGCGGTCGGCCTGTACGACACGCTGCTGCGCCAGCTCGAGGAGCTCAACGGCCACCTCGGGCGCCGCGACCTGACGGTGCGGCCGCTGGACCGCATCGGCGCGGACGTCGCCGCACTGGTCGCCGACCAGATCACGTTGTTCCGGCTGCCACGGATCGCCGAGCTGCAGGGCTGGCTGGTCGACCACCACCTCGAGGGCCTCCTGCGGATGGTCGTGGAGGGCGACGTCGAGCCCGACCACGTCACGGCGGTGCTCGACCACGCCTGGCTGCAGTCGATCCGCCAGACCGTCACCGCGCAGGACCCGCGGCTGGCCAGCTTCGACGGCGGCCTGCTGCACGACCACGCCCGGCGGTTCCGCGAGGCCGACCGCCGGCACCTGGAGGTGGCCGCCGCGCGGGTGCGCCGCGCCGTCGCCGAGCACGCCACGAAGGTCCGTGACCGCCACGGCGACCAGGACGACCTGGTCGCCCGCCAGGTGCGTCGCCGGCGCGGGCTGCTGCCGCTGCGTGCGCTGTTCGAGCAGGCACCCGACGTGCTGACCGCGCTGCGGCCGTGCTGGGCGATGTCGCCGCTCGCGGTGTCCCAGACGCTGCCGCCGGAGCAGCTGTTCGACGTGGTCATCTTCGACGAGGCCAGCCAGGTCCCGCCCGCCGACGCGGTGCCGGCCCTGCTGCGCGCGCCGCAGGCCGTGATCGCCGGCGACCGGCGCCAGCTGCCGCCCACCACGTTCTTCGACGCCACCGTCGACGACGAGGTCGTCGAGGACGACGGCGGGCTGACCGTCGGGTTCGAGTCGATCCTCGACGTCCTCGACACGGTGCTGCGCAGCTACCTGCTGACCTGGCACTACCGCTCCCGGGAGGAGCCGCTGATCGCGTTCGCCAACCACCACCTCTACGACGACCGGCTGATCACGTTCCCCGGCGCCGTGGCCGACGACTGCCTGCGGCTGGAGCGGGTCGAGCCGGCCGGATCGCCCGACGGCCGCGTCGACACGCGCAGCAACGACGCCGAGGTCGCCCGGGTCGTCGATCTGGTGCTCGACCACGCCCGGAACCGACCGGACGAGTCGCTCGGCGTCATCGCGCTGGGCCAGCACCACGCCGCACGCGTCGAGGCGGCGCTGCGCGACCAGCTGGCGGCGTTGGGCGACCGGGTGCTCGAGCGGTTCTTCGACGACGCCGCGCCCGAGCGCGCGTTCGTCAAGAACCTCGAGCGGGTGCAGGGCGACGAACGCGATGCGACCATCCTGACGATCGGCTACGGGCCAAGCGTCGACGGGCGCCTGCGCTACCGGTTCGGACCGCTGCTCACCGAGGGCGGGGAGCGGCGCCTGAACGTCGCGATCACCCGGGCACGGCGGCGGATGACCGTGGTCTCGTCGTTCTCGCACGTCGACATGGACCCCGACCGCATGACCGCGCCGGGCATGGCGCTGCTGCGCCGCTACCTGCGCTACGCGGCAGCGGGTGGGACGGCGCTCGAGGACGTCGACGTCGAGCACGACGCGCCGCCGCTGGCCGCCGACATCGTGGAGCACCTGGAGCACGCGGGCCTGCGGGCCGCACCACGGTACGGCTCGTCGGCGCTGCGGATCGACGTGGCGCTGGTCCACCCCTCGGACCCCGACCGGATGGTGCTGGCCGTCGAGTCCGACGGCCCGGGGTACGCCGCCACCCCGACCACCCGGGACCGCGAGCGGCTGCGCCGGGAGGTGCTCGAACGGCTCGGCTGGCGGCACCTGCGGGTGTGGTCGAGTGACTGGGCGGCCGACGCCGTCGCGCAGACGCGGCGCATCACCGAGGCCTACGACGAGGCGTGCCGCGAGCTGGCGGCCGGCGACCGGGTGCCGCTGCCCGACGAGGGCGACGACGCCGGGGCCCGGGTGCCGCCACCGGTCACCGGGACCCCCGCCCGCGAGGGTCGACGCCCGGTCGTGCGCCCCGGGGCGCCGATCACCCAGTACACGCACGCCGAGCTGGTCGCCCTGGTGCGCTGGGTGACGTCGGACACGTTGCTGCGCACCGAGGACCAGCTGCTCGACGAGCTGATGCACGAGCTGGGCTTCCAGCGCCGCGGTCCCCGGATCGTCGAGGCGCTGACCACGGCGATCCGCACCGCCGCGGACCCGGCCTTGCGGGGAGCGCCCCCGTCGGTGTGACGGTGTGGCGCCCCGGGGGGTGGGCTGGCCTGCAGGGCGGGTCCGTCTGGGGAGCCCCTGTCAATGTGACGGTGTGGCGCCCCGGGACGGGCCGCCGGATGTTGGTCAGGGCCCGCGGCGGGTATCGGGAGGACATGGCCACCACAGCGCGTTCCGACCTGACCGATGCGACCCGCCGGCAGTTGTACGACCTGGCGAAGGAGCACGGCATCGAGGGCCGGTCGGGGATGAGCAAGGCGCAGCTGGTCTCGGCGTTGCGCAACGTCGACGGCCTCGGCTCCGCCGCGTCCGACGGTGACGGGGGTACCCCCGCCAAGACCTCGGGCGACGGCGCCCCGGCGGCGGGTGACACCATGCCGGGCGACGGCGCCCCGGCGGCGGATGACGCCATCCCCAGCGATGGTCCCCCGGCGGCGTCGAGCGAGGACGGAGCAGCACGCGGGGACGTCGGCGGCAAGCCGGAGGTCGCCTCGCGCTACGAGGCGTTCGCCGAGCTCGCCCGGCGGCGGGCAGCGGGCCACATGGTGCCGCTGCCGCGGTACCTGACCGGCAACGACCGCCGGCTGCACGTCCGCCAGACGCTGCGGGAGGACCACCAGACCCGCATCGCGACCCGGTCCGACGACGCGGAGGACAAGTTCGAGAAGCTGGCCGGCTCGCTGTACTCGTTCTTCCGCGGCACCTGCCTGCTGTTCTACCGGGATCTCGCCGG
>CAYVGE010000036.1:0-4515 GCA_964450395.1 uncultured Actinomycetota bacterium
GGCGGCGGCACGCGCCTCCGTCCCCTCACCAACGCCACCCCCAAGCCCATGGTCGAGTTCATGGGCCGGCCCTACGCGATCGGCCTGCTGCTCCGGCTGGCCGCCGTCGGCGTGGACCGCCTGGACCTGCTGGTCGGCCAGGCGACCGACGCCTTCGCGCCCCTGGTCGCCGCGGGTCGCGACCGGGGCGTCGCCGTCGAGGTGCGCACCGAGGAGCGGCCGCTCGACACCGCGGGCGCCGCCCGACGGCTACTGCGGAGCGCAGGTGAGGCCGACGTCATCGTGTGCAACGGCGACGTGCTGACCGACCTCGACTACGCGGACCTCGTCAAGCGGCACCGGGACGCGGGGGCCGTGGTGACGCTGGCGCTGACCCGGGTGGAGGACACGTCGAGCTTCGGGGTGATCGAACGCGACGGCGACGGGCGCATCACGGCGTTCATCGAGAAGCCCCCGCCGGGCACGACCGACGTCGACACCGTCAACGCCGGCACCTACGTGCTCGACGCGTCGGCGTTCGACCCGTTCCCCGGCGACGGCCCGCTGTCGTTCGAGCGCGACGTGTTCCCGGGGCTGCTGAGGGCTGGCGCGCACCTGCAGGGCGTCGCGTCCGACGCCCACTGGCAGGACCTCGGCACCCCGCAGCGGTTCCGCGACGGCCACCGCGCGGTGCTCGAGCAGCGCTGCGCGTGGCCCGTGCCCGAGGACCTCGAGTGGACCGCCGCCGGCGTCGCCGTGCACCGCAGCGCGACGGTCGGGGCCGGCGCGACGCTGGTGGCCCCCGTCGTCGTGGGCGCCGGCGTGACCGTCGGGCGTGACGCCCACCTGGCGGGCGCGATCGTGCTCGAGGGCGTCCACATCGGCGACGGCGCGACGGTCACCGACAGCATCGTCGGGCCCGGCACCCGGATCGCCGGCGGCGTGGAGGTCGGCCCCGAGGCGCTGCTCGTCGCCGAGGGGACCTGAGCCTGGTCAGTCGCGGCGCTCGCGCCCCTCGCGCACCCGGATGCCCAGCCGCAGCGGCGTCCCGATGAACCCGTAGGTTTCACGCAGGCTGCGCTCCAGGTACCGCTCGTACGACGCCGGCACCGGCCCGTTCGTGAAGATGCGGAAGGTCGGCGGCCCGACCTCGACCTGCGTGACGTAGCGCAGCCGGATGGTGCGCCCGCGCACCATCGGCGGCGCGGTCGCGGCCGTCGCCTCTGCCAGCCAGCGGTTCAGC
Organism: uncultured Actinomycetota bacterium; assembly: GCA_964450395.1. Taxonomy (GTDB): domain Bacteria; phylum Actinomycetota; class Nitriliruptoria; order Euzebyales; family JAHELV01; genus JAHELV01. The sequence goes on from CAYVGE010000036.1 coordinate 1,223, forward strand.
GGTCCCGTCGGGATGCGCCGCGACCACTGCTCGTGCACCTGGTCGATCACCGATCCCAGCAGGCGCAGGCCGCGGCCGGTGTGGGCCGACGTGCGCAGCAGCGGCGCGAAGGCGGTGAACGCCAGCAGCCGGTCGAGCTCGCGGTCGATGCGTTCCCGGCGCTCCTCGTCGACGACGTCCCACTTGTTGAGCACCAGCACGAGGCCGCGGCCGGCGTCGATCACCTGCCGGGCCAGGCGCTGGTCCTGCTCGCCGAGCGGCTCGGTCGCGTCGACGACCAGGAGGGCCACCTGGGCACGGTGCAGCGCGTCGACGGTGCGCACGGTGCTGTAGTACTCGGTCGCGTCACCGTGCCGGGCCCGGCGGCGCAGCCCGGCGGTGTCGACGAACCGGTACGACGCGCCGCCGCCGCGCAGGCGCAGCACGGTGTCGATCGCGTCCCGGGTGGTGCCGGGACGGTCGTCGACGATCACCCGCTCCTCCCCCGCCAACCGGTTGAACAGCGACGACTTGCCGACGTTGGGCCGGCCGAGCAGCACGACGCTGACCTCGTCGGGGTCCGTGGGCCGCTCGCGCACCGGCGCGACGTCGAGGCGGTCGAAGACGGCGTCGAGCAGGTCGCCCGAGCCGCGCCCGTGCAGCGCGCTGACGGGGTGCGGGTCACCCATGCCCAGCGCGTACAGCTCGGCGAGCTGGGCCTGCACCACAGCCGGGTTGCCCAGCTCGTCGGCCTTGTTGGCGACCAGCAGGACGGGGGCGTCGAGGTCCCGCAGCCACCGCGCCACCATCGCGTCGTCCTCGGTGATCCCGACGGTCAGGTCGACGACGAACAGCACGACGTCGGCGTCGGTCGACGCGACCTCCGCCTGCGCCGCCACCAGCGCGTCCAGCCGGTCGGCGCGGTCGCCGGTCGCGATCCAGCCTCCGGTGTCGACCAGGGTCACCGGCCGGCCCGACCAGGTGGTGGCGTGCTCGGTGCGGTCGCGGGTGACCCCGGGCTTCTCCTCCGTGATCGCCGCCCGCCGCCCGATCAGGCGGTTGACCAGGGTCGACTTGCCCACGTTGGGCCGGCCGACCACCGCGACGACGGGGACGGCCGCGGTCGACGGCGTCGCCGGCTCACCCATCGCGGTGCAGCAGGGCGACGATGCGGTCGACGACGGCCACCACGTCCACGTCGCCGGTGTCGATCTCGACCGCGTCGCCCGCCCGGTGGGTGTTGTCGCGGTCGGCGTGGTCGCGCGACGCCATCCGGTCGCCGATCCGGCGGATCTGGCCCGTGTCGTCGGTGCCGAGCTGCGCGGCGCGGCGGGCGGCGCGGACCGGTGCGGGCGCGGTCAGCCACACCTTCAGCGTGGCATCGGGCACGATGACGGTCGCCGCGTCGCGGCCCTCGACCACCGCACCGCGGGCGCCTGCGGCGGCGCGCTGCAGCTCGACCAGGTGCGCGCGCACCCGCGGGTGGGCGGCGACGGCCGACACGCTGGCGTCGACGCCCTCGGTGCGGATCGCCTCCTCGACGTCGCTGCCGTTGAGCAGGGTGCGGTCGTCCTTGCGCTCGATGTGCGAGCGGTCGAGCACGGCGACCACCGCCGCCTCGTCGGACGGGTCCTCCCCGGCCTGCAGCACGGCCAACGTGGTCGCGCGGTAGTACGCGCCGGTGTCGACGTGCGGGAGGTCGAGCCGCCTGGCCAACGCCCGCGCGATGGTCGACTTGCCGGAGCCCGCGGGGCCGTCGATCGCGATCACCGTGCTCACCTGCGTTCACCACTCCCGTCGGGGACCTCCCAGCGGCCACCCAGCTGCCGCAGGTCGTCCCAGAACGCCGGGTACGTCTTCGCCACGCAGCCGGGGTCGTCGACCGTCACGTCCGGCACCCGGGTGCCGAGCGCGGCGAAGGCCATCGCCAGGCGGTGGTCGTCGTGGGTCCGCAGCCGGGCGGGGCCATGCGCCGTGCCACCGTGCACCGTCAGCGTATCCGCTCCCGCGGCGGCGTCGACGCCCAACCGGGCGAGCTCCGCGACGAGCGCCGCCAGCCGGTCGGTCTCGTGGGTGCGGGCGACGCCGACGTCGCGCAGCACCGACGTGCCGGGCGCCAGCGCGGCCAGCGCGCCGAAGGTCGTGACCTGGTCGGGCATCGCCCCCAGCGACACGTCGACCGGTCGCAGCGCGGCGGGGCCCGTGACGGTGACGCCGGGGCCGGTGTGATCCACGGTGCACCCCAGCGCCTCCAGCACCGCCGTGGCCCCCGCGTCCGGCTGCCGGGTGGCGCCGCCGGCGTTGGCCACCGTGACCCGGCCGGCCGACGCCGCCGCCAGCGCGAACAGGTGGGCGGCGGCGCTGGCGTCGTACTCGACGTCGACCTCGCGTGCGCGGTAGGTCGCGCCGGCCGCCACCCGCCAGCCCTGGTCGACGGCGGTCACGTCGGCACCCCAGGCGGCCATCTCGTCGACGGTCAGGGCGATGTAGTCGGCCGCCGACCGGCCGCGCAGGGTGCAGGTGACGTCGCGCCGCGCGTGCGGCGCGACCAGCAGCACGGCACTGGCGAACTGGCTCGACCGGCGGACGTCGACGGCCACCGTGCCGCCGCCGATGCCCCCACCCGCCGACCGGACGGGCAGGCCATCGTCGGTCGCCGCCACGTCGGCCCCCAGGGTCCGCAGGGCGTCGACCAGCGGGCCGATCGGCCGCCGCCGCAGCGGCGCGCGCCCGGTGAGCTCGGCCGGTCCGTCGGCCAGGGGCAGCACCGCCGTGACGAAGCGCGCGGTCGTGCCCGACAGCCGGGCCTGCAGGGGTGCGGCCGGCACGGCCGCCCGGCCGGCGGTGCCGGTCACCCGCCACGTGCCTGCATCGACGTCGATGCGCGCCCCGAGCGCGGTCAGGCAGTCGCGCATGGCGCGGCTGTCATCGCTGTCGAGCGGACCGCGCAGGATGCTGACGCCGTCGGCGAGCGCGGCGATCACGAGCAACCGGTTGGTGACGCTCTTGCTGGCGGGCGCGCGGACGGTCCCGGCGACGGGCCCGCCGGGCCGCACCAGCAGCGCCGCCGCCCGCAGCGGGTCGGCGACCGCCGTGGGGTCGGAGGTCACGCGGCGGCACCCGGGGCGCGACGGCGCCCGGCCGCCGTGCGGCGGCGGGCGGTCACGACCGTCGCTCCCGCACCTCGTAGCCGCGCTCCTTCAGCGCGGCGCCGGCCGTGGCCGCGTTGCCGGACCCGGCGATCACCAGGCGCAGCGCGCCCCGGCCGCCCTCGGCGGCGTGGTCGATGCTGAAGTCCTCGATGTTGACGCCGG
>CAYVGE010000036.1:4525-22214 GCA_964450395.1 uncultured Actinomycetota bacterium
GTCACCTCGGCCAGCACGCCGGGGCGGTCGGGGATCGGCAGCAGCAGCTCGATCAGGGCGCCGCCCACCGCCGCCTTGCGGGGCAGCCGCCGGCGAGCGCGCTGCGCGTCGGCGAGCACGCGGTGCAGCTCGGCGTCGTCGGCGCCCGCGACGATCTCGCGCAGCGCGCCGATGCGCGCCGCGTAGTCGTCGAGCACGCCGACGATCGCGTCGCGGTTGTCGGCACAGATGTCCAGCCACAGGTCGGGGTTGCTGGCGGCCACGCGGGTCGCGTCGCGGAACCCGCCGGCGGCCAGCAGCAGCAGGCCCGCGTGCTGGCGGTCCGCCTGCTCCGACGCCAGGTTCATCAGCGTCGTCGCCGCCAGCTGCGGCAGGTGGCTGATGACGGCGACCAGCCGGTCGTGGTCGACGGGGTTGACCGCCATCGGCCGCGCGCCGATGCCCGCGACCAGCCGGTGCAGCGTGCGGTAGGCCTCGGGATCGGTGTGGGTGGTCGGCGTCAGCAGGTACGTGGCGCCCACGAACAGGTCCGCCGAGGCGTGCTCGGGTCCGGCCTCGTGCGACCCGGCCATCGGGTGGCCGCCGACCAGCCAGATGCCGGCGGGCAGCGCCTCCTGCAGTGTGGCGACGACCGGCGTCTTGACGCTCGCCACATCGGTGACGATCGCGCCCGGCCGCAGCGCGCCGGCGATGGTGCCGGCCACGGCGGCCACGGCCGACCCGGGCACGGCGAGCACGACCAGGTCGGCCTCGGCGACGGCGTCGGCGGCGGTCAGCGCCGCCGACGTCACGCCACCGCGCTGGAGCGCGGCCCCCAGCCGGTCGGCGTCGCGGTCGTGGCCGACCACGTCGTCGACCTCGTGCACCTCCTGGAGCGCGAGGCCGAGCGATGTGCCGATCAGCCCGGTCCCGATGATGGCAACACGCACGAGCTCAGCCTTCTCGAAGATGGGTGGTGGGCGGACGCCCTCGGTCACTCTACGTCGTGACCGCCCCCGGGGCGGGGGCGGTGCGGCCGCTACTCCGGCAGGTCGCTGCGCAGCTGACGGGCGCCGTGCAGGTACGGGTGGCGCAGGGCCGCCCGGGCCCGGTCGCTGGTGACGTGCGCCAGCACCCGGATGCACAGCCCGATGTTGCTCGGCCCCTCGATCCCGAGCTCTCGGGCGCACAGCATCGGCACGTCGGAGATGCCGGCGGCGCGCACCGCGGCGGCGGGGAACTCGCTGTGGACGTCGTCGGTCGCGGTGAAGATCAGGCTGATCAGGTCGTCCGAGCGCAGCCCGTTGCGCTCGAGCAGCGCGGCCAGCAGCTCGGTCGTGCGCGCCAGCACCTGCTCCCGCGTGTCGGCGTCCAGCGTGGTCGCCCCCCGCAGCGCGACGACGCGCGGGCCGTCCGGGGGCTCGGTCGCCGCGGGGGCGGGCGAGTGCATGGTGTCGGTGCTCACGGCTGATCGTGGTCCTCGTGCTCGTCTGCTGGGATCGGCGCGTCCCGCCCGCCGTGGTCATCCAGCTTGACCGCTGCGTACAGCTCGTGCACCTCACGGCTGGTCAGGGGGCGCACCCGCCCCTGGCCCATGTCGCCGAGCGCCAACGGCCCCAGCTGCACGCGGGCCAGGCGCTCGAGGGTCAGGCCCGCCGCGCCCACGAGCCGGCGCACGAGCCGGTTGCGCCCCTCGGTGACCACGATCTCCAGCAGCGTCTCGTCGCGGGCGGTGGCCAGCGTGCGCACCGACGTGGCGGCGGCCGGGCCGTCGTCGAGGTCGATCCCATCGATCATCGCCCGCACCGCCTGGCGGCGCACCGACCCGCGCAACCGCGCCACGTAGGTCTTGGGGATCTCGTAGCGCGGGTGCGTCAGCCGCTCGGCGAGCGGGCCGTCGTTGGTCAGCAGCAGCAGGCCCTCGGTGTCGGCGTCGAGGCGCCCGACCGGGAACACGCGGGGCGGGGTGGTCACGTAATCGGCCACCGTGGGGCGGCCCTCCGGGTCGCGCAGGGTCGTGATGACGCCCTGGGGCTTGTTCAGCAGGTAGTGCACGAGGTCGGGGTTGGTGTTGACGCGGACCCCGTCGACGGCGATCGCGTCGCGCTGAGCGTCGGCGCGGGCACCGAGCCGCACGACCTCGCCGTTGACCCTCACGCGTCCGGCCGCGATCAGCTCCTCGCACTGTCGGCGGCTGCCGACCCCCGCCGCCGCCAGCAGCTTCTGCACCCGCTGCCCACCGGGCGTCGCCGGCGCACTCACGGCCGCGCCTCCGCGGCGCCTGGTCCGACCCCGACGCGCGGGCGCACGCCCTCCGGGCAGCCCGGTGCCGCTGCGGTCCTCATGCCGGGTCGTCGGCGTGCCGGGCCGCGGGCACGTGGCCCAGCGCACGCCGGGCCTCGCGGTACCCGCCGACCGGCGGTTCGTCCGGCGGCGGGCCGGGCGGCGCGAAGACGCCGAGCGCCGGCAGCTCGGCCACCGAGCCGATGCCCAGCTGCTCCAGGAACGCCGTGGTGGTGGCGTACAGCACCGGCTGGCCAGGCGTGTCCTCGCGCCCGATGGCCTCGACCAGCCCGCGGCTGAGCAGGGTGCGCACGGCACCGTCTGCGTCGACGCCGCGGATCTGTGAGACGGTCGCCCGGGTCACCGGCTGCTTGTAGGCCACGATGGCCAGTGTCTCCAGCGCCGCGCGCGACAACGCGCCGGAGCGGCCGCGGGTGACCCAGCGCTCGACGTGGGCGGCCGCCTGCGGCGCCGTGTAGAGCCGCCACCCGCCGGCGACCTCGCGCAGCACGAAGCCGTGGCCGTCGTCGAGGTACTCCCGCCGCAGCAGGCGCAGGGCGCCGGCGACGTCGTCGGCCTCGACCTCCAGCACGCCGGCCAGCTCGTCGACCGGCACTGGCTCGTCGACGACCAGCAGGATGGCCTCCAGCGCGAGCCGCAGCTCGGCGTCCACACCCGGCTCCATCAGGTTCCCAGGACCGCCAGCGCGCGGTGCTCGACCCGCACGCCGTCGGCGACGACGGCGAGCACCTCGGTCGACGTCAGCTCGATGACCATGTCACCGAAGTGGGCGGCCTGGGTGACCTCGACGTGCTCTTCCTTGTAGAGCTCGAGCACGGCGAGGAACGCCACCGCGACGGTCACCCGCGAACGGTAGCGGCGGGTCAGCTCGGCGAACGTCGCGCGGCCGCCGACGCCGGCCAGGCCGTCGACCAGGTCCCGCGACGCCTGGGCGACCGTCAAGGGGATGGGCGGCAGATGCGAGATGTCGACGGGACGCTCGCGCTCGGCCAGGTCGGCGAGCACCTCGCCGTAGATCCGTGCCAGGTCCGCCGGCGACGTGCGCAGCTCGACGGGTGGCGCGAGCCCGACGAAGGGCTCCTCCAGCGGCACCGCGCGCGGCACGTACCCGGCCTGGTCGGCCATCCGCCCACCCAGGAACGCGGCAGCCTCGGCGAACACCTGGAAGTCCAGCAGCCGGGCGTAGAGCAGGTCGCGCGCGTGGACGGCCAGCTCGTCGATCTCGGGCTCCTCGTCGGTCGGCAGCAGCCGGGCCGCCTTGAGCTCGACCAGCGTCGCCGCGATCACCAGGAACTCCGTGGTGGCCTCGAGGTCGACCGTGTCCATGGTCCGCACGACCGCCAGGTAGTCGTCGGTGATGTCGGCCAGCGCCACCTCGTACACGTCGACGCGCCGCTGCGCGATGAGCTTGAGCAGCAGATCGAACGGGCCTTCGAAGTCACCGACCGACACGGTGTACGCCATGCCCGCGAAGTCTAGGGCAGTGCGGCGTCCCGACCCGGCAGGTGCTGCCGGCCACCGGCCCGGTCATCCGAGCTGGATGCGGGACAGGATCGCCTCGCGGGCGGCACCGTCGCCGTCCATCGAGATGGCCGCCTGCAGCGCGTCGACCCCCCGCTGGGCCTCATCGGCCGAGCGGGCGTGCACGACCGCGAGGCGCTGACCGGCCTCGACCTCGTCGCCGACCTCGACCTCGAGCACCACGCCGACGGCCGGGTGGACGTCGGCGCCCTTGCTGGCGCGCCCGGCGCCCAGGCGCGCCACGATCTCGCCGATCTGGCGGGCCGGCACGGCGCCGACCGTACCGCCGGCCGTCGCCACGACGTCGCGCCGCGTCGGTGCCGACGGCAGCACCGCCTCGGGGTCCTGGCACACCTGGGCATCGCCCCCCTGCGCCGCGATCATCCTGGCCAGCCGTTCCAGTGCGGCGCCCTGCTCCCACAGGGCCACCAGGTCCTTGCGGACCGCGTCGGCCGTGCGGCTGGGCTCGTCGGTCGCCTCGACCATCGCGACGGTCGCCAGCTCGAGCGCGACCTCGGCCAACCGGCCCTCCGGCGAACCCGACAGCAGCGCGACCGCCTCGCGGACCTCCAGCGCGTTGCCGATCCGCCGCCCCAGTGGCTGGTCCATGTCGGTGACCAGCGCGGCGCACCGGCGCCCGGCGTTCTGCGCCAGCTCGACGCACAGGCGGGCGAGGTCCTCGGCCTGCTCGGCGTCGGGCATGAACGCGCCGTTGCCGGCCTTGACGTCCAGGACGATGGTCGAGGCACCCGCCGCCAGCTTCTTGCTCATCACCGACGAGGCGATCAGCGCGCGGGACTCCACGGTGGCGGTCAGGTCGCGCAGGGCGTACAGCGCCCGGTCGGCCGGCACCAGGCGCTCGGTCTGCGCCGCGACGACGCACCCGACCTCCTCGGCGATGTCGAGCATGCGCCCCGGCTCGAGCTCGACGTCCAGACCCGGGATCGACTCGAGCTTGTCGAGCGTGCCACCCGTGTGGCCGAGCCCGCGGCCCGACAGCTTGACCATCTGGCCGCCGGCGGCGGCCACCAGCGGCGCCACGATCAGCGTGGTGCCGTCACCGACCCCCCCGGTGGAGTGCTTGTCGACGGTCGGCCCCGTTAGCCGCGACAGGTCCAGCGTCTCGCCGCTCTCCCACAGGATCGTGGTGAGCGCCCTGGTCTCGGCGTGACTGAAACCGTTGAGCACGCCGGCCATCAGCAGGGCGGCGATCTGCGCCTCGTTGACGTCGCCGGCGAGCATCCCGCCGATCAACGTGCGCAGCTGGCCATCACTCAGCTCGTAGCCGTCACGCTTGCGCCCGATCAGCTCGCTGGGCAGCAGTCTCTGCTCGTCGGTCACGTGTGCCTCCACCTGTCGCCGGCCCGGCGCGCGGCGCGCCGGGTGGGGTCACCCGAGGGCAGTGTTCACGCGGCGCCGGACGCGCAATCCACGCACAGGACACTCATCGGGCGCGCCTCCAGGCGCGGCCCGGCGATGAGTCCGCCGCACTGCTCGCACGTGCCGTACGTGCCCTCCTCGATGCGCTCGAGCGCGCGGTCGATGTCGTGCAGGCGCTCGCGGGTCTGGTCGATCAGCGCCAGCTTCTCGGCGCGCTCGGCGGTCGCGCTGGCCGAGTCGGCGAAGTTGTCGTCGACGCCCGTGAGCTCGTGGACCTGGTCGCTGTCGGGTTCGGCCCCCAGCCCGCGCAGCTCCTCGACGGCGTCGCGGCGGCTGCCCTCGAGCTCGGCCCGCAGCCGCTGCTCGGTCTGCGTGTCCATGCGATCCTCCAGTGTCGTGCGATCGATGCCGCCGGCCGCGGGTTCAGGCGGTGGCGGTGGCTCGCGGGTGGGCGCGTTCGTAGACGCTGCGCAGCCTGGTCGTCGACACCTGCGTGTAGATCTGCGTGGTGTTGACGCTGGCGTGTCCCAGCAGCTCCTGCACGACGCGGACGTCGGCGCCGCCGTCGAGCAGGTGCGTGGCGAACGAATGGCGCAGCGTGTGCGGTGAGACCACCGCACCCAGACCCGCCCCCTCAGCGTATGCCTTCACGATCTTCCACGCTCCCTGCCGCGTGAGGCGGCCGCCGCGCTGGTTGCACAGCAGCCAGGGGCCCGACGCCTGCAGGCCGGGGCGCCCATGGGCGACCAGCGCGTCGACGGCGCGCGCCGCGGGGCGCCCGATCGGCACGATGCGCTCCTTGCGACCCTTGCCCACGCACCGGACGGTCCGCAGCGTCAGGTCGACGTCGTCGACGTCGAGCGCCACCAGCTCCGAGATGCGCAGGCCGGCGGAGTACAGCAGCTCCAGCAGCGCGCGGTCGCGCACCGCCGCCGGCTCGTCGCCGCTCGGCTGCGCAAGCAGCTGCTCGACCTGTCGGAGGGTGAGCGCCCTTGGCAGCGTGCGCGGCACGCGCGGAGCGCTCAGGTCGTCGGCGGGGTCGTCGGCGGCCAGCCCCTCGGCGACCAGGAACCGGTGGAACCCGCGGACCGCCGCCACGGCGCGGGCGATCGACCGCGGCGCGTACGCCCGACCCTGGGCGCTGGGTGTCGCGCGCAGCCACGGCACGAACCCCCGCAGCGTCGCGGCGTCGACGGCGGTCGGTTCGGGCGCTCCCTGCGCATCGAGGAAGCGCCGGTACAGCCGCAGGTCGCGGCGGTAGGCCGCCAGGCTGTGGTCCGACAGCCCCCGCTCGACGATCAGCCAGTCCAGGAAGCGGGCGGCGTGCCGCGGCAGCCCGTCGGCGGACGCCGGCCGCGGCGCGGTGGCGTCGGTCATCGCCTGCCCCGCCCGCCTGGCGCTGCGCTGCGCATCTGAACCTCCCGCCGACCCGCAGGGCCGCACCCTGGTCCGGCGGCCCGCACGCCGGCTGAGTCTACGAAGCCGGCGCGTCCAGCCCGTCGACCAGCAGCAGCCCGATGACCGTCTTGGCGTCGGTGATCTCGCCGGTGCGGGCCATGGCGACCGCCTCGGCGAAGGGTACGCGCAGGACCTCCATGTCCGCCTCCTCGGCCTCGGCCGCGAAGTTGGCACCCGGCGCCGCGGGCGACAGGCCGGTGCCGACGTAGATGGTGGTCGCCTCGTCCGACCAGCCCGCCGAGTTCCAGAAGCGCGTGAGGCGGCGCACGGTCGCGGCGGTCAGTCCGGCCTCCTCGGCCAGCTCCCGCTGCACCGCGTCCTCTGGACGCTCGCCCTCGACGTCGAGCAGGCCGGCCGGGATCTCCAGCTCGTAGCGCCCCACCGGGTGGCGGTACTGGCGCAGCATGACCACGTCGCCGTCGTCGGTCAGCGGCACGATCGCCACGGCGTCGGGGCGCACGGCGACCTCGCGGGTGGCGACGTCACCATCGGGGGTCGCCACCTTGTCGACCCGCAGCGTCGACATCACGCCCTCGTGGGTCACCTGCGACTCGACGACCTCGAAGCCGTGGTTGCGCGCCGCGTCGCTCACACCGGCACCTCCTGCATCTCCGACGGCTCGGGCAGCCGGCCCGCCTGCGCCAGCATGCGGCGGCGCGCCGCTGCGACGAAGCCGTCGAACAGCGCCTGGGGCCGGTTCGGCCGCGACTGGAACTCCGGGTGGAACTGGCTGCCGACGAACCAGGGGTGGTCGGCCAGCTCGATCACCTCGACCAGCCGGTCGTCGGGGCTCAGGCCCGAGAAGACCATCCCGGCGGCCTCCAGGCGCGACCGGTAGCGGTTGTTGACCTCCCACCGGTGCCGATGGCGCTCGTAGACGACCGGCTCGTCGTACGCCTCGGCGGCGTGCGTGCCGGGCATGACCTTGCACGGATACGTCCCCAGCCGCATCGTGCCGCCCTTCTCGACCACGCTGTGCTGGTCGGCCATCAGGTGCACCACCGGATCGGGTGTCTCCGGCTCGAACTCGCTGGAGTGCGCCTCGGCCAGCCCGAGCACGTGCCGCGCGAACTCGATCACGGCGACCTGCAGGCCCAGGCAGATGCCCAGGTACGGGATGTGGCGCTGGCGCGCCAGTCGCGCCGCGGCGATCTTGCCCTCGATGCCCCGGACGCCGAAGCCGCCGGGGACCAGCACGCCGTGGGTGTGGCCCAGCACGCGCTCGGCGGTGGCCAGGTCGACCATGTCGTCGGACTGCACCCACGTGATCTCCACGTCGACGCCGTGGCGGACGCCCGCGTGGCCGAGCGCCTCGACCACCGACAGGTAGGCGTCGGGCAGCGACGTGTACTTGCCCACCAGGGCGATGCGGACCGTGTCATCGGGGTGCATCGCCCGGTCCACCATCGCCTGCCACGAGCGCAGATCGGGCTCGACCGTCGGGTCCAGCCCGACGCGGCGGACGACGAAATCGTCGAGGCCCTCGTCGCGCAGCACCATCGGGACTGCGTAGATCGACGTGGCGTCGTGCGCGCTGACGACCCCGTCGAGGTCGACGTCGGACAGCAGCGCGATCTTGCGCTTGAGCTCCGGCGGCAGCGGCCGGTCACTACGGCACACGACCGCGTCGGGCTGGATGCCGATGCTGCGCAGCTCGCGGACGGAGTGCTGCGCCGGCTTGGTCTTCAGCTCACCGGTCGGGCCGATGAAGGGCACGAGTGCCACGTGGACGTAGCAGATGTTCTCGCGGCCCACGTCGTAGCGCAGCTGGCGGATGGCCTCCAGGAACGGCAGGCTCTCGATGTCGCCGACGGTGCCGCCGACCTCGGTGATGACCACGTCGGTCTCGTCGGCGAGCGCGAGGATGCGCGACTTGATCTCGTCGGTCACGTGCGGGATCACCTGGACCGTGCGGCCCAGGTAGTCGCCGCGGCGCTCCTTGGCGATGACCGACGAGTAGATCTGGCCGGTCGACACGCTCGACTCGCGCCGGAGGTTGACGTCGACGAAGCGCTCGTAGTGCCCGAGGTCCAGGTCGGTCTCGCCGCCGTCCTCGGTCACGAACACCTCGCCGTGCTCGAACGGGTTCATGGTCCCGGGGTCGACGTTGACGTACGGGTCCAGCTTCTGCAGCGTGACCCGCAGGCCCCGGGCCTTGAGCAGGCGGCCCAGCGAGGCCGCGGTGATGCCCTTGCCCAGCGACGAGCTCACGCCACCGGTGATCAGGATGTGCTTGGCCACGAGTCGCTCCGGTCAAGACGGATCATCACGTCGAGGAGCGGCCACCACGAGGAACCAGGCGATCGGCGCACCATGGTGCAGCCTCTTCATACGGTAGCAGCGCCGCAGGGTGCCACCAAGGACCCGAAGTGCGCGGGGGTCGCCGGCGACCGCTGCCCCGGGGGCGTGCCGTGCGCCCACCGGTCCGCGGGCACGTCCGTCAGGCCGGCCGGACGGTCGCCAGCAGCTCGTCGGCGTGGCGGGTGGCCGCGGCGCTGTCGGTCGAGCCCGACAGCATGCGGCTGAGCTCGTCGACCCGCTCGTCGTGCGCCAGCCGGCGCACCGACGACCGGGTGCGCCCGCCCGACGCCTGCTTGGTCACCAGGAAGTGGGCGTCGGCGTGCGCCGCCAGCTGCGGCGAGTGCGTCACGCACAGCACCTGCCGGCCCCGGGCGAGCGCAGCGAGCTTGGCCCCGACCGCCCGGGCGACGGCGCCGCCGATGCCCGCGTCGATCTCGTCGAACACCAGCACCGGCGTGTCGTCGGCGTCGGCGAGCGCCAGGCGCAGCGCCAGCGCGATGCGGCTGCGCTCCCCGCCCGACGCGAACCGCCCGAGCTCCAGCGCCGGCTCACCGGGGTTCGCGGCCAGGAGCAGCTCGACGCGGTCGGCCCCGTCGGGCCCGGGGGCCACCTCGACGCAGCGGATCTCCAGGTGCGCGCCGGGCATCGCCAGCTCGCCGAGGTGCCCGTCGACCACCCTGGCGAGCTCGTCGCCCGCCGCCGTGCGGGCCGCGCGCAGCGCAATCGCCGCCTCGCCGAGCCGGGCCTCGAGCTGCGCGAGCTGCCCGGCCAGGGCCGCCTCGCGCTGGTCGTCGTCGGTCAGGCGCGCGACGCGGTCGCGCGCCTCCGCGGCGTAGGCGACCACCTCGGCGGCGTCGGCCCCGTACTTGCGGACCAGCTGCGCGATCGCCGCCCGGCGTGTGCGCAGCCGGTCGAGGCCCTCGGGGTCCAGCGCGACGCCGTCGGCGTAGCTCGACAGCTCCAGCCCGAGGTCCTGCGCCTCGGTCGCGACCTGCTCGAGCCGCTCGTGCAGCTCGTCGAGCTCGCGGTCCACGCCGTCCATCGCCCGCAGCTGCGCGACCGCGGCACCCAGGGCGTCGCGGGCGCCGCCCTCGCCGGTGAGGCCGGCGGCGGACCGGCGGGCTGCGAGCATCAGGCCCTCGGCGTGCTCGAGGCGCCGCAGGTCGGCGTCGAGCCGGTCCTCCTCGTCGGCCGCCGGGTCGACCGCGTCGATCTCGTCGAGCTCGAAGCGCAGCCGGTCGCGCTCACGCACCCGTTCGCGGTTGGTGGCGCGCAGCTCCTCGAGGTCGCGGCGCGCCGACGTCGCGTCCCGCCACGCCTCGCGGTACGCGGCGAGCACCCCCGCGACTGGGTCCCCGCCGAAGCGGTCCAGCAGCTCGCGCTGGGCCGCCGGGGTCGTCAGCCTGGTCGAGTCCCGCTGCCCGTGCAGCTCGATGAGCCCGTCGGTCACCACCCGCAGCGCCGACACCGGCGCCAGGTGCCCGCCGACGCGGGCACGGCTGCGGCTGCCACCGTCCGACACGGACAGCTCCCGCGCGATCACCAGTTCGTCGTCGTCGGCGTCGAGCCACTCCCCCGCCGACGGCGGTGCCGGGTGCAGCCGCGCCTCGGCCACCGCGACCGCCGCGCCCTCGCGGACGTGCGGCCCGCTGGCACGCGCGCCACGCAGCAGCTCGAGCGCCGAGACGATGATCGTCTTGCCCGCCCCGGTCTCACCCGTCAGCACGTTCAGCCCCGGCGCGAGGCGCAGGGTGACGTCCTCGATCACGCCGATGTCACGGATGTGCAGTTCGTCGAGCATCGCCCTCGTCGTCTTCGTCGCCCGTGCCCGCCGCGGAGCGCCCCCACTATCCGCGCCGCAGCGCGGAGCGCAAAGCACCCCCGTCAGCCCAGCCCGAACTTCTCGCGGATCCGGTCGTAGAAGTCGAAGCTGTTCAGCCGCGCCATGCGCACGGGCGCGGCGCCCCGGGTCACCCGCACCTCGCCGCCCGGGGGCACGGCCAACGACTCCCGTCCGTCGAGGCTGACCACACACGGGTTCTGCCGCGGCGCGCCGGGCCGGATCGAGATGACCTCCGTCGGGTCGACGACGAGGGTCCGGTCGAACAGCGTGTGCGGCGCGACCGGCGTCAGCACCAGGGCCTCGACCAAGGGCGACAGGATCGGGCCGCCGGCGCTGAACGCGTAGGCCGTCGACCCCGTCGGGCTCGCGCAGATCAGGGCGTCGGCCGGGATGCTGGTGAGGTGCGTGGGACCGATCGCCACGTCGAGCACGATGAGGCGCTGGGGCTCGCGGCGCTCGACGGAGGCGTCGTTGAGCGCCCAGCTCTCGGCGACCTCGACGCCGTCGGGGTCGTGCACCGTCGCCGCCAACGTCATGCGGTCCTCGGTGTGGTAGTCGCCGGCGATCAGCTGGTCCAGCGCGTTGGGCACCCCCGGCAGCTCGCACTCGGACAGGAAGCCCAGCCGCCCGAGGTTGATCCCCAGCAGCGGCACGCCGGCGTCGCGCACCAGGTACGCGGCGCGCAGGAACGTGCCGTCGCCGCCGAACACCAGCGCGACGTCCAGCGCGTCGGCGAACGCGTCGGGCGGGACGACCTCGAACGCGTCCGGCGACGCCCAGCCGTCCTGCTTGCAGGCCACCACCCGCAGCCCCGCGTCGCGCAGCCGCAGCGCCGCCGCCAGCGCGGCCTCGCGCGCCATGTCGCGCTGGGGGTGCACGATCATCCCGAACGTGCGCGCCGGCTGGCTGGGCCGGCGCCGGTCGGCGCTCTGGGGCGTGGAGGTCGTCACGTGGCGAATGCTAACCGTCGGCGTCGCGGACGGAGGCGGCGGCGACGATCAGCGCGTCACGCAGCGCCACCCAGTCGGCGGCGCCCGTGTCGCGCAGCCACAGGAAGAACTCGACGTTGCCCGACGGTCCCGGCAGGAGCGAGACCGTGCCGCCCGCGACCACCAGCCCGGTCGCGTCGACGGCGTCGCGCACGCGCGCCAGCGCCACATCCCAGCCGGCCACGTCGCGCACCACGCCGCGGCCCACCAGCTCGCGGCCGACCTCGAACTGCGGCTTGACCAGGCA
The DNA here is from genome assembly GCA_964450395.1 of uncultured Actinomycetota bacterium. Taxonomy (GTDB): domain Bacteria; phylum Actinomycetota; class Nitriliruptoria; order Euzebyales; family JAHELV01; genus JAHELV01. The sequence continues at coordinate 16,548 of CAYVGE010000036.1, forward strand.
GCACCAGTCGACGCCGGCGCCCAGCAGCGCCCGCAGCGGCGCGAGCACCGCCGACAGCGAGATGAACGACAGATCGGCGACCACCAGGTCGGGCCGGTGCCCGGCCAGGTGCTCGGACGCGAGGTCCCGCACGTGGGTGCGCTCGACGACGACGACCCGGGGATCGGTCCGCAGCCGCCACGCCAGCTGGCCGTAGCCGACGTCGACCGCCACGACGGTCGCGGCACCGCGGGCCAGCAGCACGTCGGTGAAGCCACCGGTCGAGGCGCCGGCGTCGAGGCAGACGCGGCCCCCGACGTCGAGGGCCAGCGCGTCGAGCGCGCCATCGAGCTTGTCGCCGCCGCGCGACACCCAGCGCCGGCCGGGGCCGACCACCACCAGCTGCTGTGCGGGCGCGACCATGGTGGCGGGCTTGGCCGCCGGCGCGCCGTCGACCGTCACGTGGCCCGCCTCGATGACCTCGCGGGCCACCTGGCGGCTGGCGACCAGGCCCCGCCGGACCAGCTCCGCGTCCAGCCGCCGCCGGGCGCCGCCGCTCACCGGGCCGCGGGGCGTCCCTGCTCGCGGTCGCGGCGGCGCAGGTCGTCGAGCTCGGCGGTCAGCGACTCGTGGACGAACTCCAGCGCGTCGGCCTGCTCGGCGTACGGGCGCTCGGCCATCCCGTCGAGGCGCTCCCGGCAGGCCGCGATGCGCTCCGACGCCGGCGCGGCGGGATCCTCGGTGCCGGGGGTCACGTCGGGTCCTCCGGTGGCGCCGGCAGCGGGTGCGCCCCGGCCGCCGCCTCGGCGGCGGCCAGGCGCCTGGTCAGCTCGTCGACCTGCCGGCGCAGCTCGTCGACCTCCTCGGCCCGCGCGACGCCGGCGCGTTCCATCGCCCTCGTCACCTCGGTACGGACCAGCTGGGCGACGGCCCCGCTGCCGTCCACCGATCGGGCGATCACGTCGTCGAGCAGCCGCTCCGCGTGGTCGGCGGCCACCTCGCCCTGGCGGACGAACTGGGCGAGCGCGCGCTCGGTCACCCCCAGGGTCGTGCGGGTCAGCCCGGAGGCCACCTCGAGGTAGCGCTGCAGCCCGTCACTCATCGTGCGTCCCTTCGTCACGCGAGGTGCGCTCATCCTGACACGTCGTGCCACCCGCCGCCGGTACGCCGGGCGACGCGCTCCGCGGCCCGACGGTAGCTCGGACGTGGCGCCAACGCGTTGGCCAGCTTGAAGTGCTTGCCCGCCTGCGCCAGGCGGCCCTGGCGCTCGAGCGCGCGTCCCAGGCCGTAGTGGGCGTAGGCGTTGCTGGGGTCGAGCGCCAGCACCTGCTCGAACTCCCGCCGTGCCATCCGGATGCGCGAGGTGGCGAAGCAGGCGCGCGCCAACGCCTCGCGCAGCGACGCCTTGGCGGGCTCCAACGCGACCGCCTGCACCAACGGCTCGACGGCGCCGGCGGGATCGCCGCCCTCCAGTCGGCGGCAGCCCTCACGGTACAGCTCGTAGACCGCGGTGAACGATCCCGTCGGTCTTTCGCCGTCCATGCTGCCCTTCCGGTCGACCTGCACCCCAGTATGGCGGGCACCACGCCGGCACCGCGAGCACGGACACCCGATGGCGGCCGGCGGCGGGTCGACCGCCTACGATGGGCAGGCTATGTCGGTGACCTCGATCGATCCACTGCACGACCCGGCCGGCGTGCCGCCGTGGCCGTCCGGCGACGACGGCTGGTGGTGCGTCCGCAGCACCGACGGGACCGCCGTCGCCTGGCGCCGCGACGCGCCCGCGGTCCGGTCGGACCGGACGCCGGTGGTGCTGTGCAACGGCATCGCGTGCTCGACGCACTACTGGACCGACCTGGCGGACCTGCTCGCCGCCGACCGGCCGGTCGTCCAGTGGGACTACCGGGCGCACGGGCGCAGCGGTGCGCCGTCCGACCCGTCGGCCGTGACCGTCGACGACACGATGGCCGACCTCGACGCCGTGCTGGACGCCGCCGGGATCCACCGGGCGGTCGTCACGGGGCACTCGTTCGGGGTGCAGGTGGCGCTGGAAGCCGCCCGCCGCCGCCCTGGTCTGGTCGCCGGCGTCGTCGCGGTGGCCGGGGCGGGCGGCACGCCCCTGCCCCGGGGCGCAACGCGCCCCCGCATCGGCGCGCTCGACCTGGTCGAGCGCGCCCACGGCCGGGTCCCGGAGCGCGCCGGGGATGTCTGGCGGGCCTGGTGGCGCAGCCCCGTCACACATCTGGTCGCCCGCGCGCTCGGCGGCACCAGCGCCGCAGCGCCCCGCCAGGTCATGTCCTCCTACTACGAGCACGTGTCGACGCGGGACATCACCGTGCTGCTGGCGATGCTGCGGTCGATGGCCGACCACGACGCCACCGACGTGCTGCCGACGCTGCCCGTCCCGTTCCTCGCGGTCGCCGGCGACGCGGACCGGCTGACGCCGCTGCCGGTGATGGCGCGCATGGCCTTCGCGGCGCCCGACGGCGAGCTCGCGGTGCGCCACGGCGGCACCCACACCCTGCCCGCCGAGCACCCGCGGTGGCTGGCGGACCAGCTCGCCGGCCTGCTGCGACGCGTCGACGCGGGTGCCGACGACGACCACCGCACCGACGCGGAGGATCCATCGTGAGCTCCACACCCAGCCAACCGCCCGACCGCCCGTGGTCCCCCCTGACCGCCCGCAGCGCCGCCGAGGGCGCCTGGTTGACGCCGCGCCGGCTGGCCAGCCTGGTGCTGGTGCTCGTGGTCGCGTTCGCCGTGCTCACCATCATCCGGGCCCTGCGCACCGTGCTGGTCATGGTCGCGGTGTCGCTCTTCCTGTCGTTCGCCATGGAACCCGCCGTGCAGTGGCTGGCGCGGCGCGGGATGCAACGCGTCATCGCCACGGCGGTGGTCTTCGTGTTCGCCCTGCTGGTGTTCGTCGGCGTCATCGCGCTGATGCTGCCCCTGTTCATCAACCAGCTGACCGAGCTGGCCGGCAACGTCCCCGACATCCTCAGCCAGCTCGACAGCGACCTCATCTCCCGGTTGCCGCTGGGCGTCGACGTCAACGCCAGCCCGGCCCTGCAGCGCGAGCTCACCGCGTTCGGCGACCGGCTCGGCGGGCAGTTCCGCAACGTGCTGCTGGGCGCCGCCAGCGGGGTCGTCAACCTGGGCGCGACCGCGCTCGGGCTGCTGTTCCAGCTCGCGACGATCGGCCTGGTGACCTTCTACCTGGTGGCCGACGGCCCCAAGGCGCGCCGGACCCTCGCGATCGGCCTGCCGCCGGACCGCCAGCGCGAGATGCTCGCGATCTGGGAGATCGCGGTCTCCAAGACCGGTGGCTACATCTACTCGCGCGTGCTGCTGGCCGTCGCCGCGACCGTCACCCACGCCGCGTTCTTCCTGGCCATCGGCGTGCCCAGCCCCATTCCGCTCGCGGTCTGGATCGGCGTCACGAGCGCGTTCATCCCGGTGATCGGCACCTACCTCGGGGCCTTCGCCGCCGTGCTCGTCGCCTTCGTCGGCGACCCCGTCGACGCACTGTTCGTCATCGCGTTCGCCGTCGCCTACCAGCAGCTCGAGAACTACGTGCTCGCGCCCCGCATCCAGAGCACCACGATGGACGTGCACCCCGCGGTCGCGTTCCTGTCGGTCGTGATCGGGGGCACCCTGCTCGGCGCGGTCGGCGCGCTGCTCGCCCTCCCGGCGACCGCGGTGCTGCAGGCCCTGCTGTCGACCTACCTGCGGCGCCACGAGCTGATCGACGAGCTGCAGGAAGTGCAGCTGCCCTCCGAGCTCGAGCGCGACCGCCACGGTGACGGCCCGCCGCGCTCCCCCACCCGACGGCAGCGACCGGCGCGCGGGGCGTCGCCGACGACCGACGAGGAGGTCACCGCGTGAGCCGAGCCGACGACGCCCACACCGATGGGCCGCCAGCGTCCGCCAGGGGCGGAGCGCAGGACATCGAGGAGCTGCCCGGCGGCATTCTGCAGATCGACACCCGCACGGCCGGCCTGTCCAAGGTCACCGCGGGCTTCCTGATCCCGGCGCCCCGGCCGGCGCTGATCGAGTGCGGGCCGGCGCTGACGGTCGACGCCGTCGTCGATGCGCTCACGCGCCTCGGCCTGGACGCCGGAGACCTGGCCTACCTGGTCGTCAGCCACATCCACCTGGACCACGGCGGCGGCGCCGGCGACGTCGCACGCGCCTTCCCCGGCACCACGGTGGTGGTCAGCGACATCGGCGCGCCACACCTGGTCGATCCCACGAAGCTCAACGCCAGCTCGCGTCGCGTCTACGGCGAGCTGATGGACACCATCTACGGCGAGTGCACGCCGATCGCCGAGGAGCGGATCCGCGGCGTCGAGGGCGACGACGTGCTCGACCTGGGCGGCGGCCGGATCCTGGATCTCCTCGCGACCCCCGGGCACGCCAAGCACCACATCAGCATGCTCGACCGCGACACCGGCGCGCTGTTCGTCGGCGATTCCGTCGGCGTCAAGCTGCCGGGGACGGGCCCGCTGCGTCCCGCCACCCCACCACCGGACTTCGACCTCGATCTGGCGCACCGCTCGATCCGGCGGTACCAGGACATCGACCCCGAGCGGGTCTACCTGGCGCACTACGGCGCGGTCGACCCGCCGCAGGCCTGCCTGGCGGAGGCCAGCGACCGGATGGCGGCGTGGGCCGAGGTCGCCCGCGAGGCGGTGCGCGAGCACGATGAGCTCGACCACGTGGTCGAGACGCTCGCCGCCCGCTTCGACCACGAGGTCCAGATCGCCGACGGCGATCCCGAGGCGCAGCAGCGGCTCGACCTGCTCGCCGGGTACCGGTCGAACGCGATGGGCCTGCAGCGCTACTGGCGCAGGCGCTTCGCGTCGGAGGCCGCCGGCTCCTGATCGTCGCTGTCGAGGTCGAGCGCCGTCAGGCGGTCCGCGACGTCCAGGAAGTCGGGTTCCACCGTGGCGATGGCCTGCAGGTACCCGGTCTCCGCGTCGGCGTCACCCTGCTGCGCCGAGATGTCGGCGGCCAGGTACCACAGCCGCAGGTGGTACGGCTCGACGGTGCGTGGCTCGAGGTCCATGCGGTGCAGCGCTGCGAGCGCGGCGTCGTGCTCGCCGTCGTCGCTTCGCCCGCCGGCGACGACCAGCAGCCCCTCGGCGACCCGGTCGGCCGGCGCCTTCGCGGCGATCATCTCCGACACCAGGTCCTCGGCCCGGTCGAGGTGCCCGGCGGCGCGTGCGCAGTCCGCCAGCAGGTGGTTCTGGTCCTGCCTCCCCGACATGCGGCGGTACGCGCCGAGCTCGCGGGCGGCGTCCTTGAACCGCTCGTCGAGGTACAGCGCGATGCCGAGCGCCTCGCGGACCGCCGCGCTGCGCGGGGCCCGCCGCTTGGCCTCCTGCAGCAGGTCGAGCGCGCGCGCACGGTCGCCCGTGGCGAGTGCCTCGCCCGCCTCGGCGTAGGCATTCGCGACGCGATCCAGGTCGCCGCCGCTGGCCGCCTTGAGGTCGCGGTAGACCGCCGACGGCAGCCGGGGGCGGTCGCGTTCAGGTGGTGGTGTCGCCATGTCTGTTCCTCGTGCTGCTGCTGGCCAGGAACGCAGAGAAGCCGCCCTCGTCGAGGGCGGCTTCCCGATTAACGAAAGTCCGCGGCGACCTAATCTCCCACACAGTTGCCCGTGCAGTACCATCGGCGCTGGAGGGC
>CAYVGE010000036.1:22224-22554 GCA_964450395.1 uncultured Actinomycetota bacterium
CGCGGGTGGCGATCTCTCCGAGGGGTGCGATCCGACGTCACACCGTCACCTTACCCGCAACGACGACGAGGCCCCGAAGGGCCTCGTCGAATGTTGTCCCGGCGGCGACCTACTCTCCCACCCCGTCTCCAGGGCAGTACCATCGGCGCTGGAGGGCTTAACTTCCGGGTTCGGTATGGGACCGGGTGTACCCCCTCCGCTATGACCGCGGACAGATCTTCAGTTGTTGTGCAGGCCGACGGCCTCGGAACTGCATAGCGAGCGCGAGCATCAAAGGCAAGTCCTCGGCCTATTAGTACCGGTCAGCTGAAGCCATTGCTGGCCTTACAC
>CAYVGE010000037.1:0-22483 GCA_964450395.1 uncultured Actinomycetota bacterium
CGACTCGCACCTGTCGTACCAGCGGGCGTGCCTGCACGCGATCGACTACCTGACGACGTTCGGCTACGCGCCCGAGCAGGCCTACATGATCCTGGGCGCCGCGCCGATCGAGGGGAGGCTGTCGGGCGTGGTCGACATCCCGAACTCGTGCGCGACCGTCTACCTCCCGACGGCGATCTTCGACTTCGACGTGACCCCGTCCGCCGACGGCCCGGCACAGATCGACCCGGGCATGGGCGTGCCCCGCGCCAGCGCGACGTAGCGACGACGACGCCGCCCCGCCGGGGGCCGTCCATCCCATGCGGGCGGACCCGGCGGACCGGCTCCGTGTGAGCAGCGGCGGCGACGGGCAGCACTGCACCGAGGACACCCACCGAGCCGGGGAGCACCGAACGTGGCCGATGACGCTGACCGTGCGATCGTCGGCATCGACGTCGGCACGACCTCGGTGAAGGTCGGGCTGTACGCACCGGACGGGCGCGAGCACACCGTCGCCAGCCGCGACTACCCGCTGCACACCCCCCACCCGGGCTGGGCCGAGCAGGACCCGGACCAGATCGTCGACGCGACGCTGGACGCCCTGGCGGACGTCGCCGGGCACGCGGCCGACGCCGGGCTCGCCGTGGCGGGCATCGCGACCAGCACGGTGATGCACAGCCTGCTGGGCGTCGACGCCGACGGCGCCGCCCGCACACCGATGCTGACCTACGCCGACACCCGCGCGTGGCGGCAGGCCGAGGAGCTGCGCGCCGACCACCTCGACGTCTACCGCCGCACGGGTACGCCCATGCACCCGATGGCACCCCTGGTGAAGCTGCGGTGGATCCACCAGGAGCGGCCCGACCTCGCCGAGGGCGTGCAGCGGTGGATCACCATCAAGGAGCACATCCTGGCGTCGCTGACCGGCCAGGCCGTGATCGACCACGCCAGCGCGTCGGCGACCGGGCTGTTCGGGTTGGAGGCCGCCGACTGGGACGACGAGGCGGTGGGCCTGGCGCACATCGACACCGGTCAGCTCGCCACCCCGGTGCCCACGGACCACGTGCTGGACGGGCTGACGACGGCCGTCGCCGAGCGCACCGGGCTGTCCGCCGACACCCCGGTCGTCGCCGGGGCGACCGACGGCGTGCTGGCGAACCTCGGCGTCGGTGCCCTGTCCGGCGGGCTCGGCGCCGTGACGATCGGCACCAGCGGGGCGGTGCGGGTCACCGTCGACGCGCCGGTCACCGACGAGCGGATGCGCCTGTTCTGCTATGCCCTGACCTCGGAGCGCTGGGTGGTCGGGGGCGCCATCAGCAACGGCGGGCTGTGGCTGCGGTGGCTGCGCGAGGAGGTGCTGGGCACCGACCTGGACGCCGACCGCCTGACGGAGCTCGCCGCCGACGTGCCGGCGGGCAGCGACGGCGTGACCGTGCTCCCCTACCTCACCGGCGAGCGGGCCCCGCAGTGGTCGCCCGTGCCCTCCGGCGTCGTCTTCGGGCTGCGGTTCGAGCACGGGCGGGCCCACCTGGTCCGGGCGGGCCTCGAGGGGGTCGCCCACCAGCTGCGGCTGGTGACCGATGCGCTCGCCGACTGCGGGCATCCGCTGGAGCGGCTGCGCGCCACCGGCGGGTTCACCAACTCCCCGCTGTGGCTGCAGCTCGTGGCCGACGTCCTCGAGATCCCCCTGGACCTGCCGCGGGTCAGCGAGGCGACGGCCTTCGGTGCGGGCCTGCTGGGCATGACCGCGCTGGGGCTGGTCGACGGGATCGACGCGGTCGAGGATCTGATCGTCGTGCGCGACCGGCTGGACCCGGACGCCGACGACCGCGCGGTCCACCGCGCCGCCCACGAGCGCTACGCCGAGCTGGTCGAGGTGCTGTCCGGTCCGTTCCGACGCCTCGCCGCCGACCGGGAGCGCGGTGGGGGCGCGGGCGACCAGGAGGCTGAGCGATGATCGACCCAGCGCAGCGCATCACGGTGGTCCGCCACGGCGAGACCGAGTGGAGCGCCTCGGGGCAGCACACCGGGCGCACCGACATCGAGTTGACCGCACGGGGCCGCGAGAGCGCCGGGCGCACCGGCGAGCTGCTGCGCTCGGAGCACTTCGACCACGTGTGGACCAGCCCGTTGCGCCGTGCCTACGACACGTGCGCGCTCGCGGGGTACGCCGACCACGCCGAGGTCCACGACGAGCTCGTGGAGTGGGACTACGGCGACTACGAGGGCCTCCGGCGCGACGAGATCGTGACCCAGGCACCCGACTGGCAGGTGTGGACCGACGGCGCCCCCGGCGGCGAGTCGGTCGAGCAGGTGCAGGAGCGGGTCAGCGGCGTCGTCCAGCAGCTGCGCCAACTGGAGGGCCACACGCTGCTGTTCGCCCACGGCCACCTGCTGCGGGCGCTGGCGGCGGCGTGGGTGGAGCTGTCCATCACGGAGGGGCGTCGGCTGCTGCTGGACACCTCCGCCATCGGCACGCTGGGGTGGTACCACGACCGCCGCGCCCTGGCGCGCTGGAACGTGCTGCCGCGCTGACCGTCATCGCGCCGGCGCGGGCACCGGTCGGGACCCCACCCACAGCACCACCAGCGCGACCCCGGCGCTGACGGCCGACACCCCGCCTGCGAGCGCGATCCCGCCGGCCGCGTAGGCGACCGGCGCCACGACCGCGCCGACCGCGTTGCCGCAGGCGATCCCGGCCATCAGCCGGCCGAGGAGCCGGGTGCGGTCGGTCGCGCACCGAGCGGTGGTGCTGGCGAAGGCGATCAGGGCGACCACCGAGACCTCGAACGCCACGAAGAGGGTGACCACGGCCGCGAACGCCATGACGGCACTGCCGCCCACGAGCCCCAGCGCGCCGTAGGACGCCAGCGACACGGCGACCGCCGTGAACAGCGTCCGGCGCAGCCCGAGGCGGTCCGACACCACGACGATGACGCCCTCGCCGAGCAGCTCGGCCGCCACGATGATCAGTGTCGACATCCCGATCTGGGCGACCGTCATCCCGAACTCGTGGGTCAGCCAGCGACCGTAGACGACGAGCACGGCCTCGCCGGCCGCCACGGCGAGTGCCGCTCCCAGGCAGATCGCGGACGCGGCCGGCAGCCGGGCCACCGCTCCGGGCACCCGCGCCGCCGCGGGCGCGCGGGGGTGTGGCGGGTCGGCACGGCGGGCGTCGGGCGTGGCGACACGGCGGGCATCGGGCGGCACGGCCACCAGCAGTGCACCCATGCCGGCAACCGCCAACACCACGACCAGCACGAACGGCCCTCGCCACCCCACCCGGCCGATCAGCAGGCCTGCCGTGGGCACGGTCACCGCGAGCGACAGCGCCCAGCCCAGCTCGGCGATGCCGAGCGCCCGGCCGCGGACGCCAGCGGGCACGTGGGTGCTGACCCACGTCTGCATGGGCAGCTCGAACACCGGGCGCGCCAGCCCCGTGGCCGCGAAGCCGGCCGCCACCAGCACCACGCGCACCGGCGGCGGCGCGGGCCGCGAGGCGATGATCAGCAGGCAGGCGCCGACGACGAGGAGCAGGCCCTGCAGCATGGCGCGGCGGTGCCGGTCGTGCGCGTGGCGCGCCAGCGCCGGTCCGGCGAGGCCGGCGAGGCTGCGCGACGCGACCAGGAACGCGATCACCTCGAACGACACCCCCACGCCACGCGCGATGACGAACAGGAACGGGTAGACGACCCGGATCCCGCCGTTGACCGCGAGCCTGGCGATGACGATGCCGACGAGGCCCCGGCGGACCACCGCGTCGAGCTCGGGCAGCACGCGACGGCGTCGCGGTACCGGCGACGGCCGGCGGGTGCCCAGCGGCACCGCGCACGGCGCCACGGGGGTCAGGCCGTCCACCGTGCCCACCACGCCTCCCGCCTCGTCGTCTCCGGGCGCCTCGCGGACGACGGCAGATCGCGTCCGGCGGCACCGCAGGTCAAGAGCCGGCCACCCGCCGGTGGATACATGGGACGGTCGCCGACGGATGCGCGACCACCGGGAGCGGCGTACCGTCTGCTGCACGACCAGGTGATGGAGGGCACGCCCATGCTGACGATCCGACGCGCCGACGAGATCTACGAGGCCGACGGCGGATGGTTCAACGCCCGCTGGCACTTCAGCTTCGACCGGTACCACGACCCCGAGCAGATGGGCGTCGGGTCACTGCGCGTGTTCAACGACGACTCGATCGTCGCGGGCGCAGAGTGGCCGATGCACCCGCACCGAGACATCGAGTCGCTGACCTACGTCGTGGACGGCAGGTTCGCCCACCTCGACTCGCTGGGCAACGGCGGCGAGCTGGATCCCGGTGCCGCCCAGGTCATGACGTTCTCGGGTCGCGGCGCCCAGCACTCCGAGCGCAACGGCTCGGCCGAGCACCCCATGCGGTTCATCCAGTTCTGGATCCTGCCGTCACAGGAGGGGCTCGACGACGACGTCCAGCAGCACCAGTTCACCCGCGAGGACCGCACGAACCGGTGGCTGACGATCATGAGCCCGGTCGGCGAACCGGGGCTCGACCTCCACTCCGACGCGCGGGCGCTCGTGTCCCACCTCGAGCAGGGTGCGACGGTCGACCATCACGTCGAGGCCGGGCGCGGCGCCTACCTGTACGTCATCGGCGGCGCAGCGACGCTCAACGGCGACACCGTCAAGGTCGGCGACGCCGCCAAGGTCGAGGGCCCCGAACGGCTCGAGCTGTCGGCACAGGAGCCGACCGAGCTGATCCTGGTCGACGTGCCGCTGGTCTTCACCCCTGTCGGCGTCTGGCGCGGACGGGTCTGACCGACGGGCAGCGGCCGGTCACGGCCAGCGCAGCGCGTCGTCGCCCAGCAGATCGACCAGCGTCGCGGCGTTGCGCGGGGCGTTGGCGCCGAAGTCGTTGTTGAAGTAGACCCAGCCGTCGAGGCCGTCGGCCGCGGCGGCCCGCAGCCGGCCCACCCACGGGGCCAGCTCGTCGGCGGTGTAGTCCCACCGGTAGCGCTGCGCCTGGTCCTCCGCCAGACCGTGCAGGCGCAGGTACACGAAGTCGGCCGTGACCGGCGCAGCGTCGGGCATCTGGTGGTCCGAGAGCCACACCCAGGCGACCCGGTGGCGGGCCAGTGCCTGCTCGACCTCGCCGACGTACCACGACCGGTGCCGGAACTCGACCGCGTGGCCGGGGCCGCCCGGCAGCGCGGTGAGGAACCGCTCGAGCCGGTCGACGTCGACGTGCAGGTTGGGCGGCAGCTGCCAGAGCCACACGCCGTGGTAGGTCTTCAGCGGCGCCATCCGCGTCGTGATCGTGGCGACCGGACCCTCGGGGTCGCGCAGCTTCTTGCTGTGCGTCAGGTAGTTGCTGCCCTTCACCGCGAAGCGGAACCGGTCCGGGGCGCCGTCGTGCCAGCGCTCGACCACCGCCGGCTTCGGCAGGCGGTAGAAGGTCGCGTTGATCTCGACGGTCGGGAAGCACCGCGCGTAGTGGTCGAACCAGGCGCGCTTCGGCACGCCGTCGGGATAGAAGCGGCCGCGCCAGTCGTCGTACTGCCAGCCGCTGGTGCCCACGCGGACGACGCCGCGGTCCGGTCCGCCGGTCATCGCTGCGCGGCCTCGGCGGCCCGCTTGTGCGCCACCAACCGCACGGCCAGGAAGATGCCGCCGACCGCGCTGCTGAGGCTGAGGATGATCGGCACCCCGACCATCGACAGCCGGATGTCGTACCCGGCTGCGGTCACCCCGACGGCGGCGATGGCGAGCATGGCCGCCAGCGGCACGACGATCGCGACCACCCGCTCGGTCACCGACCAGTCGGGGCAGCGGGCCGCGAGGACCGCCCCGACGACCCAGCCGACGATCGGGATCAGCGTGCCGAACACGGCCAGCCCGACCACGGCCCCGATCGCGCGCCCCGACGGCCGTGCCGCCCCCGCAGTCGTCCGCGTGCCCATGCGCCGGACCGTACCCGAGGCCGCAGGCGTGCATCGGGCACCTGGGCCAGGCCGCGGACCGGGACGAGGTGCCGTCACCGGCGCGGGCGTCCACGCCCGGGTGCGCCCCGGTACCCGGGTGCGCCCGCGCGCAGATGTGCACCGACCCGCACCCGGGTGCGGCGATCGAGCGGAGGCGTCGCTCAGCCGGCGCGGTGCCAGGGCGGGGTGGGCGCGTCGATGCGGTCCAGCTGCGACGTCACCGGGCCGAACCGGTCGTCGTCGTGCTCCTGCCACGCCTGCCACGCCGCGGTGATCTCGTCGCGGCTGCGCCCCACGAAGTTCCACCACATGACGACCTGCTCGCCCAGCGGCTCACCACCGAGCAGCATGCAACGCGCCCCGGCGTCGCCCGCCTCGATCGGCAGGGCCCCCGCCCCGGGCGGCACCAGTGCCAGCCAGCCGTGCTCGACGACGTCGTCACCGACCTTGATCGTGCCGTCCAGCGGCACGACCGCGTACTCGAACGACGCCTCGGCCGGCACGCGCGTCGTGCCGCGCCGTAGCGTCAGCTCGGCACCGACCAGTGGCGTGTCGGCACGTGCCGGGGAGGTCGCACCGCCGAGCGTGCCGACCAGCAGCGACGCCTCGCCGGTCCCCAGGTCGACGCTCGGCAGCTCGGCGTGGTGCTCGAACGCCGAGGCGCCGTGCCGGGTCTGCTCGGGCTGGGCGATCCACAGCTGCACCCCACGCAACGGCGCCGGCGCGCCGAGCTCGGCGTGCGCGATGCCGTGCCCGGCCGTCATCAGGTTCAACTGCCCCGGGCGGATGGCCTGCTCGGACCCCAGCGAGTCGCTGTGGACCGCCTCGCCGTCCAGCAGCCACGTGACGGTCGCGAGCCCGATGTGCGGGTGGGGGCCGACCTCCATCGGATCGGGGTCGAGCCCGTCCCCCGGCAGGATCAGGTCGGTGAAGCACCACGCCCCGACCGTGCGGCGTCCCTTCGTCGGCAGCACCCGCGAGATGCGCATGCCGCCGACGGACGCCTGACGGCCCTCCCGGACCTCGATGCCGACGAGCGCCTCGTCGACGCTGGCGACGTCCTTCTCCTCGACCGGTCCGCTCATGCGTCGGCTCCCTGATGCGCGGGGTCCTCCCGGCGGGCGCGGACCCGGTGGGCGTGGGCCGCCTCAGTCTAGGTCCACAGGTCGCAACGCAGTAGGGTCGTCGTGGGCACGCGCCGCTGGGTCGTGACCGGGCCGACGGATCCTCGACGCACGGCGGCACGCGGGGCGACGCGGCCGCACCGGTGTCCAGGTCAGGCCCGCGCTCCACCCGCGACGTGGGCGTCAGGGTCGGCGACCACCGGGTCGTGCGGGAAGCCAACGCCGGGCGGCAGCCCCAGGGCGCGGCGGCGCGCGACAGCGGCCAGCACGGTGAGTCCCAGCGCCGCCGGCACCGCCGACAGCAGCAGGATCAGCGTCTCGGGCGTCACGAATCGCAGCGCGACGCCCGCGAGCGCCTGCCCCGCCCCGGCCCCGATCAGGATCATCGCCGGGTACAACGAGAAGCCCTCGGCCTGGCGCGGCACCGCGACAATGCGCTGCAGCGCGAGCCCGCCCAGGGCGTTGAGCGGCGCGATCGGCACGCCGACCAGCAACAGCGCGACGCCGAGGACCACCATGGTCGGCGCGATGGCGGTGGGGACGAACGTGGCGGCGAAGACGAGCAGCAGCACGGCCGCCAGCAGCCGCCCGTGGCGCAGGGGATCCCGTTGGTTGGCGGCGGCCAGCCCGGCCAGCCCGCTGCCCAGCGCCGTGAGTGCGAGCAGCGGCCCGGCCGCGGCGGCCTCCCAGCCGAACGCGGCGAGCCGCGCGGGCATGGTCGCCTCCCACGCCCCGAGCGTCAGGCCGATGCCGGGCACCAGCAGGTACACACTGGTCGCCCCGGGTGTGCGGAGCGGCGCCGGGCCCGACCGCGCGAGGTCGAGCGCGGGCGCGCGCGTCGGCAGCCCCGACAGCAGGACGGCCGCGACGACGAACGCAGCGGCCTGGAGCACCAGCACGCCGATCGGACCGATGACCAGCGCCGCGCCACCGGCCACGGCCGGTCCGGCGACGAACGCGACCTCGACGAACACGGCGTCCAGCGCGTTGGCCGGCTCGATCTCCTCCGCGGTGACCGTCGGCACGAGCAGCGCCCGGAAGCCGCCGAGCAACGCCGCACCGACCACGCCCTCGACGGCGGCGAGCACCCCGAGCACCCACACCGGCGCCTGCACGACCGCGGCCAGTGCGAGCGCCAGCATGCCGGCCGCCGCCAGCAGCAGGTCGCGGCGCAGCCCGGAGCGCAGCTCGCGGCGGTCGAGCCACCGCCCACGCGGCTGGGCCAGCACGCCGCTGGTGAACGTCAGGATGCCGGCGAGGGTCGCACCGGTCGCCAGGCTGCCGGTGACCTCCTCGCCGACCAGCACCAGCGCCAGCAGGTTCATGGTCAGCGGCAGTCGCGCGAACAGGTTGGCCAGGGCCCAGCGGCGGAACCGCGGGCTGCGCATGAGCCCGCGCAGCGGTGATGTGGTGGCTGGTTGCGGCATAGCCGTCCCAGCCTGCCGCGCCGCGCGCCCGCGCGCCTCGTCCGGCGCCGGGCGGCCGGGATGCCGACCGCGATCACCGCCGGCGAGGGGTCAGCGGCCCTCGACGTGCAGCGGGGTGTGGGCGGGGTCGACGACCTCGTCGGCCAGCGGGGGCGGGGGCGGGGTGCCGTCGCCGAACGGACGGCCGCCGAGCGCCTCCCGGCCGTGGGGCTCGAGCCAGCCGGACAGGTCCGGACCGAGCGGCACCACCCCGGTGGGGTTGATGTCGGTGTGGACCTCGTAGTAGTGGCGCTTGATGTGCACGAAGTCGATCGTGTCGCCGAAGCCCGGCGTCTGGAACAGGTCGCGGGCGTAGGCCCACAGCACCGGCATCTCGCTCAGCTTGCTGCGGTTGCACTTGAAGTGGCCGTGATAGACGGGGTCGAACCGCGCCAGCGTGGTGAACAGGCGGACATCCGCCTCGGTGATGGTGTCGCCGACCAGGTACCGCTGGCCCGCCAACCGCGCGGACAACCAGTCGAGGCGGTCGAACAGCCGGTGGTACGCCTCCGCGTAGGACTCCTGCGTCCCGGCGAAGCCGCACCGGTACACCCCGTTGTTGACGTCGCGGTACACCACCGCCGCCACCTCGTCGATCTCGTCGCGCAGGTGCTCGGGATACAGCTGCGGCGCACCCTCGCGGTGGTACGCGGTCCACTCGGTGGCGAGGTCCTCGGTGATCTGGCGGAAGTCGTTGGTCACCACCTGACCGGAGGGGATGTCGACGATTGCCGGGACGGTGATCCCGCGCTCGTAGTGGGGGTCGCGGGCGAGGTAGGCGTCGCGCAGCCGCGGGATGCCCAGCACCGGATCCACGCCGCCCGGGTCGAGGGCGAAGGTCCAGCTGCGCCAGTCGTGGGTGGGACCGGCGATCGCCATCGACAGCACGGGCTCCAGCCCGAGCAGCCGGCGGACGATGATCGCGCGGTTGGCCCACGGGCACGCACGCGCCACCGCGAGCCGGTAGCGGCCCGGTTCGACCTCCCAACCGTCGCGCCCGTCGGCGGTGATGCGGGTGGAGATGTAACGGGTGTCGCGTTGGTAGCTGCGCTCGACGTAGGTGACCTGATCGGTTCGGGTGTCGGTGTCGCTCATGCCCGTTGTCTACCCACAGCGCCGGCCGACCACGGATCGTGTGGCACACGCATGTGCCGGCGGGCCCGTGGCAATCGTCTGTACGGGGAGGTGCGGCGTCCGGGGTGGGCGGCGCACGAGGAGGGACGAAGGAGCCGAGACATGGCCGATGTCCAGATCGTGAGCAGCGATGAGACGGCGGACGGCTACCGTTTCGCCGTGACCGTCGACGAGGCCGGGACCCGCACGTCGCACGAGGTCACGATGAGCCACGCCGACTACGAGCGCTGGGGCGACGAGGGCGTCAGCCCCCGCGCGGTCGCCCGCCGCTGCGTCGAGCTGCTGCTCGAGCGCCACGCCCAATCGGACCTGATGCCAACGTTCGACATCCGCGAGGCCGTCCAGCTGTACCCGGCGTTCGAGATCGAGTCACACCGCCGCATCGGGTGACGCCCACGGCGGCGGGCACCACCGAAGACGTAGGTGGTCGTCGACGGGACATGGGCACCGGGCACCCGTCCCGGGGGACGTGCACGGACCTACCGTGCTGCCAGTCCCACGGACCTCGGGGTCCGGGACCGACCGGCCGGGCGACGCGTCCTGGCCACGCAACGGGCCCCGTCAGCACGGGAGCCCACGATGTCCACGGCACTCGACGACCGTTCCACCGCCCCGACCGGCGCACGTGCACCCGCCCACCCGATCCCGGCGATGTGGGCGGCCCCGCCGGCCGCCGACCCTCAGGCGCTGGCCGCCGGCGTCCGCGCCGGCCTCCACGACATCCTGCCGGTCGTCGTGGCCGTCCTGCCCTTCGCGGCCGTCCTGGGTGTCGCCATCGACCGGTCGGTCGTCGGCGACCTGATCGGCATCGTGATGGCGCCGGTCGTCTACGCCGGCTCGGCCAACCTCGCGACCCTGTCGGTGCTGGATGCGGGGGGCTCCGCGGTCGCCGCGATCGGCACGGCGCTGATCATCAACGCCCGCTTCGCCATGTACGGTGCCGCGATGGCAGACCGCTTCCGCGACCAGCCGCGCTGGTTCCGGCTGCTGGGGCCGTGGCTGATCGTCGACCAGAACTTCGCCCTGGCCGCCGCACGCGAGGAGGCCGATCCCCGCTGGTTCCGCGGCTACTGGCTGAGCGCCGGAGCGGTCCTCGGCGCGGGGTACACCGCGATGGTCGTCGTCGGCGTCGTGCTCGGCGCCGTCGTGCCGACCGGCGCCGGGATCGAGCTCACGGTGCCGGCCATGTTCGTCGCGATGGCCATCGGCCAGCTGCGCGACCGCCCCGCGGTCGTCGCGGCCCTGGTCGGCGCCGCGGTCACCGCCGTCGCCCTGGAGCTCCCCCACGGCCTGGGCCTCGTGCTCGGCGCCGTGGCCGGCGTGGTCGCCGGCACGGTCACCAGCCGGAGGACGCCATGATCCCCGCACTCGCCCTCGCCGCCGTCGCCGTCGGGTCCTGGGGCCTGCGCAGCGCCTTCGTGACCCTGGTCGACGTCGACCACCTGCCGGCGACCGTCCGCGGCGCGTTGGACCACATCGGACCGGCCGTGATGGCCGCGCTGGTCGTCACCTCCATCGCCCACGGAAAGGGCCACGCCGGGCTGCTCGTGCCGCCGGCCGAGCTCGCCGGCCTGGCCGCCGCCGCCCTGATCACCCTGCGCACCGGCTCGCTGCTCTGGTCGGTCACCGGCGCGGTCGGCGCCTACCTGGCGGTCAGCCTGGTGGTGGGCTGACGCCGCGGACCGCCGACACGAACGCGTCGATCGACGCCGTGTGGGAGCCCGGCCAGTAGATCTGGCCACAGCCGCCGCACCGCGCGAACCGGTCGTGCTCGACCCGGGTCCGGGGCGGCAGCCGGTCCAGGACGGCGCGCTTGTCGACGGGGTGCACCGACCCGTTGCACCGGGCGCACCGCGTCAGCGGACGGACCGCCGTCACCAGGCCGAACTGCCGGACGACCTCGGCGGCCTGGGTGTCGGCGTCGTCGGACCGTGGGCAGTAGCCGTGCACCACCACGCGCCGCATCAGCAGCCCGCGATCGCGGGTCAGCAGGATGCGCGCCTGCTCGACCGCGACCGCGGCGAGCTCGCCGTCGTCGGCGTCGGTGCGGTACCAGGTGTCGAAGCCCAACAACCGCAGCCGGCGCGTCAGGCGGCCCAGGTGGACGTCGCACACGAACCGTGGGTCGGGGCGCGGCGGCGTCACCAGCGAGGGCACGCCGACGTCATCCGCGCGGGACCTCGGGTACACGGCGATGGTCTCCCCGCCCGTGATCCGGTGGTCGAAGTCGACCGTGGCGCCGTCGACCAGCAGCAGCGCGACCTCGGGGTGGGGCACCCCGACCGACTCGACAATGTCCTTGACCGACCGGGGGCCGCCGACGGCGACCTCGAGCGGCCGGCGGACGTCGCCGGCGACGAAGTCGCGCAGCTCGTCGAAGACCCGCAGCCGGACCGTGCCCACGCCACCAACCGTACCGGCGCGGTGCCTGCGGTGGGCCTGCGGCGACGCGCGCCCCCGGCAGCGATGCGTCACGGCTGCCCGGCGGGGCACAGTGGACGCCACCATGGACTGGGTGACCGTCGACGGGCTGTGGACCGCGCGCTGGCTCGGGACGCGGCTGCTGGGCGCCACCTTCGTCATCGCCTTCGTCAACGCCGCGCTGCAGTTCCGCCCGCTGCTGGGAGCACACGGCCTGACACCGGTGCCGCGGTACCTGGAGCGCGTGGCCTTCCGCAGCCAGCCGAGCCTGTTCCACCTGCACTTCTCGGACCGGTCCGCCTCGGTCGTCGCGTGGGTCGGGGTGGCCCTGTCGGCGCTGCTCGTGCTGGGCGTGCCGCAGCAGGGCCCCGTGTGGGTCCCGCTGGGCACCTGGTTGACCGTGTTCGTGCTCTACCTGTCGTTCGTCAACGTCGGCCAGCTCTGGTACGGCTTCGGATGGGAGTCCCTCCTGCTGGAGGCCGGGTTCTTCGCGGCCTTCGTCGGCTCCGACCGGGTGGCGCCACCGCGCATCGGCATGCTCCTGCTGGTCTGGCTGCTGTTCCGGGTCGAGGTAGGTGCGGGCCTGATCAAGCTGCGGGGCGATCCCTGCTGGCGCGACCTCACCTGCCTCGAGTACCACCAGGAGACCCAGCCGATGCCCGGACCGCTGAGCTGGCGCGCGCACCACCTGCCCCGGTGGTGGCACCGCACGGAGGTGCTGGGCAACCACATCGTGCAGCTGGGTGCGCCGTTCCTGCTGTTCCTCCCCCAGCCGGTCGCGTCGATCGGTGCCGTGGCCGTGGTCGTCACCCAGGGCTGGCTGGTGCTGACGGGCAACTTCGCGTGGCTGAACCTGTTGACGATCGTGCTCGCGGTCACCGCGCTGGGCGATGCGTGGTTGGCATGGCTGCCCGTCGAGGCCCCGGCGACCCTGCCACCGCCGCCGACGTGGTTCTCGGTGGTCGTGGTCCTCGTGGGGCTGGCGACCGTGGTCCTGAGCTGGTGGCCCGTGCGCAACATGCTGTCCCGGTCGCAGCGGATGAACGCGCGCTACAACCCGCTGCACCTGGTCGGCACCTACGGCGCGTTCGGCGGCATCACCCGGCGGCGCTACGAGCTGGAGATCGAGGGGACGGCCGACGAGCGGCCGGGACCCGACAGCACCTGGCTGGCCTACGGCTTCAAGGGCAAGCCGGGCGACCCCGCGCGGCGGCCGCCGCTGATCGCGCCCTACCACCTGCGCCTCGACTGGCTGCTGTGGTTCGCGGCGATGTCGCCGGTGCTGTCGCACCGGTGGGTCTTCGAGCTGGTCCGCCGGCTCCTGCAGGCCGACCCCGACGTCCTGGGCCTGCTGCGCCACGACCCGTTCGACGGAGCCCGCCCGGACGCGGTGCGGGTGCGCCGCTTCCGCTATCGGTTCACGACGCCCGAGGAGCGCCGGCAGACCGGCGACTGGTGGGCCCGCCGCCTGGTCGACGAGAGCCTGCCGCCGGTCTCGTTGGGCGACGCGGGCGAGCTCGTGCGACGCTGACCCGCCGCGCCGCCACCGTGGACGGGCGTCAGCGGGCCGCCGGCTCGAACAGCTCGACGGGGTTGCCGGCGGGGTCCTCGATGAGGACCTGCCGGCCGCCCGTGCCGCCGATCACGCCGGTGCGCATGGGCACCGACGCCGCGCGGAGCCCCGCGACCACCCGGTCGACGTCGTCGACCTCCAGCTGGAACCGGTTCCACCCACCGGGCGCCGGCTCGGCGCCACCCGCCTGCCGCCCCCCGCCCCCCGCGCCCGGCGCGTTGAGCAGCAGGCGCAGGTCGCCGCGTGACAACATCGCGAAGCCCGGCGCGGGGTGCATGACGACGGCGAAGCCGAGGTGGCCGGTGTAGAAGTCCACCGCCGCGCCGACATCGTCGACGATGTAGCGCACACTGATGGTTGCCATGGCGGATCCCTCCGTTGCAGTCCGCTGTCAATGCAACGTTACCGTTTCGTAGCACAACGTGCACGTTTCACACAGGCACCGGTTGTACAGTGCCGGCCATGGCGATCGCCGAGCACGCCGCCGACCCCGGGCCAGCCCCGGACCCGCGCATCGTCCACACGCGCGCCGTCGTCCGTCACGCGGCGCTGGCCGAGCTCGCTGCCGTCGGGTGGGGCGCGTTGACGATCGAAGGCGTCGCGGAACGCTCCGGCGTCGCCAAGAGCACGATCTACCGGCACTGGTCCGGCAAGGCCGCGTTGGTGGCCGACGCGGTCGGTGCCGGCAGCACGCAGCCCGATCCGGAGGTCGCCGGTGCCAACGCCCGACAGCGGGTCGCCTCGCTGCTGCGCCACCTGGCCGCCGCCATGGCAGACCCGGAGCTGTCATCGACCGTACCGGCGCTGGTCGACGCCGCCGAGCGGGACCACGCGATCGCCGAGCTGTTCCATGCCCACAACCGCCGGCGGCGCCAGCGGCTGACCGCGGTGCTCCGGGCCGGCGTCGAGGCCGGCGAGTTGCCCGCGCACCTCGATCCCACGGCTGCCGCGACCGCGCTGGCCGGCGCGGTGATCTACCGGCGCCTGATGACCGCCGAGCCCCTCGACGACGTCGACGATCTGCTCACCGCCGTGCTCGGTCCCGGCTGACCCGTCGGGCGGCGCACGTGCACACCGGCGTCAGCGCCGGACCGTGCGCCAGATCTCCGCACCGATCACGCGCAGCGTGTGCAGCCCCAGGCGCGCGAGCCGCCACGTCGCCTCCCGCGGCAGGTCCGCCCCGTCCGTGTTGCCCTCCTCCACGTGTTTCCACGGAGCCGGGCGCGCCGTTCGGACCGCCGTCTCGGCGATGCCGACCGACGCCTCGGGGAGCCCGGCGCGGACGAACCCGTCGCCGAGCCAGGCCAGCACGCAGTCGTACCCCAGCGCGAAGTCGCTGCGCCGCAACCGCCGGTGCAGGAACCCGCCGAAGTCTCCCATGACCTCGCCGGCGAGCAGACCGGGCACCCCGCGGTCGTGCCGCTCCGTGAGCAGCAACGGCGAGATGAGGTCGAGGTGCACCGGCACCTTGCCGTCGAGGCCGCCCACCCGGGCCGCCGTCGCGCGGACGACCTCGGTCACCGGGGCATCGTCCGCGATGTCGACCTCGTCGCCGAAGGCCTGCCGCAGGGCGTCCGCCACGTCGGCGTCGAGGTGTGGCACGACCGCCGCGACGAACCGGCCGAGGCGGTCGAACCGGTCGTTGACGTGCTGCACGCGCCGGAGGTCGTCATGGAGCACCTGCTCCGGCATGATCTCGAGCGTGCGCGCGAGCCCCTGCAGCCACGAGGGCGCCGCCGCGTCGGCGGTCCACGCCCCGGAGTCCTCGGGGATCTCCGACAGGGGGTCGACCAGCAACGCGACGCGCGTGGCGTCGGCGTCGGTGTCGCCACGGTCGTCGAGCGCGTTGGCGATCGTCAGCACGCGCCCGAGGGGCTCGGACGAGATCGAGCTGCCGTCGGTGTACCAGAGGCGCCCGTCGGCCGGCAGCTGCTCGATGTTGCGGGCGCTGAAGGCGTCGCGGTCGTGGCTGCGGTCGAGCAGCTGGGGCGGGAAGGCGGCGGGGTTCGCCGCCGATGCCAGCACGAAGTCGACGACCGACGCGTGCTCGGGCGTCAAGAGCTGGTCGACGCCGCCGTCCGGCTGGAGGGTGAACTCGCCCCAGTCGGCGTAGGTGACGGCCGGCACGGTGCGGTCGCCGCCGACGTCGAGCCAGTAGCGCAGGCCACGCAGTCCCGTCAGCGACACGTGCAGCCCCACCGGGCTGGGCTGGGGACCGCCGGGTGACCGCGTCCAGCGGTCGACGGCCAGGTCGGAGGGCAACCTGCGCCGCAGCTCGCCGAAGCCCAGCGGTGCGCGGGGGCCCGACTCCCGGAGCAGGTCCAACGAGACCTGCTCGACCCAGGCCTGCGACAGCACCTCGACGGCGTCGAGCCCGTTGGCCAGCGCGTGCCCGGCGAACATGGCGGCCAGCGCCCCGGCCGACGCGCCGCCGATCGCGTCGATGCGGACGTCCTCGGCGTCACGGGCGCGCAGCGCCTGGACGGCGGTGACCAGCGCAGCCAGCACCCCAGCGTGGTAGGCGCCGAGCGCGGCACCTCCTGACAGCGACACGGACACGCGGACCTGGCGGTCACCGGAGGACATGGGTCACCTCTCGACGGACGGTCGCCGGTGCGGGCCGTCCGTTCGTCATCCTGCGCGGCCCCGGCGGCGTCCGCAAACGCGACCGCCTCAGTCGGGGTCCAGCAGCTCCCCACCGCGGACGTCGCGCAGCAGGTCGGGGTCCAGCGGTCCCTCGCCGTGGAGCACGCTGATGTCGCCGGTCGTCTCGAGCACCACCGCGTGGACCTGGTCGTAGCTGAGCACGTTGGCCTCCCGCAGCTTGGCGCGGACGTCGCCCCGCGTCACGCGCGTCGCCCGCAGATGGTCCTCGAGCATCTGCTGGCCGACCATCAGCACGGTCGGCGTGTTGTCGATCAGCCGGCTCATGCGCACCGGCCCCCGACGCAGTCGCGCGATGAGCCACTGGAAGCCGTAGAGGCCGACCAGCGTCACGACACCCGCGGCGACCGGCGTGCTCGGCGACAACGCCGTGCTCGCCATCACGGACCCCACCGCGACGGTCATCGCGAAGTCGAAGCTCGACATCTTGGAGAAGCTGCGCAGGCCGGTGATCCTCGTGGCGACCAGCACGGCGACGAAGACCGCCACGGTCGAGGCCAGCACCACCCCCACCGTGCCCCAGGGGATCAACAGCCACTCGACGGTCATCAGGTGCTCCTCGTTGAGGCGTACGTGTCGCCGGCGCCGGCCGACTGAGCATGCACGCCACCGCGCCCGGACACGCGTGGGTTACGAGGGACGCCGCTGCATGCGCCGACCTGAGCGGCGTCACCCCGGCGGCAGCGACCGCAGCAGGCCGTCCTCGGCGCCCGCCCCCGCATCGGCCTGTGCCCAGCGCTCGACATCGTCGATCCCCTGCGCGCGGTCGACGGTCGTGACGATCAGCAGGTCACCCGCCCGGAGGCGGGTCGCCCCGCGCGGGACGACCACCTCGCCGCCGCGCAGGACCGCCGCGACAA
Organism: uncultured Actinomycetota bacterium; assembly: GCA_964450395.1. GTDB lineage: Bacteria > Actinomycetota > Nitriliruptoria > Euzebyales > JAHELV01 > JAHELV01. Next base: position 17,170 of record CAYVGE010000037.1, read on the forward strand.
GCGCGCCCCGGGGCGCCGGCACCTCGCGGAGCAGCCGTCCGTCCAGCGGCGACCCGTCGGGTACGAGCACCTCGACCACGTCCAGGCCGGTGCCCTCCAGCGGCAGCGCGTCGGCGATCACGTCGGTCGGGCTCCGCTCGGTGGCGACTCCGAGCGCCCTGATCACCGGGACCGCCGACAGGCCCTGCACCAGCGCCGACGTCAGCACGACGAAGAAGACGACATGGAAGATCGCCGCCGCTTCGGCGATGCCGGCCGACGCGGCGAAGGTGGCGAGCACGATCGGCACCGCGCCGCGCATGCCCAGCCACGACATCACCGCGATGCCGCGGGCCGAGAAGCCCATCGGCGCCAGCGTGACCGCGCAGGCCAGTGGGCGCGCCACGAGGATCAGCAGCGCCGTCACCCCGAGGGCGGTCAGCGCGACGGCCGGCAGCTGCGACGGGAACACCAGCAGGCCGAGCAGCAGGAACAGGCCGACCTCCGCGCCGTTGGCCAGGGCCATGTGGAACGTGCGCAGCGCCGACCGCCGCCGCGGCACCTCGGCGGCCAGGATGATCCCGGCGACGTACACCGCCAGGAAGCCCGAGGCGCCGACCGCCACGGCCAACCCGTAGGTCACCCCGGCGGCCGCCAGCGCCAGCACGGGGTACAGGCCGGCCGCGCCAAGCTCCACCCGGCGCAGGGTCACAGCGGCGAGCCAACCGCCGGCCCAGCCCAGCGCGGCACCGCCGATCAGCTGCAGCGCACCGAACGCGAGCCACGCGGTCGTGCTGGCGGGAGGACCCCAGGCCGACAGCAGGCCGACGGTCAGCAGCACGGCGACGGGATCGTTCGCACCCGACTCGACCTTGAGCACCGCGGACAGCCGCTCGGGCAGGGGCGCCCGACGGAGCAGCTCGAACACGGCCGCGGCGTCGGTCGAGGCGACGATCGCCCCGACGAGCCACCCGACGCGACTGGGCAGGCCCAGCAACCAGACGGCGCCCAGGGCGGTGATGCCCGCGGTGACCGCGACGCCGACGGTCGCCAGCGCGAGCCCCGGTGCGGCGCCGCGGCGCAGCTGTCGGAGATCGGTGGTCAACCCGCCCTCGAACAGGATGACGACCAGCGCGAGCACGCCGAGGCTCTGCACGAGGACGGGCTCGCTGAGGCTGACCCAGTCGAGCCCTTCGTCGCCGATCAGCATGCCCAGGGCCAGGAACAGCAGCGCGCCGGGTACCCGCAGGCGTGCCCCGAGCGCGGCCGCGAGCACCCCCGCGGTCAGCAGCCCGGCTCCGACCAGCAGCGGGCCGTCGATCGACAGGCCCGCGTCGAGCGCCTCGCGCGCCGCCGGGTCGGTCGATCCCGTGACCGACGCCAGCAGGTAGGCGAGGACGACGGTGCCGGCCAACAGCAGCGCCACCGCGCCGAGCACCCGCCGGACCGCCAGCCGGCGCTCGTCGGGTGGGTCGGCGCGACCGGCGCCGCGTCCGAGCAGCGCGTGCGCCAGCGTGGCGGACGTCAGCCCCAGGAGCACGGCGACGGTCAGCCGCCAGCCCTGCGTCAGCACCAGCCCCGGCGTCAGCGGACCCAGTGCCGCGACCAGCACGGCCGTGACGACGAGGGCGACCCCGAGCTTGACGGGGTGCAGCACCTGTCGCAGCGCCCAGGAGAGCTCGCCCGCGACCAGGCGCCGCAGCGGCACGTGCGACGGTGCGGCGTCGCCTCGACGGCGCCTGCGATCCGACGTCAGCAGGCTCGTCCACCAGGGTCTCACCCAATTGAGCCTACGCCGTCCCGCACACCGACACGGCTCCGCCATCCACCCCGGTCCGAGGAGCTCGAGGAACGGGACCGGGGCCCGGACGCGATGACGGTGGCAGCCACCAGATCGATCGGTGTGGCTGCCACCGTCGTCGTCGTGCCCTCAGCTAGAGGCCGAACTTCCCACCGAACTTGCTGATCAGCTGCTGCGGGTCGATGCCGAACTTCTGCAGCAGGTTCTGGTGCTCGTCCTTCTCGGTGTCCACCTGCTGCGGCAGCTCGTTGTCGGCCTGGTCGGCCTTGCTGCTGTCACCGGGCTCGTTCCGGTTCCGGATCAGGTCCATGATCTGCTGCTTGGGGATCTGCATGGTCTCGTGCTCCTCGGTCGATGGTGGCGTGCGCTGTCTGGCGTGCTCGGTGGTCGGGACGGTCGGTTCCCGCGAGGGCGCCGACGGGGCGCACCGATGATGGGTGCACCCCACGGGCCCTCGGGGTGGCCGCTTACCGCTGGTCCTGCAGTCGCTGGCCGGACTGCTTCGCGTCGTCACGGACGCGCTGGCCCTCCTGCTGGGCGCCGCCCTTGACGTCCTGCGCGGCGTCCTGCGCTGTTCCGCGCAGGTCCTGCGCCTTCGTCTGCGCCTCGCCCTTCAGGTCCTGCCCGGTCTGCTGCGCCCGCTCGGTCAGCCGCTGCTGCGTGCCCTGCAGGTCGAGCTTGTCGTCGGCCTCGCGCGCGAGCCGGCGCTCGGCGTCGGACTCCGGCAGCGAACCGCCGATCAGCGCGCCGATGCCGAACGCGATCATCCCGGCCGCCAGCGGGTTGCCCCGCGTCCGGCGCCGGGCCGCGTCGGGCGCGTCGCTGACCGTCTGCTTCGCCTGCTGCGCGCGACCGGACACATCGACATCGGGGGTGCGGTCCGACAGCGACCGCGAGGAGCCGGCGGTGTCGTCCGACCCCATCACGGACTCCCTGAACGACGCCCAGCGCCGCCGCGCGCGGCCGCTGCGTCGCTCGTAGACGCGTTGCGGATTGACGCGGTCGTTGAGCGCCTCGAGCGTGCCCTCCATGTCGTGGCGGGTGCCAGCGATGTCGCGCCGGATCTCCTCCGGGTCGTCGCTGCGCCGCGCCGCGGCCTCACGTTCCGCCGCCCGGCGCTGGGCCTCGATGTCGGGATCGGTCGCGGTCGGGGTGGTCAGCGGGGTTGGTTCTTGGCCCATTGGGCGTCCTCCTTGAGCGACTGGCTGGTCTCGGGCAGTGAGGTGTCGATCTGCTGGGCGGTGCCGCGGCCGCGCATGGCCAGCACGCCGGCGACGGCCGCGTAGACGAGGCCGACGATCAGGAACCCCAGGGCGGGGTTGAGCAGGTCGCCCAGCGCCCACGCCAGGGCGAACGACAGCAGCAGCACGGCCAGGAACCCGACCACCGCCGCCGCGCCGAACATCCCGCCGGCCTTGCCGGCGGTGCGGACCTCCTGCTTGATCTCGGTCTTCGCGAGCTCGAGCTCCTGACGGAACAGCGTCGACGACTGGTCGGTCAGGCGGGAGATCAGCTCCGGCAGCGACGCGTCGGGCTCGAGCGGCTCGTACGGATCACGCGGGTCGTACGGCTCGCGGGGGGTGGTCGCGCCACTCATCGGCGGCGCCCCTGGTCCGCGTCGATCGGCCGGTACTCGAGGTCGTCGTCGGCGACCTCGTCCGGCGCCGCGACCGGCCGCTCGGGCGCCACGTCGTCCGCGGTCCGTCCCGCAGGATCGACGACCACTCCCTGGTCGTCCGATGCGTACCCGACGATCATGTCGTCGGACCGGCCGCGGTCCGCGTCGGCGGCCCGCTCCGTCGGCCGCACGTCGTCGACGCCTCGCGGCGCCGTCGCGGGCGGCGCGCCGGTGCCGGCGTCCGACGTCGCCACACCACCGGTGCCCCCCGTCCCACCGCCGACCGGCTCGTCCGTCGCGCCGTACCCGTCGCCGCCCGTCCCTCCGGCGCTCGCGGTGCCGGTGTCACGCGGCAGCGCGGACTGGCCGTCGTCGCCGAGCTCCTGGGCGACGTTGCGGCCGAAGCGCCCCGCCAGCACGCCGGCCAGCAGCGCGCCGCCGAGGAACAGCCCGGGGCGGCGGCGCCCGGCCGACCGCAGGTCGTCGAGCAGCCCGTCGAACCCGCGGTCGTTGATGGTGTCGGCCCAGCGGGTGACCGCGTCGGCCGCCTGCTCGACGTAGTCACCGAGCACCCCGGCATCCTCGACGCGCCCCTCGGCGAGAGCCCGCAACTGGTCGCCCGCGGTGCTCAGCGCCGAGCCGGCACGCTGGGTCTCCTCCTGTGCGTGCCCGCGCAGCTGGCGCTGGGCGTTCCGTGCCAGGTCGCGGGCGTGGCCCTTGGCCTGTCCCTTCAGCTCCTGGCCGCGCTGGGCGGCGGTGTCGCCGACCTTGGACGCCGCGTCCCTGGCGGTCCCCTTGACCTGCTCCTTCTCCTGACGCGCCACATCGCGCGTGTCCTGTTGCGTCGTCGTGTTCGGTCGATCGGTCATCGGTGCTCCTCGGTACGGTCGGATCTCTGACTGGGTCGGTGCGGCGCATCGGGTGCCCCCGCTGCGGTGGTGCCGTCCTGGCGCCAGCCCGTCGGTGCCGGTGCCTTGGCGAGCTGGGCGAACAGGACCTCGTAGTGGTGCAGCGCCTCGCGGAGCTGCTCGGTGGTGACGTCGTCCGGCGGGTCCCACCGCTGGCGGTTGGCGGCCCGGCGTTCGTCGAGCGCGACACGGATGCGCTCGATGACCCGCTCGATCAGCCGATCGGCGTCTCCCACCGCCGCCGCGGGGTCATCGACGAAGTGCTCCTCGATGCGCACCCAGCGGTCGTGCAGGCCGGCGCGCTCGTCGGCGTCGAGCAGCAGGTCGGCCGGGGACGAGGTGGCGTCGGGGCCGCTCACGAGACGGCCTCGTCGTCGGTCACGCCGGTCCCGGCGACCTGCTCGAACACCGCGCGGTAGTGCAGCAGCGCCCGACGGATCTCCTCGGTGCCGGCACGGCCCTCGCGCACGTCGTGGACCACGGCCCGGCCCTCCCGGTAGTCGCCGGTCACGTCGGCGTGCTCGACCGACAGGTCGGCGGCCTGCTGCTCGAAGCTGTCGGTCGGGTACCCGACGTCGCGCAGCAGGCGGGTCAGCACCTCGTCGGCCTCCAGCAGGCCGGTGGCGGGCTGCTTGGTGAAGTGCCGCTGTGCCTGCTTCCACCGCTCGACGTACGCCGCCCGCTCGGCGTCGTCCAGGCTGCGCAGCTCGTACCGCTCGTGGCGCTCCAGGCGACGCTCGAGCTCGGCGTGCGCCGAGTCCCTGCTGTCCCGCGTGGCCATCGTGCGGTCGTACTCCGGCCCGAACTGCTTCTTGAGCTGCCGGCCGCGACGACGCAGCAGCAGCCACACCACGACGGCGATGACGACGACCGCCACGGCGGCGATCGCGATCCACATCCACGGTTCCATGGCCACCCCCTAGCCCGATGCGGCTTCGCCGACGTGGTCGGCCTTGGCGGCGTCGCGTTCGCCCATCGGTCGGGGGTCGCCGCGGGTGGTGTCGTGGC
>CAYVGE010000038.1:0-8374 GCA_964450395.1 uncultured Actinomycetota bacterium
ACGAAGGGCTCGCCCTGCAGGTCCTCGGCGTCGCCGGGCTGCTCGCCGACGAGCGGCAGCCGCCGGCGGCTCGGCCCCCGCCGCGTCGAACAGGTCGGGCATGGCGGCTCCTCGCGTCGCTGCGTCGTGCTCCGGCCTGCCCGCACCGCACGCACGACACGCGTCATGTGCGTGCCGCTAGGAGCCGGGGTAGGGTGCCGGCCCCTCCGGCCGAGAGGAGCGCCACGTGCCCCTGCGCGAGCTGCTGAACGCCTGGCCCGTGGTGCGGCAGCTGCGCGAGGGCGATCCACTCGGCCGCGGAGCGGCCGCCCAGTCGCCGCGCAGCGCCGAGCTCGCGGGGCGCACCGCGTCCGCCGACCGCGTCGTCGACTCGATCTGCCCCTACTGCGCCGTCGGCTGCGGCCAGCGGGTGTACGTGCAGGACGAGCAGGTGACCCACATCGAGGGCAACCCCGACTCGCCGATCTCGCGCGGCAAGCTGTGCCCGAAGGGCTCGGCCTCCAAGCAGCTGGTGACCGGCCCGGACCGCGAGCTGCACGTCAGGTACCGCCGGCCGTACGCGACCGAGTGGGAGCAGCTCGACCTCGACACGGCGGTCGACATGATCGCCGACCGGGTGATCGCCAACCGCCGGGAGCACTGGGAGCAGACCGACGACCGCGGGGTCGACGTGCGGCGGACCATGGGGCTCGCGAGCCTCGGTGGCGCCACGCTCGACAACGAGGAGAACTACCTGATCAAGAAGCTGTGGACGGCGCTGGGCGCCGTGCAGATCGAGAACCAGGCGCGCATCTGACACAGCTCCACCGTCCCCAGTCTGGGGACCTCGTTCGGTCGCGGTGGCGCGACCACCTTCCAGCAGGACCTCGCCAACGCCGACGTCATCGTCATCGAGGGCTCGAACATGGCCGAGTGCCATCCGGTCGGGTTCCAGTGGGTGATGGAGGCCAAGCGCCGGGGTGCGACGATCATCCACGTCGATCCGCGGTTCACGCGGACCAGCGCGGTCGCCGACATCCACGTGCCCATCCGCGCCGGCACCGACATCGCCTTCCTCGGCGGGGTGATCAACCACATCCTGACCAACGGCCGGGAGTTCACCGAGTACGTCCGCGAGTACACCAACGCCGCGGTGATCATCAACGAGGACTTCGCCGACACCGAGGAACTCGACGGCCTGTTCAGCGGCTACGACCCCCAGACCGGCACCTACGACACGTCGACGTGGCAGTACGAGGGCATGGAGGCCGCGCCGTCGGCCGGCCAGCGCGAGATGGGCGCCGAGGAACCCAGCGGGGGCCACCGCGACCGGCCCGGCCACGAGTCCGAGGAGGCGGGGCAGGAGCACGGCTCGCACGGCGGTGGCCTCGAGCACGGTCACCCGCCGTCCATCGATCCCACGCTGGAGCACCCGCGGTGCGTGTTCCAGCTGCTCAAGCGGCACTACCGCCGGTACACGCCGGAGATGGTAGAGGAGGTCTGCGGCATCCCGCAGGACCTGTTCCTGCGGGTCTGCGAGGCGTTGTGCGACAACTCCGGTCGTGAGCGGACCGGGGCGTTCGCCTACGCGGTCGGGTGGACCCACCACACGGTCGGTGTCCAGTACATCCGCACGGCGGCGGTCGTCCAGACGCTGCTCGGCAACATCGGCCGCCCGGGCGGCGGCATCCTCGCACTGCGCGGGCACGCAAGCATCCAGGGCTCGACCGACATCCCGACGCTGTACAACATCCTGCCCGGCTACATCCCGATGCCCCACGCGCAGGAGTACGAGAACCTGCACGACTACGTGACCGCGAACTCCGCACCTGCGGGGTACTGGGGTCACATGGACGCCTACATGGTGAGCCTGCTCAAGGCGTGGTTCGGCGACGCGGCGACCCCCGACAACGACTTCTGCTTCGACCACCTGCCGCGCATCTCCGGTGACCACTCGGTCTACCAGAGCGTGTTCGACATGCTCGAGCACAAGGTGACCGGCTTCTTCCTGTGGGGCCAGAACCCGGTGATCGGCTCGGTCAACGGGCGCCTGCACCGCTTCGCGCTCGCCGAGCTCGAGTGGCTGGTCGTCCGCGACCTCTACGAGATCGAGTCGGCGTCGTTCTGGTACGACGCGCCGGAGATCGAGACGGGCGAACTGCGCACCGAGGACATCCGGACCGAGGTGTTCCTGCTGCCGGCGGCGGCGCACGTCGAGAAGGACGGGTCGTTCACGAACACCCAGCGGCTGCTGCAGTGGCACGACAAGGCAATCGAACCGGCCGGTGACCGCCGCAGCGACCTGTGGTTCGCGTTCCACCTGGGCCGGCGGATCCGCGAGAAGCTGTTCACCGCCGACGACGGTTCGCGCATCGCCCGCGCGGACGTCGACCCGATCGACCTGCCGCTGTACGACCTGACCTGGGACTACCCGACCGAAGGGCCGCACGACGAGCCCGACGCCGAGGCGGTGCTGACCGAGATCAACGGCTGGGACGCCGACGGCAACCCGCTCAGCAGTTACACGCAGCTCGCCGCGGACGGGTCGACGGCGTGCGGCTGCTGGATCTACTGCGGCAGCCGCGCCGAGGGGGTCAACCAGACGCGGCGGCGCCGGCCCGGCGACGAGCAGTCATGGGTCGCGCCCGAGTGGGCGTGGGCCTGGCCCGACAACCGGCGCATCCTGTACAATCGCGCGTCGGCGGATCCCGACGGCCGCCCGTGGTCGGAGCGCAAGGCCTACGTGTGGTGGGACGCCGACACCGAGCAGTGGACCGGGCACGACACCCCGGACTTCACGACCGGCATGGCGCCCGACTACACGCCGCCGGAGGGTGCCGAGGCGCAGTGGGCGCTGCGTGGCCGTGATCCGTTCATCATGCAGGCCGACGGCACGGCCTGGCTGTACGTGCCCAACGGGTTGAAGGACGGGCCGTTCCCGACCCACTACGAGCCGCACGAGTCGCCCGTCGACAACCCGCTCTACGGCCAGCAGGCCAACCCGACGCGCCAGCAGATGCCGCGGCGCGACAACCCCTACAACCCGTCGGGCAGTGCCGAGGGTGCCGACGCCTACCCGTACGTCATGACGACGTACCGGCTGACCGAGCACCACACCGCCGGCGGCATGAGCCGGTGGGTGCCACACCTGTCGGAGCTGCAGCCTGAGATGTTCTGCGAGGTCAGCCCGGAGCTCGCGGCCGAACGCGGTCTGGTCAACGGCGGCTGGGCCACCATCGTCGCGGCGCGCACGGCGATCGAGGCGCGGGTGCTGGTCACCGACCGGATCCCGCCGCTGCGCGTCGCCGGGCGGACGATCCACCAGGTGGGCCTGCCCTACCACTGGGGCAGCAAGGGCATCTCGACCGGCGACGCCGCCAACGACCTGTTCCCGGTCGTGCTCGACGCCAACGTCCACATCCAGGAGACCAAGGCAGCGTCCTGCGACATCCGGCCCGGCCGCCGGCCGCGCGGGCCCGCCCTGCGCCGGTTCGTCGAGTCCTATCCACACCTCGACACGGCCCACGGGCCCGGCAACATCCAGCGCACCGACGAGGGGCAGGGCCACCCGGCGGGCTACTCGACCGAGCGAGGCCACGCATGACCGCTGAGGTGACAGGCGCTCCGGGGTATCAGGACGCACCCCCGCGGATGGGGTTCTTCACCGACACGACCGTCTGCATCGGCTGCAAGGCGTGCGAGGTCGCGTGCAAGGAGTGGAACGCGATCCCGGCGACCATGGGTGAGCTGTCGGGGGCGTCGTACGACAACACCGGCGGCCTGGGCGCCAACACGTGGCGGCACGTGGCGTTCATCGAGCAGCGCGTGCCCGAGATCATGGCCATGGGCGAGGCGGGGGTGTTCACCGAGCACGCCGGTGCGCGTCCCGGTGACCCGGTCGAGCTGACGCGCATCGGCGGCCATGGCTTCGCGGACGGTCCCGGCGCCGCGCCCGGCGCGATCGATCCAGCCGATGTGGACGTCACGCGCATGGGCGAGGACGGCCTGGCGGTGCCCATCGGCAGCTCTGCGGAGCCTGGTTCCGCAGAACACGCGGTGGGCCGGCTGACGCCGGGTGCAGATCCCAGCGACACCGAGTTCCGGTGGTTGATGAGCTCGGATGTCTGCAAGCACTGCACCACCGCGGCGTGCCTCGACGTCTGCCCGACGGGGTCGCTGTTCAAGACCGAGTTCGCCACGGTGGTGGTGCAGGAGGACATCTGCAACGGGTGTGGCTACTGCGTGCCCGCGTGTCCGTACGGCGTCATCGACCGTCGCGAGGCCGACGGCCGCGTCTGGAAGTGCACCCTGTGCTACGACCGCCTCGTCGACGGGGAGGATCCCGCCTGCGCCAAGGCGTGCCCCACCGACTCGATCAACTTCGGCACGCATGAGGACATGGTCGCCATGGCGCGCGACCGGCTCGACGAGGTCGTCACGGCCGGCTATGGCGGCGCGCAGCTGTACGGCGACGGCCCCTCCGACGGCGTCGACTGCGCCGGGTCGGTGTTCCTTCTGCTCGACGAGCCCGAGGTGTACGGCCTGCCGCCGGACCCCATCGCGTCGACCATGCACCTGGGTGCCATGTGGCGCGCGGCGGCCGCCGCGGCCGCGACGCTGGCCGCCGGGGTGGCGATGGCGGTGCTGGGGGGACGCCGGTGAGCCCGACGCCGACACGGGACCGCGGGAAGGCGCAGGCATGACAGAGACGGCCGACAGCGCGTCACAGGCTCGGCTGGTCGGGGGCGGCAGGGGTGCGGTGGTGCCGGCCGCGGAGGTGCGGACCTACTACGACCGGCCGGTCATCAAGGAGCCCGTCTGGACCTGGGAGATCCCCTGGTACTTCTGGACCGGGGGCATCGCCGGCGGGTCGGCGGTGCTGACCGGCATGGCGACGGTGACCGGGCGCCATGAGCTGGCGCACGTCGCGCGGCGCGTGGGCACCGCCGCGCTGGTTCCCAGCCCGGTGCTGCTCATCATGGACCTGGGTCGCCCCGAGCGGTTCCACCACATGCTGCGGGTGATCAAGCCGACGTCGCCGATGAGTGTCGGCAGCTGGACGCTGGTCGCGTTCTCGGGCGCGCAGGGCGGTGCGTGGCTGTTGGCCGAGCTGGGGTGGTTCCCCCGCCTGCGGGTCCTGGCCGACCTGGCCGCCGGCGCCCTCGGCACGGTCATGGCGACCTACACCGCCGTGCTGTTCGCGGACACGGCGGTGCCGGTGTGGCATGAGGCGCGCACCGAGCTGCCGTTCGTGTTCGGCGCGGGCGCGGCGGCCAGCGCCGGCGCCGGCGCGTGGCTGTTCGCCGGCGACGACGGCGTACCGGCCCAGCGCATGGCGATCGGCGGCGCGCTCGTCGAGCTGGTCGCCATGGAGGTGATGCGCCGGCGGCTGGGTGACCTCGGCGAGCCGTACGAGCGCGAGGACGCCGGACGCTACACCAGGGCGGCCAAGTGGCTGTCAGCGGCCGGTGCCGTGGCCAGCGCGTTCGGACGCCGCCGGCCGGTGCTCCGCGTGGTCGGCGCGGGCATGCTGCTCGGAGCGGCACTGGCCGAGCGGTGGGCGGTGTACCGGGCGGGGTTCATCTCGGCGCGGGACCCGAAGTACACGGTGGGCCCCCAGCGTGCACGCGCGGGCCGGACCCCGGCGGACCCCCGCACCTGACCTGCCCCGTGCCGGCGCGCGAGGGTGGTGTGCCTCCGCCACGCGTCCCGCCGGGAGCGGTGCGCCAGGCGGTCCCCGCCATGCGGGTGGGTCACCGTGATGCGTCGCGGGCATGCGTGCGGCGTGGCGGGGCCGGACACCATCCCACCAGCGCCGCCGGCGCCCGGGTGCCGCGGCCGGCGCTGAGACGGCCACGACCACAGGATCCGCGACATGACGACCATCACCGTGCTGGGCTCGGGCATCATGGCTTCGGCGCTGTCCGTGCCGCTGATCGAGAACGGCCACACCGTCCGCCTGGTCGGCACGTTCCTCGACCGCGACATCATCGACCGCATCCAGGACGACGGGGTGCACCCCGGGCTGGACGTCGAGCTGCCGTCGTCGGTCGAGGCCTACCAGCTCGAGCAGCTCGCCGAAGCGCTCGAGGGCGCCGAGGTCGTGATGAGCGGGGTCAACTCGTTCGGCGTGGAGTGGGCCGGTCAGCAGCTGGCACCACTGCTGCGGCCGGGACAGCACGTGGTGACCATCGCCAAGGGCATGGCGGCCGAGGACGACGGGACGCTGCGCATCCTGCCGGACGTGCTGGCCGCGCCCGTGCCCGACGAGGTGCGCGAGCAGGTGACGTGGACCGCCATCGTCGGGCCGTCGATCGCCGGCGAGGTCGCCGTCCGTCGCCACACCTGCGTGCTGTTCGCCAGCGAGGACGCGGACGCCGCCGAGCAGATGGCTGCGTTGTTCCGCACCGACGTGTACCACGTGTGGACGGGGATCGACCTCGTCGGCGCCGAGGTGTCGGCCGCGCTGAAGAACTGCTTCGCGCTCGGCGTCGGCATCAGCAACGGCGTGCTCGAGACCCTCGAGGACGACCCCCAGTACCAGAACCACAACTTCGCCGCGGCGGTGTTCGCCCAAGGGGCGTCGGAGACCGAGCGGATGGTCGAGCTGCTGGGTGGCGAGACCGCCAACCCGCACATCCTGCCGACCGTCGGCGACATGTACGTCACCAGCATGGGTGGGCGCAACGTGCGGGTCGGCAGGTTGATGGGAGCGGGGTGGACGTTCTCAGATGCGCGTGAGGAGCTGGGCAACCCGACGTTGGAGGGCGCGGCGTGCATCGAGGTGGTCGGCGGGGCGCTGCCCAAGCTGACCGAGCGCGGAGTCATCGCCGAGCACGAGTTCCCGCTCCTGCGCCACCTGTACGAGGTCGTCGGTCTCGAGCGGCCACTCGATGTGCCCTGGGACAGCTTCTTCGCCGACCAGGGGTAAGCGGGCGCCCGCACCGGATCGCGACCCACCCTCGTCAGGTACCACCGGCCGTTGCGCCGGGCTGTGGCGGCGTCATGTACCACCGGCCGATGCGCCGGGCTGCAGCGGCACGGCGTTCGGCGCTGCATCGTCACCGTGCGTCAAGACGTGGGCGTGGCGCCATGACTCCTAGTACGTTCTTGCCATGTGGGGGAGCGAGAGATCCCCCTCTTGGATCAGTCCGCGTCCTCTATCGTGTCATCGTCCGTTCAACGTCTCCGCTGCTGGAGCTGTCGGGATGCGGGGGCACGACCTGAGGATCGAGCTGATGACGAACCATTCGGCGCTGCCACCGGGGCGGGCGCGGACCCGCGCGCTCGCGGTGGCGATCGTTGCGATGCTGCTCGCGGCCCTGCTACCCGGGGCTGCGGCACAGGCGAAGCCAGGCGGGAAGTCCTGCGACAACAGGAACAACAACACCTACCAGAAGCTGCTCGACTGCATCACCGCGGAGGGCGTGTTCGAGCACGCGGAGGCGTTCCAGGAGATCGCCGACGCCAACGAGGATGAGTTCTATCCGGGGACCCGTGCCGCGGGCACCGAGGGGTACGACGACAGTGCAGAGTACGTCGCTGCTCTGCTCAGGAACGCCGGCTGGAAGGTCACGCTCGACCCGGTCAAAGTCACCTTCGTGCTCCCGTCCACGCTCCGGCAGGTGACGCCGGTGATGGCCGACTACGAGACCGGTGCGTTCACCGGTAGCGGCTCGGGCACGGTCGAAGGAGCGGTCATCCCGGTTGACATCAACCTTTCCGGCGACCGCGCAAGCAGCAGCGGGTGCGAGGCCGCGGACTTCGCCGGGCTGGACTTCAGCGGCGACGCCGACATCGCGCTCATCCAGCGTGGCACCTGCAACTTCGGTGACAAGGCGTTGAACGCGGAGAACGCCGGCGCCGAGGCCGTGATCATCTTCAACCAGGGCGACACGCCCGACCGCGAGGGCCTGATCGTCGCGAACGCGTCGACGTTGGGCGACGGCACGTCCATCCAGCACGGCATTCCCGTCGTCGGTGCGAGCTTCGCTGACGGCGTCGCGCTGGCCCAGGACGGATCGACCGCCTTCGTCGAGGTGCCCCCGATCCAGACGCGCGAGTACTTCAACGTGATCGCCGAGCTGCCCGGCCGCAACGACGACAACGTCGTCATGGCGGGCGCGCACCTCGACTCGGTGATCCAGGGTCCGGGGATCAACGACAACGGCTCGGGCTCCGGGGCACTGCTGGAGATCGCGCTGTCGCTGTCGAAGCTGAACCCCGAGAACACCCTGCGGTTCGCCTGGTGGGCCGCCGAAGAGCAGGGGCTCGTCGGCTCTGAGGACTACGTCACCGGGCTGAGCCAGACAGAGCTGGACCGGATCGCCGCATACCTGAACTTCGACATGATCGCGTCGCCGAACTTCATCTACGGCGTCTACGACGCGGACGA